>JAUYBU010000599.1 GCA_030693045.1 Bryobacterales bacterium | reverse complement strand
GGTAGGAGCTGACCAGAAGATCGGAGAACTTGTACTTCAGGAACACCTGCTGGTCCTTACCGGCCTTGCGGCAAGTCAGCGTGGCTTCCCCAATGTGGTCGCCAGTCGCGCAGGCCAGCAGCAGCTTCGGGCTGGCCTTGTTGGTCTTCATGACAAAGTGGAAGTCCTGCATGGAGACTTTGCCGCCGCCGCCGCCACCTCCGCCGGCGTGCGTGCCGGTCTGCGTTTCACCCCAGGAGAACGAGAGAAGGTCGATCTCGTTCGCGTGTTTGTGATCCTTGCTTTCGCCTTCGATCCCTTTGATCTTCAGGAAATAATCAACAGCCATGGTGACTTCTCCTTAACCTAGATTTGTGCGGCCCCGGGGCGCTGCCCCGGGGCCGCCGTGCCGTAAAGGCCGGATCTGACCGGCCCCTACCTATTTCCTCGCGGACTTCGGCAGTTCCGCCACCAACCGCAACGAGACCGACAGCTCGTCGAGTTGGAAATGTGGCCGCATGAACGCCACGGCGCGGTAGACGCCCGGCTTCCCCGCCACCTCAAACACTTCGATGCGCGCCTCGCGTAAAGGATGCTGCGCTTTCACCGCCGGCGACGCCGTGTCGTCGGGAGTGACGTACTGCTGAATCCACTGGTTCAGCCAGCGCTCGCAGTCGGTGCGCGACATGAAGCTGCCGATCTTGTCGCGCATCATGGCCTTCAAATAGTGCGCGAAACGCGCTACGGCCAGAATGTAAGGAAGCTGCGTGGACAGGCGGGCGTTCGCGTTGGCCGCCTCGCTGTCGTAGAGCTTCGGCTTCTGGCAGGACTGCACGCTGAAGAACGCCGCGTAGTCGGTGCCTTTGCTGTGTACCAGCGGAGCGAAGCCGAGATCGGCCAACTCCTTCTCGCGGCGGTCGGTAATCGGCACCTCGGTCGGGCACTTCATGGCGACATCGCCCTCGTCGGTGTAGAAGTTATGCACCGGGAGAGCTTCCACCAGGCCGCCGCCCTCGACGCCGCGGATGGCCGCGCACCAGCCGTAAAGCGCAAAAGCGTTGGTCAGCCGCGCGCCCAGCGCCCAGGCCGCGTTGCCCCACAGGTACTTGCTGTGGTCGGTGCCGTCCACGCCCTCTTCGTAGTTAAAGGCGTCCACCGTCGCGCCGCCCTTGCCATAAGGCACCCGCAGCAAAATCCGCGGGCAGGTCAGGGCGATGTACCTGGAATCCTCGCTCGAGCGGAAGCCCTTCCAGCGGGCGTACTCGGTGGTGTCGAACACCTTGCCGAGGTCGCGCGGCTGGTCCAGCTGGGTGAAGCTCTCCAGGTTAAACATGTCCGGCGCAGTCCCTGAGATGAACGGGGCATGCGCGGCGGCGGCGGTCATCGAGATGCGCTCCAGCAACTCGATGTCCTCCGGCCCCTTGCCGAATTGATAGTCGCCGATCAGCGCGCCGAACGGGTGGCCGCCGAAGATGCCGAACTCCTCCTCGTAGATCTTCTTGAACATCGCCGACTGGTCGAACTCGACGGCGCGTTGCAGATCGCGGAGCAGGTCGCGCTTGGAGACGTTCAAGACCTTGATCTTGAGCTGATCGCTGGTTTCGCTCTGCGCCAGCAGGTAGTGCAGCCCGCGCCAGCTCGCTTCCAGCTTCTGGAACGAGGCGTGGTGCATGACCTCGTTGACCTGAAGCGACACCAGGTGATCGATCTGCGCGATGCGGGCGTTGATCATCGCCTCGGCGTCGCGCGAGACCACCATCTCGCCCTGCAAAACCTGGGCCACGAACTCCTTGACCAGGTTCTTGCCGCGTTCGGCCGCTGCCGGGTCGCGCGCCATCCGGCCCTGCTCCACAATCTGATCGAGCAAGCTCACTTCCTGGACTTGCTCAGCCGCCTGCTTTGCCTGTGCCTGTTGCGCGTCACTCATTGGAGCCTCCCTCGACACCCAGTTCCTTCTTCAGCTTGGCGAGCTTGTCGTCGTCGCTGACCGCGCCCAACAACATCTGCTCGAGCACGTCGTTGCCCTGCAGGCTGCCCCGAAGGTCGCTGAGACGCGTGCGAAGCTCAAGCAACTCGCGCAGCGGCTTCACCTGTCGCGCCACGTTCTCCGGTTCGAAGTCCTCCATGTTCTTGAATTGGAGATCCACGCCCAGAAAACCGGCTTCCGATTCGTCGCTCAGTCTGTTCTCCACCTTGTAACTCAGGTGCGGCTTCATTCCGGACAGGACGCTGTCGAAGTTGTCCGGCGTCACCTCGACGAACTTGCGGTCGCGGATGCGCGGGAGCGGATCGGCTGGCTGGCCCGTGAAGTCGCCCAAGACTCCGAGCACGAAAGGTAGTTCCTTGATTTCGATCGCGTCGCCGACCTCGACGTCATAGGTCACATGCACGCGAGGCGGTCGAACCCGATCGAGTTTATGCTGTGTACTGCCTTGTCTTGCCATGTGCGGTTCCTCGTTTCTGTTTTTTCCGATTCTCCGGAAATTCGCCGTTGCCCGCTCTAGCGTACCGCAACGGCGGCATCCAAATCCACATCTGACGCCGCCGGCAACCACTTTCGGCGCGCCGGCAGGCAACGGCCGCGGCGCCCGCGAGCGGAATCCCGCGGCAGCTAGTCCGCGGGCCTATCGGGGAGAAGGCGTGCTCGGTCCGACTGCTGATCCGCGCGGGAGCGGGAAGAACGGCGTTCGGCGCCTCCGGAGCCCGGGCGCCATCCGCGCTGTGTCGACCCAAAAACACGTCCAGATACCCTCCGTCAGGATGAGTCTTCGCGATTCGCAAGTCAAGATGACCGGCGAACTCCCGCGATACCCACAACCGGCCGCCCGGACTGGCCATCCAGCCCGTCTATCGGCCGGCCGCTTCCTCTACCAGACTTCCGCCAACCGTTCCGAAGTCGGCCATTCGACGACACATCTCCCACCCTTTTACCCCAGCATGACGTCGAGTATAGCCGCGCCGTCACTCCCAGTCAAGCTAGAAACTCCCTTAAAGTGATGTTGAGAACGGGCTTCACGATCCGAATAGATGGTGTTCCATCCCGTCGCCGGGTTGATTTGGGAGTTTTTCCCGCTCCCGGCCCCCCGGAGTGCGCCCGCGGCGTGCTCCGAGAGTTTACATCGCCGCGTCCAATTCCGGCGGCGCCGCCGCGCCGTGGACTGGACAAGTCCGCGTTGCTCCAGCCCGGCGCGGAAGCCCACCCTCCCCTGTCGCGCCCCCACGTGCCCATTCCGCGTGCGTGGTAAAATCCAATAATTGATGATTCCGGATCTACGCCTCGCCATCCACTTGCAGAGTCTGGACCAGGGTATCGCCGAACTGGAGCGCGAAATCGCCGCGCTGCCCAAGCATATCGCGGAGATCGAAAGGCAGCTCGACCAGCACCTCCGGCGCCTGGAGGCCGACCGCTCCGCCCTCTCGGGAAACCAGAAAGAAAGTAAGAAACTCGAGGGCGACGTTCAGGTCGAGGAGCAGAAGATTTCCAAGCTGAGGGGCCAGATGGTCCAGGCCAAGACCAACGAGGTCTACCGCGCTTTCCAGCACGAGATCGAATTCTGCGAGAAAGAAATTCGGAAGTTCGAGGACCGGATTCTCGACCTGATGTCGGAATCCGAGGCGCTGGAAAAGAATGTCCGCGGCGCCGAAGTGTCGCTGAAGGCCGAAAAAAAGCAGGTCGAGCGGGAAAAAACAGACACCCGCGACCGCACCGCCCTGGACCGGAAACAACTGGCCGAAGGCCAGGCGGAGCGCGACCGCGCGGTCGCCCGGATGTCGCCGGCGGCCTATGCCGCCTACGAGCGCATTCGCAGCAAGCGCGGCGGGGTGGCCGTGGCCGAGGTCGTCGAGGGCCTCTGCACGGTCTGCCACATGGTGCTGCGGCCGCAGTTCTTCCAGGACGTCCGCAGGAACGAAGAGATTCTCTACTGCGAAAGCTGCGGCCGCATGCTGTACTACGTCCCGCCCGCGGCCGCCGAAGAGGCCGCGCCCGGTCCGAGTGTGTTAAGTTGAAGTTTTCGAGCCCGTTCCCGCCCGGTCGGCCCAATCAAGCGGGAGACCGGAAGCCTACTTCAGGAGTGACCCTGTGAAAGTCTATGAAAGCTCTGAGATCCGGAATGTGGCCCTGATCGGCCATGGCAACTGCGGCAAGACTACCTTGGCCGCGGGCATGCTGTTCGCCTCCGGCGCCACCAACCGGTTGACGCGCGTCGATGAAGGCAACACCGTGACCGACTTC
>JAUYBU010000550.1 GCA_030693045.1 Bryobacterales bacterium | reverse complement strand
AATAGGCGCGCACGCGCTATCGCGTCGGCCAGTTCCAGAAGCCCGTCGAGTTGCGGCCGGGCGAGAATCTGCTGGTGTTCCGCCTGGAAGCGCTTTCCGAGGGCGCGCGGCTCAGCGTCCTCGTTACCGGCCCGCGCAACGACGGCGATACAGTGGAGGGCATCCGCTGGTCCGCCTGCGCGGGGTCGGATATATCCGACCCCTACCGCCCTGCTGGCTGCGGCGCCGGTAACGCCCGGCGAATTCCGCTTCAGCGCTCTGTCGCAAACGCCCGGTCAAGCTTATCGAGAAGGGCCAGGCCTTCCCGCTTCGACCCGCGCGCGGCCAAAACCCGGAAGCGGGTCTCGCTGTCGTGCTGCGTCAGGGCCACGGTGGCCAGTTCGTCGATCAGCCGGTTGACGCTCACCCCCCTGGCCTTGGCCAGACTGCGCAAGCGGGCATGCTTGCTTTCGGGAAGTCGAATTGTCAGCGTGCTCATGCCGCCATCTCCTTTAAGAAGTCCTTGGGAGCCAGAATGCGGACATCCGGAAACCGAAGATCGGATGAGCGGAAGTCCGAGACATTGTTCGTGACTATCGCCGAGGCGCCTCCGGCGACGGCCAGTTCGAGAACATGATTGTCCCCCTCGTCGCGCAGGTTCGGCCTCCACAAGTAGTACACCTGAACCCACTCGCAGGCACTCAGGAAGGCTTCAAATAGCCGCTGGCGCTCGCGAGCGGAAAGAGGCGACTTGCGGAACAAATCCTCCCGCCCCAGCACATCCTCATACTCCAGGAACAAAGCTTGGCTCACAATCGGCCCGCCCCGCTCTTCCAGGCATGCGCGAAGCGCGGATCGATTCTGCCCGCCGGGTCGCAGAAGCGCGCCCACAAGCACATTCGTGTCGACTACGATCCTAGGCTCCGTCACAACCACATGATAGCACCAGTGCTGTCATCGGAGGGGTTCGCGCGGTAGCCCGATCACGGGGAAACGGGGTAGCCTCTAAGGAGGAGCGGAGAACAATTCATGTTGCAGTTGGAAAAGTATTCGATCGGCGTGGGCGACCGGTTTGCGCACCAGGCCAAGGCTCAGTTGCGGGCGTGCATCGACGCCGCGGGGCGAGGCATCGATGTTGTGCCGGTCTGGAACAAGTCTTTCCGGGAGCACGGGATCGTCGGCTCCCGGCCCGAGAGCGTGCGCGCGGCCGCGGACCGGGCGGTCATCGAGCTGGACTGGAAGCGCCCGTATCACGTGGATGCGGACCACATCAACCTGGACACGGTCGAGGGTTTCATCGCGGCCAGCGATTTCTTCACCCTGGACGTCGCCAGCGCCATCGGCCAGGCCGTTCCGGCCGCCGACATCGAAGCCTTCCTGGCCCGACACCCGGAGTTGGTGGGGCGCATCGAGGTCGAAGGGCTGAGCGCTCCGATCGCCTCCACGCCGGCCTCGGTCGCCGCGACCGCCGCCAAGTACATGTTCGCGACCGCTCAGGCGGGCCGCATCTACCGCCTGGTCCACTCGCGCAAGGCCGGCGCGCCGTTCATCACCGAGGTCTCGATGGATGAGACCGACAATCCGCAGACGCCGCCCGAGCTGTTGGTAATCCTGGCGGCGATCGCCGATGAAGGCATCCCCGCGCAAACTATCGCTCCCAAGTTCACCGGGCGGTTCAACAAGGGCGTCGATTTCGTCGGGAGTCCGGACGGCTTCGAAGCCGAGTTCAACGCCGACATCGCCGTCATCGCCCACGCGGTCAAGCGATACGCGCTGCCCGGCAACCTCAAGCTGAGCGTCCATTCGGGCAGCGACAAGTTTTCGATCTACGCGCCCATTCGCCGTTCGCTCGAGCGCACCGGCGCCGGCGTGCACCTGAAGACGGCGGGCACTACCTGGCTCGAGGAGCTGATCGGTTTGGCCGAAGCCGGCGGCGAGGGGCTGGCGCTGGCCAAGGAAGTCTATGCGAAAGCGTACGCAGACCGCGAGGCGCTGTGTGCGCCCTACGCCACGGTGATCGACATCGACGCCGCGAAACTGCCGCCGCCGGACCAGGTGCGGATGTGGACTTCCGATCAGTACACCGGCGCGCTGCGCCACGACCCCGCTTGTCCGCTCTACAACGTCCACCTGCGCCAACTGCTGCACGTCGGCTACAAGGTCGCGGCCAAGATGGGTCAGCGCTATCTCGACATGCTGAACGCGTGCGAGGAGGCGATCTCGCGCAACGTCGCGGAGAATATTCTCGAGCGGCACATCCTGCGCGTGTTTCCCGTCAGGGGCTGAAGCACGCCCTACGAGACTCTTCGCGCTACGACGGCGGTGATGTCGTCGGAGGCGGGCTGGCCGGCGGCCCACTGCTCGACGGCGGTTTGGATTTCCGTCACAATGGCGGCCGCCGAGGCGCCCGCGCGGCTCTTCACCAGATCGATCAAGCGCTCCTCGCCGAACTCCTCTCCGGCGGCGTTCACGGCTTCGGTGACGCCGTCGCTGTAAAGCAGCAGAAGGTCGCCCGGGTGGAGCCCGCAGCGGAATTCGACGTAGCCGATCCCGGCAAACAGCCCCAGAACCGGGCCGCCGTCCTTGAGAGTTACGACTTCGCCGTCCGGCCGGAACAGGAACGGCGGGTTGTGGCCTGCGTTGGCAAACCTCAGTTCGCCGCCGGCCGGATCGACGACGCCCAGAAATAATGTGATGAAACGGTTGCCGGGGCAGGTGGCGGCCAGGCTCCGGTTCAGGCGCGTGACCAGCGCCGAGGGCGTCAGCGCGCCGTCGGCCAGGGCCTGGACGCGCGCCTGCAGGTTCATCATCATGAGCGCGGCGGGCATGCCTTTGCCGGCCACGTCGGCTATCACGACGGAGACGCAGCCCTCGGCGCCGGGCAGAAAATCGAAGTAGTCGCCGCCCACCATGCGGCAGGCGGCGTTGTAGCCGGCCAGGTCCAGACCGGGAACGACCGGTGGCTGGGCCGGAAGGAAACGCCGTTGGATGTCGGCGGCCTGCTGCAATTCGGCCGTCATCCTGCGCTCGGCCAGTTCCACCTCCCCCAGCCGTTCCCGCTCGATGCGGATGGCGGCGACATTGGCCATGACGGTGAGCAGATCCAGATCCCCGGGAGTGAACTGGTGCGCGCCGCGCGGGGCGTCGACATAGATCAGCCCGGCCACGCGGTCGTCGGTCTGCAACGGCACGGCCATGAAACTGCGCACGCTCTGCACCACGATGCTGGCCTGCCGGCGAAGCAACTCGTCCTGCTGCGTGTCGAGGACCAGCAGCGAGGTTTTGCCTTCCAGCACGCGGTCGCGGACGGTGGTGCTGATGCGGAACCCCTCGCCGCGGGAGGCCTGGACCACCAGGCCGCATTTCTCGGTGGTCAGCAGCACGCCGCGCGAGGCGGCCACGGACTCCATGGCCAGATCCAAAATCACCTGGAACAGCTCGGCCAGAGGGCGGCGGACCGCCAGTTCGCGTCCGGCCCGCAAGAGCGCCGTCGCGGGGGCGTTCCACAGGGGTGTGGCCTGGGCCGCCTCGCGGGCCAGCAAGCTGGCCAGGTCGGTGCTGGCCGTGACGCCGGTCTGCGCGGTCGGGGCTTCGAACAGGACCGTGCGATCCGCCGGGCGGTCTCCGAAGACCAGGGTCACGGAACTCGCCGTGATGTGATCGCCCGGCACGAGAACGCGCCGGCCGGCGAGCCGCTCGCCGTTCACGAAGGTGCCGTTCTTGCTTTTCAGGTCCTCGATGCCCCAGTCTTCGCCGCACCGATCGAGTGTGAAGTGATGGCGCGACAGACCGTCATCCTCGGGAAACGCCAGGTGGTTGTCGGTGGCCCGCCCGAAGGAAAGCCGGGCCCCTTCGAGGGTCATGGTCCGGGTGGTTCCGTCCAGAGAAGTGATTTCCAGGTTCGCCATGGTTGGAATCCGCGGGGGCCAGGCGCGTCCGGCCCTGTCTTGGCTAGTTTACTGAAACGCGGTCCAGGTTGGCGATGGAGAATCGGCTATCATGAGAATTCGTGCCTTCCAGCCAATCCATGGCCGTAACCGCCTCCGCGCGGGCAAAGTCGCTCACCTTGGTGCTCGGCTGCACGGTTCTGGGAGCGGCGGCGCAAGTTTTGTTCAAGCTCGGGCTGAAGCTGATGCCGCGAGTCAGCCCCCTCGCGGTTCTGACCAACCTCCCCCTGATGGCCGGATTGACGCTCTACGGAGCGAGCACCCTGCTGCTGGTGCTGGCGCTACGGGATGGCGAACTCTCTCTTTTGTACCCGGTCATTTCGCTCACCTACGCCTGGGTGGCGATTCTCTCGGTGATCTTGCTGGGCGAACAGATGGACGCGCTGAAGGTCGCCGGGATTGTGGCCATCATTGCCGGCGTGGCGCTGCTGGGCAGGAGCCGCAAGTTTTGACCACGCCCGTCTCGTCGATGCTGCTGGTGCTGTTGGCGTCCTTCATCGGCTCTTTCGGAGCGGTGTTCCTGAAGTCCGGCGCGATTCGGACGGACAGCGTCCGGACCCTGCTGTTCAATCCGCGGCTGGCGCTGGGCGTGGCGCTGTTTCTGTTCTCGACGTTCTTCTATCTGATGGGCATCCGCAAGGGCGAACTGTCGGTGCTCTACCCGATGGTCTCGCTGGGTTACGTGTGGACGCTGGTGTGGTCGCGGCTGTTTTTCAAGGAGCCCTTTACGCGCGAGAAGTTCGCCGGGCTGGGGCTGATCCTGTTCGGCATCGCGCTGCTCAATCTGGGCAACCGATGAGAACGAATCGGGCCGCGGCGAGGGGAGGGTTGCAGCCGTCGCCCCGGTTTTCGCACCCCGGTTGACGCTCTTCCCGGCCGCCCGGTATCATGGAGGGGACTTCGTGCGTATCTAGGAGGAATTTCGATGGGGCCCCTGGGCTGGCAGGAAACGATGTTTATCTTTGTCCTGGCCCTGCTTGTTTTCGGACCTAAGAAGCTTCCGGAACTTGGCAAGACCATCGGCAAAGCGCTCACCGAATTCCGTCGTGCGTCAAGCGAACTCAAGTCGACTTGGGACCGCGAGATGACCAACCTGGAGCGGGAGACCGAATCACTGAAGGAAGTCACGAGCAACGTTCAGAACGAGTTGACCGATTACAGTTACAATTACGAAGACTCTTCTCCTTACGATTCCGGCGCCTATGGCTCGGAATCGAATGATTCAACCGCATCCGACTTATCCTCTGTAAGCGCATCCGCACCTGAGGGCGCTGAATCGACGGCCGACCTGGCCCAGACGAGCGAGGGCGCAGCGGTGGAGGCAACCGCCGACACTGAGGTTGCCGCCGCGACGGTTTCCAATGAACCGGAGCTGGCAAGCGTCCCGGCGGCTTCCAACGGTCAGACGGCTGCTGAACCGAAACAAGCGGCGACGTAGTCTCAATGCAAACACCTGAAGAACGGAAGGAAGCGCAGCCTTCCTCGACGGAATCCTCGTCCACGCCTCAGTCCGGCGCCGGTGAACCGGTGAAGGAACCGGGCGCTTCCTCTCTGTCTTCGGGCGAGACGGCCGAACCCGCTGCCGGTTCGCCGCCGGAAGGCGGACATCCCGCCGATGACGCTACCGCCGAGGGCGGGGACCAGACCGCGGTTGCCGCCGGTTCGCCGCCGGAAGGCGGACATCCCGCCGATGGCGCTACCGCCGAGGGCGGGGACCAGCCCGCGGTTGCCGCCGGCTCGCCGCCGGAAGGCGGACATCCCGCCGATGGCGCTACCGCCGAGGGCGGGGACCAGACCGCGGTTGCCGCCGGTTCGCCGCCGGAAGGCGGATATTCCGCCGATGGCGCTACCGCTGAGGGCGGGGAACCCGCTGCCGGCTCGCCGCCGGACGCGGAAGGCGGATCCTACGACGACGGCTACGGGTCCGAGTACGGATACGGCGAAAGCTCTCCGGCCTCCGAGTCCGCGGTCGAAGAGAAGCCTGCATCGGCAGTAGCCCCAACCGGCGGCGATTCGGGCCCGCCCTCGATTCCCCCGTCACCGGAGAAGACCGACGACGACAGTGATGAGGAGGGAATGCTGCGAATGTCCTTCCTCGAGCATCTGGAGGAATTGCGCTCCAGGATTCTGAAGGCCGTGGGCGGGCTGTTGGTCGCGTTCGTGCTCTGCCTGGTTTTTGCCAACGAACTCTGGAGGGCGGTCAGCAAACCGGCCATCGATGCGCTGAAGCGCATCGGCGCCGATCCGAACCTGGCGCAACTCACTCCCATGGACGCCTTCACCACCATCTGGGTGAAGGTCCCCTTGCTGGCGGCCATTTTCGTTGCGTCGCCGTGGCTCCTTTATCAGGTGTGGGCGTTTATCGCTCCCGGCCTCTTCAAGAAGGAACGCCGGTGGGCGACACCGTTCATCCTCTGCTCGGCCGGACTGTTCATTGCGGGCGGTCTGTTCGCCTATTTCGTGGCGTTCCGCTTCGGCCTGGAGTTTCTGCTCAGCATCGGACGCGACGTCAACGTGAAGCCGGTGGTTTCGATCGTCGAGTATTTCGACCTGTTCGTCAACGTGATGCTGGGCATCGGCCTGGTTTTCGAGATGCCGATTCTGGTCTTCTTCCTGACCTTGTTGCGCATCACCACGCCGGGTTTTCTCATACGGAACTCGCGCTACGCAGTTTTGATCATCGTGGTCCTGGCGGCCGTCATCACGCCGACTCCCGACGTCTTCAACCTGATGCTGTTCTCGGTGCCCATGTGCGTGCTGTACTTCGTCGGCGTGTTTGCCAGCTATCTGCTGGTGCTGCACCGGGAAGACCAGCCGTTCCCGTGGAAGGCGTTCCTTTTGACCCTCGCGGTGATCCTGCTGATTGCCGCCGGCGCCCTTTTCATCGCCGTCTCGCGATACAATTACAGGCCTGTGCCCTATTGGCCCTTCCTGGTTCGGTGAGGCGGGTTGAGGAGCGTTCACGATGGACGTTTACGAGGCGATTCGGGACCTGAGAAAAGAAAGAGACCGGCTGGATGCGATGATTGTGGTGCTGGAAGCTCGCGTGAAATGGGAGCGCCAGCAAAAGAGCGTGAAAGGCAATGGACGCCGCGGCCGGAAGACCATGAGTCCGGAGGAGCGGCTCCAGGTCTCCGAACGCATGCGCCGCTACTGGGCGGCGCGCCGCGCGAACGCTACTTCTTGAAGTACCAAAGCCAGAAATACTGGCTTCCGGCGCCGTGGCGGTGGCGGGGTTCAAACCCGCGGTTCTCAGCCATCCGAACGGCTTGTTCGTCGGTGAAAGGCACGCCTACCCAAGTGTCGTCCGGCGAACTTTTCACCGTCGTGTCGCCTTGCACCTGGAACTTGAACAGCGCCCCGGGGCGCAGCAGGCGGTGCACTTCGCCGATGTAGTTCTCGATCACCGCGCGGCTGGGAATGTGCTGAAAAACGATGCTCGAAAAGGCGAAGTCGAACTGCACGCCGGGGGGCAGAACGGAAAGGTCCTGGCCGTTGTTCTGGTGCAGGAAGACGTTGGCCCGGCCGGCAAGCGCCTGCCGGGCCTGACGAATCATCTCGCCGCTGACATCGACTCCGTGCACTTCGCCGAACAGATCCGCCAGCGCGCGAGTAACGCGTCCGGCGCCGCAGCCGATCTCGAGCACCTTCATCCGCCTGGGCCAAATGCCCTGGCAGACGTTGGTCATGTCGGTGAGCACCTCTTCCATCACCGTCTGCTCGCCGGATCGGAAGAACTCCTCGTCGCTCCAGTCCTGGCGGGCGGTATTGACGTAATAGCGGGCATTCTCGCGGGCGCGGGCGTCCCAATCCCGCTGCATTTTCTCGAGGTGAGCATCCAGGTTCATGCGTGAAGCTTTCATTGTAGCGCGGCGCAAAGTGACACGGCCTTCAGAGTGTGAAATACTCACGCCGTTTCACTGGCGGCCCAGCCAGCGGATGCGAAAGTTCGTCGACCGGTGCTGGCCGCCGTAGAACCGAAGGAAGTGCGCCGAGTCCAGGTTGCTGTTTACCACGTTCGGGTTCCGGTGGTTGGTCAGGTTGTTGAAACCGGCGCGAAAAGCCCAGCGATGGCCGCGGAATACGAAGCGGCGCTCGGCGTGGAGGTTCACCTCGAAGAAGAACGGGAAGCGGCGCGAGTTGAGCTGGCCCACGGAGAGGCCCTCGTCGCTGAAGGTCGAGAAGGGGAAGCCGTCCCGGGCTTCCAGCAGGTAGGCGAGCGCCCAGTTCTTCCAGAACGTTGGAAGATAACCCCAGCTCACAAGACGGTTCGGCGTGTCCCAGGGCATGGGTCCGAAGTTGTTCGGATACAGGAACGGATCGTCCACGGTGACGTCGGCGACGGAGTTGGACAGCGCGCGGGACCTGCTGTAGCTGGCGGTCCATTCATACTGTTGCCGCAATGGCTGCCGAACCGTGATCTCGACGGAATCATAGACGTCCAGACGGTGGTTGCCGAGAATGTTAACGGCGTCCAGCGAGGGCACGCCGAATTGCGCCGCGGCGGCTGCGCTGGGAATCGATTCCTCGGGACCGATGATGTTCAGATACGCCAGTCCGAGACGCCCGCGCTTGCGCGTGGCGGTTACGCGCGCCTGGAACCCGCTTTCCAGCCTCCGTTCGAAACCGAGGACGGAAATCTGGTAGCGCGGCGTTCGGTAGGGCCCTTCGGCCACGTAGATCGAGACCGCGGGTCCGCGCACGATCGTGCCGCCCGGCGAGTAGTAGGTTGCCACCGGGAATTGATCCAGGGGACGCGCGAACACCCGCAGCGGCGCCGCTTCATGCACCACCGAGAAGGCGCCGAACATCTTGGTCTGCTGCGAGCGGCTGGGGGACCAGGCGAAACCGAATCGAGGAGAGACGCTGGTCTGGCCGATCAGACGGTTCCAGTCGGCCCGCAGGCCGATTTCCAGCAGCAGATCTTTGCGCACCTTCCAGGAATCCTGGGCGTGCCAGGTCGCCTCGGTGTTCTCGCGGCCCAGTCGTCCGCTACCCTGAAAGACCACTCGCGCGCGCGGAGTCGAGTCGCTGCGTTGATGTTCGTAGCCGCTGCGCCGGACGTCCTGCCAGTAGCTGACCCGGTCGAAGCCGATTCCGGTCTTGATCTGGTGGGTTCCGGCAAGTCGCAGCGAAGGTAGAATCGCCGCGAGGATCGACTGGTCGCGCCCCGCTTTTCGCGTGGCATCGACGAAGTTGTTGCCGCGCTTACCGTCCGGCGTCAGGATGAAGATCCCGCTGCCTTGCGGGATCTCGCGCCCGAAGGTGCGGTTTACGGAGAATCCGGCTTCGATCACCGCGCCGCGCCGCAGGTAGAACTGGTCTTTTGCGTACAAGAACCACTGCCGGGAACGCCGATCCGTCGTGGTCTCCATGGGGTCCAATTCGGTGAGGCCCGCCCGCGGCGCGTTCCAGTAGTTCATCAACAGGCCGCCGAGCAGAATGTTGGACGGCGTTAAGTTCGTCTGCGTGTAGAGCAGGTTGCTCAAGCGCCAGTCCGAGGTCCGGTCCCGGCCCTTGGGTAGGTCGTCGATTACGTTGTTGGTGTACTGCGCGGTGACGCTGTTGGAAAACCAGGCCCTGCCTTTTCGCAACGGGCCGGAGACGCCGGCGCGCGGAGTCCAGTTGCCAATCACCACACCCTTGTGACTCTCAATCCCGGGAACGAAGTTGGTGGCCGAGTAACGCCGGCGGTCGGTTCCCGAGACGGTGGAGATCGCCAGCACCCCGGAGGCGCCCTTGCCGTATTCGGCCGCAAAAGCGCCGCTGAGCACCTCGACCGACTGCACCGCCTCGACGCTGACCCGGCTCTCCAGACGTCCCGTCAGGGGGTCGTTCACCGTGAACCCGTCCAGCGTGTAGAGGGTCTGTTCTTCCGTGCCGCCGTTGATGTGAATTCCGCCGCGCGAATCCTGCACTACCCCGGGGATGATGCGCAGGGCGTTCTTGAGGTTGTTGGTGGTCGGGTAGGGAATGGAGAGGATGTCGGTTCCGCGCAGCGCTTTCTCCGGCGCCGCGCGATCCAGATCCACGGTTGAGGCCGAGGCTGTCACGTCGACCGACTCGAACACTTCGCGAAGGGGATTCAGCACCAGTTGGATTTCGTTTGGCCCCGCAACCAGATGGATGACGCGGCGCTTGAGCGTGAAGAAACCCTCCCGCTCGACGTCGATCGTGTAATCGCCGGCGGTGGCGATGCGGACCGCGAACGCGCCCGCCGGATCGGTGGTCAGGACCTGACGCACGCTCGCCGGCTCGGAGGGCGCCAGCGTCACGCGGGCGCCGGCGACGGGCGAACCGGTCTCGCTGATCACGCGGCCGCGAAGCGCGACTTCAGCCGCGGCCGTCGCACAGGCCAGCGCGAAAAACATAATCGCGGCCGCGCCTGTCTTCATCCCAAGGATCACCCATCACCAATATACAATGGTCGGTTGGGTGCGCTCGAAACGTTGGGATCGATGACACGGCTGATTCTCGCGCTGGCACTGCCGCTGGCGGCCCAGGACCTGTGTCTGATGCCGGGTGAGTTTGTCGTCTCGCCGGGGCAGCGCATCGCGGTGGCCTTCCGCGGCGCCGATGCGCACACGGCCCGCCTGCGCGACGCGGCGCTGTATACGCCCAAAGGCGTCTACAACGTCGTCAACCTTCGTCAGGAGGGCGGCGGGGTCGTGGGCGAGGCTGGCGTGCCCGGCAAGGGGACCTTGATCCTTACCGCGCGCGTGACGCCTGAGATCGTCTCGCGCGAGCGGCGCGCAAGCTACGCCAAGGCGCTGCTGGTGAGCGAGACCGCGGACGAGCAGTTCCGGCGCGTGACCGGGCTGGCCTTCGAATTCATTCCCGAGGCGGACCCGCACCGCCTGAGGCCCGGCGGGCGGCTGCCGGTGAAGCTGCTGCTGGGTGGCGAGCCCGCTGCCGGCGTCGAGGTCGAGGCGTCGCGCGACGGCGGCGAGGCGCAAGTCGCCGGGCGCACCGACGCCGCCGGCCGTATCCGGATCCCGATCGCCGCCGCCGGCAAGTGGCGGCTCCGGGCCCAGGTTCGGCGGCGCTCGGCCGAACCGGAAGCGGCCGATTGGGAGAGCTTTTCGACATCGCTGACATTCGCCGTGCCGGACGGGAGCGGCGCCGCGACGCCGTAGCGCGCCGAAACCGCGTTTCATTTCGCCGGCCGCGCGGGCGAACACATCTTGGCGTTCCCGGCAAGAGCTCTGTAGTATGATGCACTCAGGCGTCCCCTGAATAAAGGAGAAGGTTGATGAATCGGAAGCATTTTCTGATGGCTGCCGCGGCGGCTTCCACGGCGGTGCGGCGAAGCGCGCTGGCCAGCCCGAACGATACCATTCGGGTTGCCTGCGTGGGCTTCCACGCCCAGGGTCAGGTCCATATCAACGCTTTTTTGAAGATTCCCAACGTGGAGATTGCGGCGCTCTGCGACGTGGATGACGCGGTGATGGAGAAGGGCATGAAGATGGTGGAAGCCGCGGGCAAGAAGCGTCCCACGGCTTACGCCGACCTTCGGAAGTTGCTGGAAGACAAGTCCATCGACGCCATCTCGATAGCCACTCCCAATTTCCACCACACCTTGCAGACGATCTGGGCCTGCCAGGCGGGCAAGGATGTGTATGTCGAGAAGCCTTGCTCCTACAACATGTTCGAGGCGAAGCAG
>JAUYBU010000519.1 GCA_030693045.1 Bryobacterales bacterium | reverse complement strand
TTTCCTGGGCCGACAGCGCTGGCTCCTCCACGGGACGCAATCCACAGATCTCTTCATTGACATCCAAGAGTCGGCCGCCGAGTTCACGGAAACGGTGGTATTCGGCGACCTCTCGCCGAGCCTTGGTCAAGGCGGCAGGCGAGGAGAATGTCTCCGTGACGGTCTTGCCATCCACCTTGCGCGTCAACCGATAGTAGGGACCGTGACCCGGATCGCCGGGGCGGCGGCAGTGGCAGTTCGGATTCCCACACCGGCCGCCCGTGCCGGTGATGGAGCCGGCCCGCATATCACCCAGTTGGGCGACCTGCGATTGGATGGCAGCGCGACGGTTTTCCAGATCAGACAGAGAATCGGGCATGGAAGTCTCCTCCGATGCCTAGCGTATCACTACGCTAGGTTTTATGCCACAAAAAAGGAAACCGGATTAACTCCCACTTCCATGTCGCGCACCCCCAAGACAGCACTCAATTCGCACCCGGCTTGAATCGAGGTATACTTCGACCGAAGAGAATCCCGAATCGCAATTCCGTCGAGACACAGCCCTGGGGGGCGGATTGCCGTGAATCGGAGGGGTGCATGACACCGACCGGACATACAAAGGTGCTGCTAACCGCGTTACTGTGCTGGCTGGCAGCCTGCGGAGGAGTGGACAATTCCGTGACCCGAAGAATCTCGAAAGCCGTGACGCTGGGGCCGGAGTGGAGAGTGTTCGAGTTGAAGCCGCCGCTGGAGGTATTGCGGGTCGGACAGAAAATCCGCATCGAGCTGGAAGGCGTCGGCGACTGGGTGCGGCCGCACGGCGCGCTGATACTGCGGGATGGCTCGCAGGTGGAGGTCGAGGTCGAACTCAAGGACCAGGAAGGCGTCCGGCACCGGCTGGTTGCCACCACCCTCGGGGCATCCATCGGGTTCGGCCCTGAAAAGGCCGAGGAGGGCGCCGGGTTCGCCCAGCAGCGCAAGTTCACCGAACTACGCGTGCGGAGCACCAAGTCCATCGCGGCCAAGTCCATCGATTGGTATTGCTGGACCGGGAAGTGAAGACCACGGAGGGGGCAGAACATGGGCAATATCACGCAAGCGGAGATGCAGACCGCCGACGTCATCGTGTCGACGGGTACAGGTGCGGCTTCCGGAGTCATCCGGGCCGGCACGGTGTCGAGTTTCAGCCACGCCGCGCTGTATGCCGGGAACGGTCAGATCATTGAGGCCATCGGTGAAGGCGTGGTCAAGCAGTCGTTGGGCGACGCTCTGCAGGACGACGTTCTGGCGGTCGTCTACCGTCGCCAAGGACTCAGCTCGGCTCAGGCGGCGATCGTGGTGAGTTACGCCTCGGGGCAGGTCGGAAAGAGCTACGACTACGCCGGGGTGGCGGGTTCGTCAGGGCGCACAGTCGGCGGTACCATAGGGCGGATGCTGTTTTTTCCGCTGGGAGTGATCCAGGGGGTGACCGCCGCGGCGAACATGCTGTCGCCGGAGTCGTCTTTCTTCTGCTCGGAGTTGGTGCTTCGGGCGTTCGAGCAGGCCGACGCACGCATCACCTTCATGCCGGCGACGCTGAGCACCCCCAGCGACATCCCGGGCTCGCACAATATGCAGTACGTGGGGCACCTCAAGGGCGGGTAACCCCCGCGGGGCCGCATCCTTTCTTCCCGCGTCAACGGCGCCCGCCTTCGAACTCACATCCCGGTACTCCCAAGTTCCGGAATAGGACCCCGAAAGGGAGCTCCCGCCGAGTCATTTCTTCGCCGCGCACCCGGTTTGGCGCCGGGGGGTAGTCAGGCACACGCCGGGTGACATACAATTAGGACGGTCGGAAAGGCGACTCAAAGCTTCCGGCTGGGAGATTGCTTCAACACGCTTAGGGGTCTAAAGAGAAAAGACATGACAATACTCAAGAGAGTCGGCTTGAGCCTCGCCCTTTTGGCTGCCTTCAGCACAGTCATGATGGCGCAGGTCACGGCCGGAACAATCCTCGGCAACGTCCGCGACGCTTCCGGCGCCGCTGTCGCCGACACGGGCATCAGCATCAAGGAAGTCAACAAGGGGACCGTCCAGACTTACAGGACCGACGAGAACGGTGGATTCTACGCTCCGTTCCTGACCCCCGGAACTTACCAGGTCACGGTCGAGAAGGCCGGCTTCAAGAAGCAGGCCAGCCAGAACTTCGATTTGCAGGTGGACCAGAGGGCGCGTGTCGACTTCACCCTGCAAGTCGGCGAACTCACCGAGTCGATCGAAGTCACCGCGTCGGCGCCGCTGGTGAGGTCCGAGACCGCCGAACTCGGATCGGTGGTGGCCGAGCGGGAGATTCGCGAACTGCCGCTGAACGGGCGCAACTTCGCCCAACTGGTCTACCTGGCGCCCAATGTGACGCCCGGCCAGCAGGGAGAGAACCTCTCCGGCGCGAGTTCCTTCAATCCGCGCGCGGCGTCGAACTTCAACGCCCTGGGCAGCCAGGCCAACGCCAACGCCTGGCTGGTGGACGGCATCGACAACAACGAGTACACCTTCAACACCGTGATCGTGCAGCCCTCCATCGAGTCGGTGCGCGAGTTTAAGGTGCTGACCGGAACCTTCTCGGCCGAGTTCGGACGCGGCGCGGGAGTGGTCTCGGTTTCCACCAAGTCCGGCGGCAACGTGGTCCACGGCAATCTGTTCGAGTTCGTGCGCAACGAAGTGCTGGACGCGCGCAGCTACTTCAACGCCGTGCCCCAGGCCAAGCCGGCCTACCGCCGCAACCAGTTCGGCTGGGCGTTGAGCGGCCCGGTCTACTTGCCTAAGCTTTACAACGGGAAGAACAGGACGTTCTTCTTCATGGACTACTTCGGCATGCGCGAACGCAAGGGCCTCACCTTCGTCAACACCGTGCCGACCGCCGAGACCCGCGTGGGCAACTTCGCCAATTTCACGGACACCCGGGGCGTTCTGCTCCGGATCTACGATCCGCTGACCACGCGGCTGAACCCGGCTTTCGACTCGACCAGGCCGGTAAGCACGGCAAATTCGCAGTATCTGCGCGACCCGTTCGCCGGGAACACCATCCCCTCGGGCCGCATCAACCCGGTCTCCCGCAACGTGGCCAGCATCTATCCGCTCCCCAACGCCGCGGGCAATTTCAACAACTACACCAGCGCCCTGCCGCGCTCGCTCGCCGACGACGGGTTCACCACCCGGCTGGATCACCAGATCTCGAACTCCGACACCTTCTTCGTCCGCTACAGTTGGGAGACCTTCCGCCTGAGTGCGCCGCAAGGACAGGCCAACTGCTGCCTCGCCACGCCCGCCGAAGCCGCGAGCAAGTACGAACTCGGCCCCTACGTCGCCGGTCTTCAGGTGACCGACCTGACCACGCAAGGAATGGCGATCAACGAAACCCACGTCTTCCGCGCCAACCTGATCAACGAGTTTCGCGGGGGCTTCGCGCGCACCAACCCGTTCACCAGGCAATCCGACTTCGGCCGCAAGGCCTCGCAGTCGCTGGGGATTCAGGGCGTCAACATCTCCGAGTACAGTTCCGGGCTTTCCAACATCAACATCGCCGACTTCACCGGACTCAGCGGCGGCCCGGGCTTCCTGCCGGCCAATCCGCGCGAAACCCATTGGCAGATCGAGGACGGCCTGGCCTGGACCCTCGGCCGTCATCAGACCAAATTCGGCTACCGCTACGTTCGCCGCATGACTTCGACTTACACCGGGCCTCCGGGCGGCGGACCGCGCGGTGACATGACCTTCGGCAGGAATTTCACCAACGATCCGGTGACTAACACCCAGGGCACCGGCCTGGCCACCATGCTGATCGGCTACATCAGCGGCGGCGGCGGACGAAGCATCCTGCTCGAACCGCCCTATACCACGGTCCAGGATCACGGTTTCTATTTCCAGGACGACTGGAAGGTCGCGCCCAAGCTGACTCTCAATCTGGGCGTGCGGTACGACCTCTTCGTCCCCGACGTGGAGATCCGAAACCGCATCGTGAATTTCGACCTGACCAACTTGAAGATGGCCTATGCGGGAGAAGACGGCATCTCCAACCGGGCCGGCAAACAGACCCGCCGCGCCAACTTCGGCCCTCGGGTCGGCCTGGCGTACAACGTGGGCGGGAACGGGAAGACCATTATTCGCAGCGGCTACGCCATCAGCTACTTCCCGATCATGCCTTCCGGTTCCAATATGCTCAACGAGCAGGTGCCCTACATTGTCTCGCAGACTCCGTTCGGCAACATCCCGGTCAACGCGACCA
Organism: Bryobacterales bacterium; assembly: GCA_030693045.1. Lineage (GTDB taxonomy): Bacteria > Acidobacteriota > Terriglobia > Bryobacterales > Bryobacteraceae > JACQZT01. The sequence continues at coordinate 1,186 of JAUYBU010000519.1, read as the reverse complement.
ATTTTTCGAGCATCCCGACCATCAACCAGCCCTTCCCGTCGATTCAGATTTTCAAGCCGCGCACCACGGCCGAGATCAATGCCAACCCGATCGGGATCATTGGGCACGGCTTCAGCAACGAGACTCCCTCGATGATGACCTGGAATTTCAACATCGAGCGGCAGATCGGGAGCAGCATGATGGCCGAAATCGCTTACGCCGGCAGCCACGGCACACACCTCCTGTTCGGCTACAACCCGAATGAGGTTCAGCCCGGTACCGGCTCCGTGCAATCGCGCCGCCTGCTGCAGCCGATCAACAACATCAGCAGCATCACGATCTTCGACCCGAGAAACTCCTCGATCTACAATGGACTTTCCGGCAAGCTGGAGAAGAGGTTTTCGTCGGGGTTGCAGTTCATGGCCGGTTACACCTTCGCCAAGAACCTGGACTACGGCGGTTCGGCGGCCAGCGGCGGCGGTTCGGTCGGCGGCCCTCAGACCATCACCCAGATCCGGGCGGCCCGCGGATCGTCAGGCTTCGACGTGAAGCACCGCTTCGTCGCCAACTACCTGTACGAAATGCCCTTTGGGAAGGGCAAACGCTGGGCGGCGAACGGGCCCGGGCGATGGGTCGCGGGCGGGTGGACGCTGAGCGGCATCACGACTCTCCAGACCGGGCGTCCGTTCAGCGTCGGTCTTGCCACGGGCGTGAACAACAGCGCCCCCAGTTGGCCCAACCGGATCGGCAGCGGGAAGCTGGATAATCCGGATCGTCAGCTTTGGTTTAACCCGAACGACTTCGCGGCCCCGCCGCCGAACACTTACGGCAACGTCTCGCGCGGCGTGTTGTACGGTCCGGGACAGGTGAGCTTCGACGTTTCGTTCGTCAAGAACAACAAGTTCAAGGAGCGCTACAACGTCCAGTTCCGCCTGGACACCTTCAACCTGACCAACACCCCGTACTTCGGCTTCCCGAACGCGAGTATCGGATCGCCGACGGTGGGCCAGATCACTTCGACCAACTCCGACAACCGCGACCTTCAGTTCGCCCTGAAGTTCGAATTCTAGTGTACTGCGTCAAAAGTTCGTGAACAGGAGTCTTGAGGTGACAAGAATGTTGGCCTGCGGCGTGAGGATTGGGATGGGAACGGGCACTCGCCAGCGGAGGTGGTCTTTGGGATGGCAGTCTGAGGCAGGGCCTTACG
>JAUYBU010000514.1 GCA_030693045.1 Bryobacterales bacterium | reverse complement strand
TTCCACCAGAACAACCAACAAAAAGCCAATGATTTTGAGAGGATCAAGCGGAAGGACTGATACAATGAGGACCGGAACGTGAGGGAACCACTATTGGATTCAATGGGTTGGCGCACTCAACCGGCGTTTGACGCCCTAGGGTTGATGAGGTACTCGATGACGTACCGGGGGAACTCCTTGAGGTCCGACAGCCGGGTCTTCTTCTTCTCGACCACGAGCCTGCCGAACGCCGACACGGCCTTTTCCTGGAGATTCATGTCAATCATTACCGAACATCTTTTTCAACTTCCTGACCGCTTCGTCTTCTTGCACCGGCGCGCCAGCGACTTCCAGGTCGATGCTCTGGCTGCCGACATCCTGTTCACCAAGGTAAGCCGTGACTTTGATGTTCCCGCGGCCCGGCGATGCCGGGGTGTAACGCATGCGGACGATTGTGGGAGTAGGCGATATGTCGGAGACGATGACCGATTGGACGTCTTCGGTGTCAGCGGCGAGCCGGACGGGAGAGTGAATCAAGCCATCTGCCGTGAGGCTCACTTCGATGGCGGCTTCTTCGCCGACCCGCAATGCGCCCCGCGCGTGCAGCGTCACTAAGACGCTGGTCGGGGCCGAGCGGTGCCGCAGGCAGACGAGTGGAATGGCAACCTCGTACAGGCTCAGCCCACCGTGGCGGTAGCCGGCGCCGGGGCGGCCAGAATGTTGATCGGCGGCGCGGCTCCGCAAGTAGTACCTGGGCCTGGGGAAGACGAACAGGCCCGGCAGACTGTGCCCCAATGTTGCCGCTGGAATCTGGAACACGTGCTGGCCGTGCTGGCCTTCGACGCGGGCGCTCGTGTAGGCTGAGCGGTAGCCCACGTCGGTGGCATCGTCCAGAAAGATCGCGGCCCCGCCCTCGTGCAGATGGTGCCCGTGGTCGGAGGTAATGAAGACCAAGGTTTCCGGGCCTTCGGATTTCAACAGCGCCCGAATCTCCCGAACCAGCGGACTCAGTGCCTGCTGCATGGTGTGAGGATTCCAGTCGATCCGGTGGCTGACGGCATCCGCAAAGTCGAACACGCCTGTGAGGGTGAGCTTGTCTCTGGAGCGGGAGATGTAGCGCAGACCGGGCCGCTTCTCGGGCAGGTCGTCGAACGCCTGAGCTTGGCCGTGGACCCGGAAGAGAAGTTCGGCAAACAGGTCGGTCTCGCGGACGGTCCGCGGTAGTTGTCCGGGCGCCTTCCCAGCGAAGAAACTGGTGCGGGAAACGCGGGTCTCGGAAGGCAGTTCGGCGAACGCGATGGTCTCTTCAACCTGGTAGTCCCGTTCCAGGCCGGGACGGATCAGTTGGTGCCACATGTCGAACCGCATGCTGTCGATCACCAAGACCAAGGACTTGGAGATGCCGCCGCCGGTGACCTTGCGGCGCGGCGCGATGAATCCCTCATAGAAGGACCGCGTAGTCGGATACTCGGCTGGAACGACTTCGGCGTATCTCGCTTCCAGGAGCTTCCCAAAGAAGTAATCCAGATCGTCGCGCAGGCGGGCGGCATTGTTGATGAGATTGCGACATTCCCGGACGTCGGATGTCCACCTCTGTTCGAAGCCGGAGACTTCCTCCCACTGCTGCCGGGCCGGTCCTTCGACGTCGCGGATGAGTCCGTCCAGACGACCCGCCAGGCCGTCTACCTGGTGCAGTCCGGTCTGGTGGAAGATTTCCAGGATCTTCTTCGCGGACTGCCCCTTCGTTGGAGTCAGACGCAATCGCTCGATCTTCGGTCCGGTCGTTTCCACCAATTGCTGGAGCTTTTGCTTTAGGTCGCGGAACTCGGGGACCAGGCGCATGAGGTCAAATTCATCGTCATCCTCGGAGCGGCGTGTGTCCGGCTGTATATGCGCCACGGGAAGCGCGAGAGCCCGCCGCAGTTTCCGTGAGAACCGCTCACGGGCATCGAAGGCGCGGGCACTCGCTTCATCGCCGATCTTCAAAACGCCGCCCAAGTACTTGGTGAACTTCGGGGTGATCAGTTTCTCGAACTCGGGGACTTCTTCGTCCACAAACCAGGCGGGCGGGTCGGAAGCAACGGCCAGAGTTGCGTCCGCAAATGGCGCCAGCGCGGCGGACAAAACCGGCAGGTGAACTCCCGGCTCCTCGAAATGCTGACGCAGGACGAGAAGTGCGGTAACGGCGAGGCGGGCCGTGTCCTTGTTTTCCCCGAAAAGCTCGCCAACTGGCGCTGGGAGGCCACGCAGGCGCCTCCGGATGATGCCCATCTCGGTGGCATTGAAGAATTTTGAGAGTCTATGCCAGCGTTCTTCGCTGTGGAAGGCCACGCCGAGCGCCAGCACCGGGTCGCTCAGATCGACGAGGTCAGTGCCGAAGGCCGCACTGGCCCCGACCAGGAGGAGATCCTCCGTGGTCAATGCCCTGCCGGTCTGCCGAAACGAGTCGTAGGCGCGGACGAAACCGTTGGAGTCTTTTCGGGCCAATTCCTCATACGGATAGATGTTCACTTCGACCGGCCATCGATCATCGTCGGTTATGCCACGCAGGAAGTCGCGAACCGTGGGCCGAAAGAATCCGTCTTTCTCGACGAAGGGTTTCCAATCCGGCGCAAAAAGGGGGACGAGGTCCCCCGGCCTGGCATCCCGAGGAGCAAGGTGAGGATCGCGCAGCGTGTACGACTGGTCGATCACGACTAGCTTGCTGGTGAACGGGTCCCTACCTTGCAGTTCCCGCCGTAGGTCAAAAGCGTTGCCGGCGACGATGATGTCGTGGTTGAGCAGGCTGAGAGGCGTCCGGAGTCGCTCGATTTCACACTGTTCGATCAGCCAATATGGGTCTTCCACCCACACGACGGCATGGTGCCGTGCGAGGATCTCGACGTTGTTGCCTGCCCACTCGGAAGGGTACATGGCTCGCTAAAGACCGGCGACTCCCAATACTGTGGTTTTGCGAAGCAAGTACGAGGATATCTCTTATTGGTCGCGGATTCCATCGGTGGAACTGCGTACTTTAAGCCCATTTGGTTTTCTCGGAGGGAAGTGCTTCGGAGCTATGCCGAACTGATCGCGCACTGGCCCTGCCAAACTAACGGCGTGTCGATAGTGACCGACGAGGGCGCCCCAGGACGAATCCAGCGCGAGATTCAAGAATAGACGAGCGGTGACGGTGAGCTTCCGCCCTATTGGCAGGTTGCGGTCACGCCGCGCGCGGCTGGGGGAACGGCGCGGTGGACTCGTCGGAAGTTATTGGACACGAGCTCATGGAAGCAGCTTGGCGAGGGCTTGGCCGGTGTAGCTTTTCTTGTGGCGGGCTAGCTGTTCGGGCGTGCCGGCGGCTACTATGTGGCCTCCGCGGTCGCCGCCCTCGGGGCCCAGGTCGATGACCCAGTCGGCCGACTTGACTACGTCGAGCTGGTGTTCGATCACCACCACGGTATTGCCCAGGTCGACCAGGCGTTGCAGGACGGCGAGGAGTTTCTTGACGTCGTCGAAATGCAGGCCCGTGGTCGGTTCGTCCAGAATGTAGAGCGTGCGGCCGGTTTGGCGGCGGCTTAGCTCGCGCGCGAGTTTGATGCGCTGCGCTTCGCCTCCCGAGAGCGTGGTGGAGGACTGGCCGAGGTGAATGTAGCCCAGGCCGACGTCCACCAGAGTTTGCAGCTTGGTCTGGATTTGCGGGATGTTGGCTAGGGCTGCCAGGGCGTCTTCGACCGTCGATTCGAGCAGGTCGGCGATCGACAGGCCCCGGTACTTCACCTGAAGCGTTTCGTGGTTGTAACGCCGCCGCCGGCACACGTCGCAAGTGACATAGACGTCGGGGAGAAAGTTCATCTCGATGCGCTTCAGCCCGTCGCCCTGGCAGGCTTCGCAGCGGCCGCCCTTGACGTTGAAGCTGAAGCGGCCGGGTTTGTAGCCGCGCTCGCGCGATTCCGGGAGCATCGCGTAGAGATCGCGGATGGGCGAGAAGACTTGGGTGTAGGTGGCGGGGTTCGACCGCGGGGTGCGCCCGATGGGGGACTGGTCGATCTCGATCACCTTGTCGATCAGATCGAGGCCGGTGATGGAGTCGTGCTCGCCGGGCGGGGTGCGCGATTTGTAGAGCGTTTGGGCCACGGCGCGATAGAGAATAATGTCGTTGACCAGCGTCGATTTGCCGCTGCCCGAGACGCCGGTGATGGCAATGAACAATCCCAGGGGCAGCTCGATTTGAATGTCCTTGAGGTTGTGCTCGCGTGCCCCGTGGATGACCAGCTTGCGCCCGTCGCCCGCGCGGCGCGTTTCCGGCGCCGGGATGCGGAGCCGACCGGAAAGGTATTGGCTGGTAAGCGAACGGGGGTGGTCCATGATCTCGCGCGGAGTTCCGCTGGCCACCAGTTCGCCGCCCAGGCGGCCGGCGCCCGGTCCCAGGTCGATCACGTAGTCGGCGCACAGGATGGTTTCGGCGTCGTGTTCGACCACCAGGACGGTGTTGCCGAGATCGCGCAGGCGCATCAGGGTGTCCAGAAGCTTGCGGTTGTCGCGCGGGTGCAGTCCGATGGATGGCTCGTCGAGGACGTAGAGCACTCCGCGCAGGCGGGAGCCGATCTGAGTGGCCAGGCGGATGCGCTGCGCTTCGCCGCCGGCGAGGGTGGCGGAGCTGCGATCGAGGCTCAGGTAGTCCAGGCCCACGTGCGCCAAAGCCAACTCCGGGGCCGGCTCGATGCACTTCTTGCCGTTCGGTCCCACCACATATTCGAACTCGCGGAGAGCCCCGCCGGCCG
>JAUYBU010000480.1 GCA_030693045.1 Bryobacterales bacterium | reverse complement strand
GTGCTGTTGCCGGGGATGTTCTTCGAACTCCGCCCGGAACTTCAGGAGGCGGTTGTCCGGCACGAACTGCTGCACGTGGCCAGGCGCGACTGGGCCACGACATTGTGCGAAGAAGCGATTGGCGCCCTGTTCTGGTTCCATCCGCTTGTGTGGCGGTTGATCGGCCGCATTCGATTGACGCGCGAACAGGTTGTCGACCGCCTGGCGGCGGGCGGCGGCCGGTCGCGGAAAGCATATCTCGAGGCTCTGGTTGCCGTGGCCTCGGGCGCGGAACGATGTCCGTCTCCGGCGCCGGCATTTGCCGGCGAGTGTCATCTGGCAAAACGAATCTCACTTTTGTTGAAAGAGGTCCCCATGTCAAAGAGTCATCTGGTTGTCTCTCTGTTTATCGCGGCGGCCGCGGCCGGGTCGGCCGGCGTCGCCGCCGCGGTTTACTTTCCGCTCGAGGCGGCGGAAAAACCGGCGACAAAGTCGCAGCCGGCCGGCGGCCGCATCTATAAGGTCGGCGACGGCGTCGTGGCGCCGAAACTGATCTCGAAAGTCGAGCCGAAATACAGCGAAGAGGCGCGCGAGGCGAAGGTGCAGGGCAAAGTCGTGCTGGGCTTGGTCATCGACGCCCAGGGCCGCCCGGAGACCGTGAAGGTTATCGAGGGGCTCGAACCGAGTCTGGACGCCAAGGCGATCGAGGCGGTGAAACAGTGGAAGTTCCAGCCCGGCGTCAAACAAGGCAAGCCGGTGCGGATACAGGCCACCGTTGAAGTGAATTTCAAGTTACTGTAAGGGGCCTTCGGGGCTCGCTCGAGCCGCGCTTGCCAGAAGCGGGACGGAGCGGCGAATTCGCGCGGTTGCGGCAATCGCCGCTCGTAACTATACTGTGAGATAGCCGGAGAAAATCCGTTTGCCGCCAGCCGCCCGGATCAGCGATATGCACACGTGCCCGATGGTCACGGGAGTGGTGCCGCATGTCGGTGGCCCGATCATCATGGGACTCCCGACCGTCATGATCGGCTTCATGCCCGCCTCGAGGATGACGGACACGGCGACATGTGTCGGTCCCCCGGACGTGATCGCCAAGGGCTCGCCAACGGTACTCATCGGGAACTTGATGGCCGCCCGGCTCGGCGACATCACGGTGCATGGCGGCGTGATCGTGATTGGCTGCCCGACGGTCATAATCGGCGAGGTCGGCATGGGCAGCGTGGTTTCTGCTTCGCCCGGTATGGGCGGCGGCGGGGGCTCGGCCCCGCCCGGCGGATCTGGCCACGACGCCGCGGCGGGGACGCCGAGCGGCGCGGTGATCGAGGCTGGGACGGCCATCGGTTCGGCGATCGCGGCGGTCATCGCTGTGCTGGTCTCAGCGGCACGATCGGCAGCCGCGCTGATTCGGTCGGGGCCCGGTAGTGAGTGCTTATCGGGAGCGGCAGGTCCGGCCGCCACGACGGCGGCGCCCGGCGGGCAGCCGCCCTTGTCGTCGCCCGCCGCAAACCCGCCCTACGAGCCGGATCGGTGGAACCAGGCGCCCGTCAGGCGGTCCACGAACTGTTACGCGTATGCGGCCAATGATCCGGATGGCCATCCTCCGGGCAAGCCGCAGCCCGGACAGCGCTCCGGCAATCCAATCACGGATGTGGACTGCGCCACGGTCAGCGCGGCGGCTCAGAGCGACGGGATGATCCCGGCGCCGAGACCTCCTGTGAATCGCCCGGGCTATTATCTGGTCTTCCTCGTGTCGGCCCCCGGCGAAGACTATCATTGGTATCGGCAGGACGATAACGGTATGTGGAGCCAGAAACACGGCAACGGCCCGGCCACCAACCTTGACGAGTCCGGGAACCCGATCACGGACCCGGAAACCTGCAATCGCGACGGCTCGGCGGCCGGAATGCCGAACTATTCTGTCCGCTGCGGTTACTTTTACGTGCCCGCCGGCGGGATACGCACCGGTCCGGCTCCGAGCGGAGGATAGCCAGATGCCGACACCGATCATGACCCTGGCCGAGCATTGGATCGATCACTACCTGACCGGCGTGGTCCTGTTGCACACGCTGTTGGGTTACGACGTCGCGGTCAAACCCAAGAGTCCCCCCGCTCCGGAGACCCTGGTCCAACTGTTGCAGGACGTTGCGGGCGGGCGATATGAGCCGGCTAAGTACGTCGAGCCGGGCCCCAAGCCCGGCCTGTCTCTCACAACCGGCCTTCCGGCCGTGGCCCTGGATCGGACGTATCTCCTGGTCGGCTTGAACGTAGTGACGCCGCGCAACCAATTGGTGAGCGTCGATGCCGGCGGCGTGGTGTTCGAGGAGCCGGTCTGGGCGATTCTGGCGGCGCACGCGTTGTCTGGCAAGGATCCGGAAGAGAAGTTCGCGATTCCCAAGGCGGCTTCGCCTCTCGATCTCTGGAAGAACATTCGGGTGGCGGCGGAAGCGATTCAGGCAGGCACGTACAAGCCGAGCCAGTTCTTTGCTCCGGTGGAAGGATTCATCGCTCCAGCGGCCGGACCAAAGTTCGAAGTCTACGCGGTGGAAGCCGCCAAGGTTGAGCTGTTGCGCTGGAAGAGCGCCCAGGCTCTGCGGGTTTCCGTTCCGCCCAAGTATTTCGAGATGTACACATCCCGGTAGTCCGGAGGCGGGCGCGAACATGATCACCCTGCGCGATGCACACCTCGATGCCTTTCAGCAGGTCAGCCTGAAACAGTTCGAAGACCGAATGGTCGATCATCTCAGGAACGACTTCGCGGATCGGACAAAGGATCGTTTGGAGCCGGATCTGAGAAGCCTGGTTCGAGACTCAGTTGCCAAGGCGAAGACATATGGGGTGGTTGCCGAGGATGACGTCCAGCGATTCATCGACTGCAGGATGATCTACGGGCCCGAATTCGACACGGCCAAGGAAACTCATTGGGCGGGCCAGATTCTCCGCACCCCAAGTCTTAACGGCACCGAGAAGATGGACTATGTCGAGAAGTTTGGCCGGGAAAGGGTGAAGAAGAGTGAGCCAGAAAAAGGTCGGTAGTGCTTCGGTGGGATGTCCCTCCGAGAAGCCCGACGCGCCTCCACCCGCCCAGGCGCAGGTGGATAGGACCCACCGGCTGGAGTTCAACTTTCGCACCGCTTCCGGGCACCCGATCGACGATTCCATGAGTGCGGACCTGATCCACCCCGACGGCCGGGTGGAAGTCGTGACCGTCTCAGGAGGCAGATTCGTGCGCGAGGGAGTGCCCGAGGGCCTGTACTTCCTGAAATTCCGGTACGTGAAGGATTGCGGCTGGGATCAAAGCGCCACGGTCGGGGAGCCGGACGTACGCCTGTGGGTGACCACCGAACGGATGCCGGACGGAACCCAGGTCGAGTTCCGGGTGTTCGGCCGGTTTCAGGCAATGACCTCTAAGCCGCTGGCCGAAGTGAAGGCGACCCTCCGGAAGGACCAGGCCACGGCCGTCTGGCAGTACCGGCAAAAACTCAATGAGCCGCCCGGCGGGGAGTTTCTCTTTGAGGTGCGCGTTGACAAGATGCGGGCGATTTCAAACGTGCTGGAAATCTGGCCTTTCCCGGTCTCCTATCTGGGCGGTGTGCAACAGAGATTGAAGCAGCTTGGATTCGACCCCGGACCGACGGACGGGAACATGGGACCGCGCACGGAAGCCGCGGTCCGGAAGTTCCAGCATTCCTGTCCCGAATTGGTCGAGGATGGCATCCCGGGGATTCTCACTCAACGCGAGTTGAGCGTAGCGACGGGCGCTTAGGAGTACTAGGATCGGAGCGGAATAGAAATGGCGGAGAATGTCGTCGATCTCCCACACCTTGCGACGTACAAGATCGGGGGCTGGGCGGAGTGGACGTGGAAAGAACTGCCCGTTGAATCCAAGGCCTTCGCGCCGCATGGCGTGGACCGCAAACCCGTTCTGTGGGTTCCGGTTCCCAAACGGAAGGGCACGGTTTCCTACCCTTCGCTGCACATCCGGTTTCGGTTGGTGGAGGAACATGAAAGCCTTCCCGGAGGAGTGGAGAACTTCGATGTCCCGGCCTATGCGGGTCAAAAGGTCAACTTCACGGTATTCAACGTTTGGCCCGGCGATGCTGCGATGTCAATCGCGCCGCTGAGCGGCGCCTTGGATCAGTTTCTGAAAGACTGCGAAGTCACCGTGGATCCCAAGACGGTGGAGCGGTGGCTGGACCCGAAAGGGCTGTTCAAGGCCCGATTCAACGAGAACCTTTTCGATTTTAACTGGGAGACTCCCAACATCCGGGTGGACGGGAAGGCGCTCTCCGGAAGCTCGGTGAATCGAGCCTATCTTTATCGAAAGAAGACGATCGTATTCCTTCCGGGTGTGTTCGGGAGTGAGATCGATGTGGACGTGGGAGGCCGATCGGTGGATGCCTTTCCGAATTTTTTGCGCGACGATCCAACCCCGGCTGTGGATATCATGTTCACGGGTCCTGTCGGCGCTGCCCGGACGGCGTACGACGCGGCTAACCAGAGTGTTGCGATCCTGGAGTGCGATTCCGCGGGTATGCCGCTGGTCGAGGCCCGGGACCCCTCCAAACTGCTTCACGTTCTGTGGATAGGTTATGACACCGCCGACTGCTTTCAGGAGGCCCAGCGCAAGCGCCTTGGCGACATCCCACCGCACGACGTTCTACTCCACGAGCTTCGGCCCTGGGCCTACGACTGGCGATTGGACTTGGCTTCCACGGCGCAAGCCCTCATGACGCGTATTAAGGAACTCGTGGAGTGCACTCTGAGCAAGAGAGCGGATACTGACGATCAGGTTGCGGTTGCGGGCCACAGCACGGGTGGGGTGATCATACGCTATATGCTTGGCCTGGGCGGTGCTGAGGCCTGCATCAGTCATGCGTTCTTCATGAACGTTCCGTTCCGCGG
>JAUYBU010000334.1 GCA_030693045.1 Bryobacterales bacterium | reverse complement strand
CCAAGGGCTGCCCGCCAGCGGAGGCGACCACCAGATCGTAGGGCGTCTCCAGTGAGATGCCGAGAACGGAATCCACCGCGCGGCATCCTTCCCGGTGCGCCAGTTCGTAATGCCCGGCCACCGCGTGAGCCAGTTCGCCGGAAGGCGTGAGCACGACGTTCACCAGGAAATCCGGCTCGACCAAGCGGCAGGCCTCGAGCATGTCCTGATGCGCCGGATTGCCATCCAATGCGCCGCTGCGGCAGCCCGGGTCGAGAACCATCCGGTGGTTGAAGCTGATGGTTTGGAAACCCGCGACGCCCGGTAGCAGGCTCTTGCGGCCGCCGCTGTAGCCGGCGATCTGGTGGTAGATGATCTCGCCGGTGAGAATGATGCGGTCCGCCTCCCAGACCTGCCGGTTGATCCGGACGACGTTGCCGAAGCCGGTTTTGCCGATGGTGACCAGGTTCGCCTGGTCGCGCGAGTCGTGATCCAGCGTTGGCAGCCGGCCGAGCATTTCCTCGCCCAGAATCTGCTTCCGCTCGCTGTCGGTCGGCCGGCGATGGTTGCCCAGCGCGAAGACAATCAGAATGGCGGCGTCGGGGATGCCCGCCCGATTGAGCGCCGTCACGATCGGGGGCAGCATCAGATCGGTCCGCGCCAGGCGGGTGTGGTCGTTGACGACGACCGCGATCTTCTCGCCGGGACGCACGATCCCGGCCAGGGGCGGGGTCCCGATCGGATGATCGAGCGCCTCGCAAACGGCGGCGGTCTCATCCGCGACGGGTCTGTCGAGGCGCGGCAGGAGCAGGTCCGCTTCCAGCGCGACATCGACAGCGCCGTGCCCGAACGGCATGCTCACCGGCTGCATCACCGCTCGCCCTGCTCTTCGAGATAGTGAATGAGCTTGTCGCGGACTTCGCCGATGTGCTCGCGCATCAGGCGCTGCGCCCGGCTCTTGTCGCCCTCTTCCAGTGCGCGGACGATCGCGGCGTGGGTGTCGGTCGCCTTGGATCGGGACAGGTCGTAGGTCTTGCGGCGGAACAACCAGACCTGGTGCTGGAGGTTCCGCAGAATCTCGGTCAGCAGTTCGTTCCCCGAGGCCGCGGTGAGCGAGGCGTGGAAGTTGACGTCCTCCTCGATGTAGCGCCGCTTGTCGTTGGCCTCCAGGTGTGTTCGGGAGCGCTCGACGCTCTCCCGAAGGCCGGCCAGCAGAGCGGGCGACAATTGCGTTTTGCCGACGGCGTAGACCTCCAGAGCCTCGCGCAGGTCGTACAGATCGCCGATCTCCTTGATCGAAAACTTCCGCAGGTAGGCGCCGCGGCGGGGTTCGATCTGGATCAACCGCTCGCTTTCCAGACGCGTCAGGGCTTCCCGCACGGGCGACTTGCTGATTCCCAGCCGCTGTGACAGGAACTCTTCGGTCAGGCGCGTGTTCTCGTCCAGGCGTCCGTCGAGGATGTAATCCTTGATCGCCCGGTAGGCCATGCTGGTCAGGTTCTCGGGGATGCGGATCTTCTTCACGGATCTAGAGCTTAACGTATCACATATCAAGAAAATAATTTGCTTGGGGGCACCTTTCTCCAGTCGTTGAGGAACATGCGCAGGCCGTCCGCGGTCAGCGGATGCTGGTACAGGGCTTCGAGCATATCGAACGGCATGGTGGCGACGTCGGCGCCCGCCAGCGCCGCGTCGAGCACCTGCCGGCAGTTCCGGATACTGGCCGCCAGGATCTTGGTCTGGTAGCCGTAGTTGTCGTAGATCTGGCGAATCTCGGAGATCAGCTCGCCCCCCTGGTGACCCACCATGTCGAGCCGGTGAATGAAGGGGCTGATGTAGGTTGCTCCGGCCTTGGCGGCCAGAAACGCCTGCAAGGGGCTGAAGCACAGCGTAACGTTGGTGCGGATGCCTTCCCCCGACAGGATCTTCACCGCCTTCAGTCCCTCGACGATGATGGGGACCTTCACGACGGCGTTCTTGTGCAGCGCCGCGATGCGCCGGCCTTCGCGGACGATGCCGTCGGCGTCCAGACTGACGCTTTCGACGCTGATCGGCCCGTCGGCGATCCGGAAGATCTCGGCCAGGACTTCGTCGAAGTCCCGGCCCGTCGCGGCGATGTGGGTCGGGTTGGTGGTCACTCCGTCAATGATTCCCCAGCTCCAGGCGGTGCGGATCTGGTCGATGTTCGCGGTGTCGATGAATAGTTGCATGGTAGTGCCTCCTAATTCGGGGACAGGCTACGAAATCCCGAAACTAATTTCGGGATTTCGTAGCCTGTCCCCGAATTAGGTCAGATTCTCCAACAGATGAGTTTGGGTTCCGTCATTTCCTCGATGGCGTAGCGCGGGCCCTCGCGGCCGGTGCCGCTTTGCTTCACTCCGCCGTAGGGCATGTGATCGACGCGGAAAGTGGGAACGTCGTTGATCATGACGCCGCCCACTTCCAACCGGAGCGCCGCCTGAAACGCCCGCTCCAGGTCCCGCGTGTAGATGCCGGCCTGCAGTCCGTAGACGCTGTCGTTGACCCTCTCGATGGCCTGGTCCAGAGTCTGGTAGGGCTCCACGACGACCACCGGACCGAACACTTCCTGGCACGACAGCTTCGAGAGTTTCGCCACTCCCGTCAGAATCGCCGGCTTCACGGTGGCGAAGCTGCGCTCGCCGCCGGTCAGCAGCCGCGCGCCCTGGCACAGAGCGTCGGCGATCCACTGCTCGACGCGAATGGCTTCTTTCTCCGTGATCAGCGATGAGATGTCGGTGGTTTCCTCGAGCGGGTGGCCGATGCGGAGCTTTTCGGTTGCCGCCACGAACTTATCGACGAAGCTCGCGGCAATCGACTCGTGCACGTAAATGCGCTGAACGGAAATGCATATCTGGCCGCTGTGCGCGAAGCTTCCCATAACCGCGCGCGAGACCGCGGCGTCCAGATCGCAGTCGGGCTCCAGCACCAGCGCCGCGTTGCCGCCCAGTTCGAGCGTCACTCGCTTGAGGCCCGCGGCGGCGCGAATCGCCAGGCCCACTTCGGCGCTGCCGGTGAAGGTGATCATGGCCACGTCCGGGCTGCGGACCAGCGCGTCGCCGACCACGGCGCCGTCGCCGGTCACCACGTTGTAGGCGCCCGGCGGCGCGCCGGCTTCCTCGATCGTCCGCGCCAGCCGCAACGCGCTCAGCGGCGTCACGCCAGCCGGCTTGTGGATCACCGCATTGCCGCCGGCGAAGGCGGGAGCGACTTTGTGCAACCCGAGGTTCAGCGGGACGTTGAACGGCGTGATCGCGCCGATCACCCCGAGCGGCTCGCGCACGGTCATCGCCATGCGGCCCTTGCCAGTGGGCGCGGCGTCGATGGGGACCACTTCCCCGCGCAACTCGCGAGCCGCCTGCGCGGCCGCGATGAGCGTCTGCACGCTACGCTCGGCCTCGCCCCGCGCTTCCTTGACCGGCTTCCCGGTTTCGCGCGCCAGCAGCCGCGCGAATTCCTCGACGTCGCGCCGTACCAGCGCCGTGACGCGCTCGAGCAGTTCGGCGCGTTCGCAGTTGGTGAGCCGGCGCATTGCGCGCGCGGCGGTCTTGGCCGCGCCGATGGCCCGGGCCACGGTGTCGGCGTCAGCCTTGTAGACCCGTCCCACCGGAGTCCCGTCATAGGGCACGGCAATGGTCTGAAGGTCTCCGGCAGCCACCCATTCGCCGCCGATATACATGGGATAAATTTCTGTCACGCTGTCACCTCTACGTGGTCAAGCTGGTCCCCGTGCCGCTCATGAAACTCTTGTTCTTGTCGCCCACCCAGTAGCGCGCGCCCGCGATGCACCAGATGAACTCGAGCGGGCTTTCCTGCGAGAAGACCGGATGGTAGTTCAGCATCGGGATGGTGACCAGGTCGCCCTCGGCGACGTTATGCACGAAGCTCAGCGTCTCCGGCGCCTCGTACACCTCCATCGAACCATGACCCTTGATGAAGAAGTAGACTTCCTCTTGGTCGGTGTGGTTGTGCGGCGGCCACGAACGCTGATAGGGCAGGAAAAATGTGTAGCCGGCCACCAGTTTGTCGGCCGCTTCGCCGACGTCGAACATCATGTAGACGTCCTTGCCTTTCAGATGCCGGATGCGGTCCTCGCGCCGGGAGATCTCGGCGAAACTCGAATGATACGGCGGGTGAACTCCTTCGGCGGGAGCCGAGATTCGGATCAGGCAGGCCGTCTCCGGGAAAGGGTTCTCGATGCGCACGCTTCCCCCGCGCGGCACGTACAACGTGTCGTAGGAATCCAACGCGTAGCGCTCCGGCGGGAGTTCCACCGTCGCGCGCCCCTTCCACATGAACAGCAGGCTCTCGCGGTCCGGCAGGATCTCCGCCCCGGTCCCGAGCCCCGCGGGAAGATGAAATTCGCCGCAGTCCAGGAATTTCAAATTCGCTTCCGAGTGCAGGAACCGCTGCCGGTAGGCCGCCGTCTCGCCGCCCGAGGGATAGAGCTTTCCAGGTTCCACCATCATTCTTCGTTGTACTCCTTCCACGTCATGCGCCGCTCGCGCCGGTACGACGCGTTGAATTTCGCGCGACAGGCTACGTAACCTCGAAACTCCGATTCGGCCGGCCGTGCCGCTTCAGCGATTGCTGCACGGGGATTTCGTAGCCTGTCGCGCGAAATAGGATTTCACCACGGGCTGCTAAGCCGGCAAGTCGTTCCAGTTCATCACACGATGCTCGCGCAACGACTTCTCGGCGAGCAGTATGATCTTGACCGTCGCCTTTGCGGAGTCCGGACCGACCAGAGGCGCTTTGCCCTCTCGCAAGCTCCGCGCAAACAACAGATACTGCTTGTAGGTTTCCGAATCCTGGGCCGATCCCACGGCGTTCTCGGTGACCGACTTGGGCGTGTCGTCCACGACGTCCACGTAGCGCGCCCCTTTTCCATCGCGCTTGCGGATCGCGACTTTGCCGTTCTCGGGGTACATAATGCCTTCGCTTCCGATCAGCACCATGCGCCTGCCAGCCGGACCCGCGTTCGGGGCGAACAGACATAACTCGAAGCTGAGCTTCACTCCCGAAGCGTATTCGATAATGGTGGCTACATGATCGACCGTTTCGCGATCCTTGTACACATTGTTGCCGCCGGAGGCGGTGACGCGCACCACGCGGTCGTCGATCATCCAATTCAGGCTGTCGATCTCGTGAACGCCGTCTTCCAGCAGGGCGCTGCCCTCGGTGAACGTGAGATAGCGCCAGTTCGTCGCTACGCCGGTCTTGGGGTTGGTGTACTTCCAGCTTCTCGGGTTCCAGTCGCCACGGAAAAGATTGCCGCTGACAAACTCGATCTTCCCGATTTCGCCCGCCGCAACCAACTCCTTCATCTTCACGGTTAGCGGGACGAGCCGCTTCTGGAATCCGATGTAGAGGAGCTTGCCGGATTTGCGGGACGCCTCGATCATGCGGTTGGCGTCCTCGACCGTGGTCGCCATCGGCTTCTCGCACAGCACCGGCAGACCCCGGCCGAAAGCGGCGACCGTAACTTCAGCGTGCAAGAAGCTGGGCGTGATCACCACCACCGCGTCGACGTCCTTCCGCTCCGCCAGCAGTTTGCGGTAGTCGGTGTACGTCTTGGCTCCGGGAGCCATCGTCGCCGCGCGGTCCAGATTTTCCGGCGTGGGATCGGCCAGCGCGACAACCTGATAACCGGGGAGAGACTTGAGGATTGCCAGGTGGGCATAGGCCCGATTCCCGGTTCCGATGATCGCCAGCCGGATCGGTTTGTCACTCTGCGCGGCCAGCGCGGAAGCGCTCGCCGCTACGAAGGTTCTTCTGCTGATGTCTTCCATATGAAAGTCCTCGATTCGTAGTTTGGCGGGCTTTAGACGCCGAAAAGTTTCCGAATGTGTGCACGGTCCGGCCCCAGCGCCGGCGTGTTGCCCGGTCGGGGGCCGCCGCCCTCTTCGGTGATGATCCAGCCCGACCAGCCAACCTTCTTCACCGCCGCGGCCAGAGCCTGAAAATCAAAATCGCCCTGCCCCAGCGGGACCTGTCCGCTCACTTCCTTGCCCCGAAAGGTCTTCAGGTGAATTCCGTACACGCGCTCGGAATGACTCGACAGAAAGGCCGCGGGATCGCCTCCGCCCAGGTATCCGTGCCCGGCGTCCATAAAGAAATGGACCAGGGCCGGTTTGGTGTTTTCCGCCAGCCCATTCATTTCCGCATTGCGGTTGGCGAACTCCGGATTGTGATTGTGGTAGGCCAGGCGCAGCCGGTGCTCCCCCAGCGTGCGCCCGAGCGCGTCGAGTTGCTTCGCTTTCTCCATCAACGCGGCTTTTCCGAATTGGCCTTCGGGCGACAGACTTTTGCCGCTCATGACGATGCAATCGGCCCCCAGCGCGGCGACGCCGGCCAGGATGCGCGCGCCTTGCGCGCCGCCGATCTGCTCCATCGAGG
>JAUYBU010000333.1 GCA_030693045.1 Bryobacterales bacterium | reverse complement strand
GCCCGCGGGCAAGCGCCGCTCGCAGGACTCCAGCGCCGCCCCCAGCCGCTCGGCGCCCGCGGCGACGACGCGCGCGTGGTGAGCCGCCAGACGGCCGGACTCGGCGAATCGCAGCAGGATCGCCTGCGAGAGCTGATCGGTGTGCAGGTCGGTCCATTGCTTGGCTTCCGCCAGACGCGCCGTCAGGGCCCGCGGCGCGACCACCCAGCCCACCCGCAAGCCAGGAAAAGCGATCTTCGAAAAACTCCGCAGCAGCACCGTGTCGCCGGTCTCATCCAATTGCTTGATCGTCGGCAGGGGTTCGCCGCAGTATCGCAGGCCGCCGTAAATGTCGTTCTCCACCAGCACCAGGCGGGCCTGGCGCGCCAGCCGCAATACCGCCAGCCGCGATTCCAGAGGCATCGTCGCGCCGGTCGGGTTCTGGAAGTTCGGCGTGACCACCAGCAACCGGGCGCGGTGCGCGGCCAGGGCGCGTTCGAGCGCCTCGATCTCGATCCCCGCCGGGCCTACCGGAATCCCCGCCAGGTTCACGCCGCAATGTTGGAACAGCGCTCGCAACCCCGGATAGACGGGGTCTTCCACCACCACCGTGTCGCCGGCCTTCACGAGCACGCGACTGACCAGGTCGAGCCCCTGCTGGCAGCCGCTGGTCACGATCACGTCATCCTGGGCGCGGGCCAATCCCTCGCGTTGGGCCTCCTCGATCAGGTAGCGGCGCAGCGGGGCGTAGCCGGCCGGCGAGCCCAGTTGCAGGATCTGCGCCGCCCGCGAGGAGGCCAGAACCTCGGAGCAGGCGGCGCGGAAATCGTCCAGCGGGAAGAGGCGTTCGGCCGGGCGCGAGGTTGCGAAGCTGATCGCTCCATCGGGCGCCGCCATCGCGGCGGGCATGCTTTCCTCGCCACCCAGCATTTCGTCCCATTCGAGCGGGGCCGCCTGCGCCGAACCGGTGACGAAACTTCCCCGCCCCACGTGCCCATGGATCAGTTGGCCGGCTTCCAGAAGTTCGTAAGCCGCCGAAACCGTAGTGCGGTTCAGTCCAAATTGGATGGCCAGCTCCCTGGTTGCGGGCAGGCGTTCCCCGCGCGCCAAGACTCCGGACTCAATCATTTCCTTAATCTGGCCATACAGTTGGCGGTAGAGCGGGGCCTCCGAGTGGGGATCCAATTGAATCTGGCTCAACATGCCAATCTGTCCGACAGCTTACCATATTGGCTATTGGCTGGCAAGCCAATCGCGGCGGGGCCCTTTTTGTTAAAATTGTAAACATCGGATGATGCTCAAGCTCAGGCCGGTTGCGCTGGCCGCTGCCGTGATCCTGGCGGCGGGAAGCCTTTCCGCGGCAACCGGCAAGAAGAAAAAGAAGAAGGATCAAGAGCCGGTTACGCAGACCCTCGAACTTCCCAAGGACCCGCCGCAGGCCGTGGTTGCCGAAGCCTCGCGCCTGGTCTTTCACGTCTCCGTGCTTTCGGCCAGGGGGCTGTTGTCGCAGCAGGTGCGCGACGCGGTGAAGGACCTGCAACGGAAGATGCGGGGCGCCCAGATGGTCAAGCTGCGCGCCTTTGTGGCCGGGTCGGGCGACATGCGGCGGGTGCAGGCCATCGTCAGCGAGATGTTCACCGACCGCCGCCAGCCGTTGCCGGCGCTGAGCGTGGTGCAGGTGGGCGGGTTGCCGCTGGTGGGGGCGCAGGTGGTGCTGGAGTCGATCTCGGTGGCCAGGAAGCCGCTCAATCCGCACGGGCTGGCTTTCATTTCCGGGCAGCAGGAGCGCGCCAGGGAGCCTCTGACGCCCGCCGCGCCGCTGGTCGAGAAATCGCTCGCAAACCTGAGCCTGGCGGTGCGCGCGGCCGGTTCCCAGCCCGACGACGTGGCCCGGGTCACCTGCTACCTGAGCACGCTTTCCGACGTCAACACGGTGCGCGCGGGCCTGGCGCGGGCTTTTCCCAAAGCCGCGTGGAACGTGGTTCAGGTGCAGCGCGCGCCGCTGGGCGCGGTGGCCGAATGCGAGGGGGTGGCGCGGTTGCGCGCGGCGCCGGGCGGGCCGCTCCAGTTGCTCAATCCCGAAGGGCTGGCGCGTTCGCCTTACTATTCACAGATCGCCCTGGTGGGTCCAGTGCGGCTGGCCATCAGCGGAACCCAGATGGCTTTCGGCTACCAGGACCAGGATTTGAGGCTGGCCTTCCAGCGGCTGGCGAAGGCCTTGGAGAGCGTGAACGCGAAGCTCGCCAATACCGCCGTGTCCAATATCTACCCGGTGTCGGAGCGCATGACCGAACAGATTCGCGCCGTGCGCGGCGAGTTTTACGATAAGTCGCGCCCGCCGGCCAGCACCATGCTGGGATTCGAGGGGCTGCCGTCGCTGGACGCATCGTGCGCGGTGGACGTAGTGGCGGTGCTGTAGGAAATGACAGGCCAGGAGGCCTGTCCTACTTTAGGCGCTCGTACTCTTCTCGGACGAAGGCCTCGCCGTATTTCCGCTCCAGACGCCGGACGGTGAAGTGGCCGTGGGCGATGTTCTGAAAGTGGCGCGTGAACATCAGGTTGATGACGCTGCCGGCGCCCGCGCCGGCGACTGGAACCGACTGGGCGGCCGCTTTCTCGGACACGATCAGGCCGAAGCGGGTGGCCACCTGGGAGAGGAAGCGCACGATCGCCGGCGCGCCCTCGCGGACGAATCCCCGCTCGGCGATGAAGCCGGCGGCTTCCCGCAGGGTCATCGCCATCGCGGCCCGAACCGCATAGTAGCTGGTGTCGGCGGCGTCGTCCTTGCGGCTGCCGCCGCCCAGAGCGAACACCTGGAGGCAGGACAGGCGCCCCGCGGGATCGACCAGGTCCTCCCCTTCACTCCGCGCGATATCGGCGATCGACCGCAGCATGATCATCGTGGAAAGCGGTAGTTCGACGCCCAGCCCGGCGACGCCGAAGAACCCTCCCACCGCGCCCGATACCGTGGCCAGCGCCTGGTGCAGGCGGTCGGACGGTTCGCCCGCGCTCTGGCCGCCCACGGTTTTCATCGCGACGTCGAAGCCCTTCTCCAGCGCCGTGCGCGCCGCGTTGTGAACGGCGTCGCGCGCGTGCTCCGGAACCCAGTCCAGAAGCTTCTCGACGGGCGTGCCGACCAGATCCGCCAACTGGACCACCAGGCTCGTGCCCTCCAGCTTTCGAACCGCCTCCCGGAGCGCGTCGGTATCCGCCCGCGCCCAACCCGACGGGACAATTGTAGTTTCCATACCCGATTCCCATGATACCCACAAGACGGCGTGGGGCTCCTTGCGTCGCGGGCCGGATCGCGATACTGTAGCCACGTGATGCGACGAGCGCTGGTTCTGGTGCTGTGCGCGGCGGGCGCGTATGCCGCCGACGCGATGATCGAGATTGACGCGGCCCGCAAGGCGTCGTACAAGATTCCACGCACAATCTTCGGCACGTTCCTGGAGCCGATCGGGAAGTCGATCTATCCGGGGCTGTGGGCGCAGGTGCTGGAAAACCCCAGTTTCGAAGAGAACCTCTGGAGCGCCGACAACCTGCGCCGGCGCATCGAGGACGAACCGGCGCTGGCGCGCGCCTCGCAAATGGGCCTGCCACACCCCTGGGAGCCGCTCGACTACGCGCAGGGCATGCGCTACGAGCCGCGCTGGCGCGACGCCGCCAATTCCGCGCGCTCGCTGTACCTGATGGCCCTGCCCGGCAAAGAGACCGGCGTGCGCCAGCAGGTGTATCTGCCCGTGCATCGCGTCGGGCGCTACACCGGCAGCCTGTGGGTGAAACATGCCGAGGGTCCGGCGGCGCTGGAGGTTTCGCTGCGCCGCCGCAATCGCGCGGGCGAGGCGCTGGCGCGCGCGCCGCTGGCGCTGGCGGGGAGCGACTGGCGCAAGTACGAGTACACGCTGGAGCTGAAGCCGGGCGCGGTGGCGCGGCTGGAGCCGGTGGATTTCGTCATCGCCGCGGAGAATGAAACGCGCGCGCTGGTGGATCAGGCGTTTCTGTTCCCGGCCGATCACGCGGGCGGCATGGATCCCGACATGGTCGAGATGTCGCGCGCGCTCGGCACGCCACTTATCCGCTTCGGCGGCAACTACACCTCGGGCTACCATTGGCGCGACGGCGTGGGGCCAATAGACCAGCGCGTGAGCATGCTGAACCAGGCCTGGGGCATGCCCGAGTACAACCACTTCGGCACCGACGAGTATCTGGACTTTTGCCGCCGCGCCGGCGCCGAGCCGCAGATCTGCCTCAACCTGGGCAGCGGCACGCCCGAGGAGGCCGCCGATTGGGTCCGCTATGTCAATAAGAAGTGGGGCCGCGGCGGCCTGTTGTGGGAACTGGGCAACGAGCTATGGGGCACGT
>JAUYBU010000324.1 GCA_030693045.1 Bryobacterales bacterium | reverse complement strand
GAAGCACCGATTCTGCTTGAGCTATTCGCCGGAGCGATTCGCCGTCCGTTTTTCGACCAATTGGGCGAGCGCGTGGGCATGCCGGCCCGAGGCATATATTCGCTGACCGTTGTGGTGTGGTTGATGATGTGGCAGCGTTTGGATGGCCGGGGAAGCCTCGCCACGGCGGTGCAGCAAGTGGTGCAAGGGGCGTTGGGAGACTTGGTGCTGCCGGACAAACGAGTGCTGGAGCAGCGGGTGTCCAGCAACGCCGGCGCGCTGAGCCGCGCTCGGAAACGGCTGCCATTGCGGGCGGTGGAGGCGGTTTGCGACGAGATTTTCACAAAGTTGATGGAGTCGGCCGAGGAAGGCGGGAGCCTGAGATCGCGCTTGTTTCTGCTAGACGGTTCTAGCATGCGCTTGGAGCACACTCCGGCATTGATGAAGGCCTATCCGCTTGGCAGCAATCAGCATGGGGAAGCGCACTGGCCCGTGATCCGGGTCCTGATGGCGCATCATCTGGGCAGTGGATTGGCCGTGCGCCCCTGCTGGGGTCCGATGCATGGAAGCGAAGCGGTGAGCGAGCAGGGGTTAACCGAACAGATACTGGGGCGTCTCCCCCCCGATTCGGCACTGATGGGAGATCGCAACTTCGCGGTGTTCTCGGTGGCCTGGGCCGCGCAGCAACACCATTGCGGGGTGCTGTTGCGCATCACCCAGGGGCGGGCGCGAAAGATCGCCGGCCCGTTCTTGCCGCCGGCCGGCAGCGAGCGCCGCATCGAGTGGCGGCCGAGCCGGGACGATCGGCGCGCGCACCCCGAACTGCCGGCGGATGCCGTGGTGCGGGGCCGGCTGATTGCGGCAAATATCCAGGGAGAGGACGGCAAAACCGTCAAGTTGTACCTGTTTACCAGCCTGGAAGAGCCGCGGGAAGCGTTGGTGGAGTTGTATCGGCGACGGTGGGACATCGAGCTCGACATTCGGTCTCTGAAGCAGACTTTGGGAATGCACAGTCTCGGTTCGAAGACGCCGACAATGGTGGAAAAAGAGTTGTTGCTGGCCATCGCCGCTTACAATTTGGTGCGTAGTGTACAGATGGCGGCGGCTCGACAGGCGAATCTGGAGCCACGACGGCTGAGTTTCTCCCGGGTCCAGGCGGTGATCATGACTGCCTTACCGCGATTAGCGACGATCACTGACGTGGCAGAGTGGGAAGTCGAATACCGGAAGGTGCTGGGTTGGGCGGCGCAAGGCAAACTGCCGAACCGGACCCGCCGGCGATCCTATCCTCGGGAAGTCTGGGGCAAAGGCGGTGCATTCCCCCGACACAAATGCCAGGGGCCGGGTTCGGCT
>JAUYBU010000282.1 GCA_030693045.1 Bryobacterales bacterium | reverse complement strand
CCCGGAGTAAGCGCGCCGGCTCTTCTGCGCCCGGACGGCTCCGTTCTATACGCCGATGGCAAGGACTTGGTGCTGCGGAGTCCGGACGCCGGCGAGCGACGGGTCGAGTTGCCAGGCACGGTCGCGGCGTTGAACGAATTGGCCGGCGACTGGGTTTGCGCGCGCCTGCCGGACCGCCAGGTTGCGGTTTCTTTTTCCGGCGCGACGCCCAGAGTGTTCGAACTGCCCGGGGGTGAGCGATGAAAGTGCGGCTGGCGCTGGCTGCCCTTCTGCCGGTCTGCGCTTTGGCGCAATTGCAGACCGTGGTAATCGACCGCGGCGTCGAGCGGCCGCTCGGCGTGCTCTACGATGTGGGTTCGGTGTGGCTCGGCGATGCGCTGGAGGTCAGGTTCCGGGTTCGCAATGCCGGCACTGCGCCCGCCAACCTGCAGACCATCGGCGTCGTCCGCAGTTTCGCCAGCGTCGCCGCCGGGTTCTTTCCCGGTACCTACCCGGCATTGCCCTGCCCTCTCGCTCCGGGCGCGACGGTGGATTTCACGGTGCGGTTCGCGCCGGAGGAGGCGGGCGTCTTCAGCGCCAGTCTTACCGTGAACGTGGGGTCGGCGATCTTGCAGGGAAGGGGAGTCGCTCCGGCGCTGGTCGTCGCCGGCGGCGTCGAGCGGCCGCTCGGCGCGCTGTACGACGTCGGCTTGGTGTGGGTCGGCGACACCCTGGATGTGGCCTTGCGCATTCGAAATGCCGGAAAGGCGGCGATCAACTTGCAGACTATCAGCGTCGCCGGCGCCGGGTTCTCGCTGAACTACCCGCCCCTGCCGTACGTTGTCGCGCCGGGAGCGTCCGTCGACTTCACGGTGCGATTTGCGCCGGGCGGCGCGGGTGCCTTCCCCGCCACCCTGGCGGTGAATGGCGCGACGGCGATTCTGCGCGGAACGGGCGTGGCGACGCCGGCGGTGCTGGTCGAGCGCGACGACGGTTCAACCTTGCCTCTTCGCGCCGGCGACGCGCTCGACTTTGGGCGGGTCGAGCGCGGCGGCGCGGCGGCGCGCCGGGTGCGCATCGAGAATCGCTCCGGCGGATACCTGCGGATTACAACTATCCGCATCGAAGGACAGGCCTTTTCGGCGTCCGGCGACCTGCCGGTTCCGGCCCTGCTGGACAACGGGCAGAGCGTCCGGTTCGAGGTGCGTTTTTCACCGCAAACCGCGGGCCTGGCCGAAGGCTCGTTCGAGATCGACGGAAGGCGGTTCGTGCTGCGGGGGACCGGCACGGAAATCCCATTTCCGCGCCCGGCGATTCGAATCCAGCCCGGCGTCACGGCCAGCGCCCAACAGGGCCAGTTGCGGATCGAGTTCGCGGAACCCTCGCGCGCCGCCGGCGCCGGTACACTGAGCGTCGAATTCCGCAGCGGCGTCCTCGGCGTGGCCGCCGACCCCTACATCTTTTTCCTGCCCCCGTCCAGCCGCTTTGCGCAGTTCACGGTGAAGGAAGGCGACACGCGCGCCCGCTTCGGCGACCGCGACGACATCACTTTCCAGACCGGCACCACCGCCGGCACGCTGGTCTTTACCGCGCGCCTGGGCGACGTTACCGAACAACTGACCGCGCCGGTCGCGCCCGCGCCGGTCGGCTTCGACTCGGTCAAAGCGTTGCGCTCCGGAAGCCAGATCGAAGTGCAGATTGTGGGCTACGACAACGTGCGGACCGTGTCGCAGATGACCTTCACTTTTTACGACGCCAGGGATGCGGCGCTCCCGCCCGGCCCCATCAAAGTGGACCTCGCCGCGAAGTTCCGCGACCATTTTGAGACCACCGCGGTGGGCGGCGCTTTCGCACTGCGCGTCGTCTTCCCGATCGTCGGCCAGGTCTCCGACGTCGTCTCGCTCGAAGTCGACACCGCCAACTCGGCCGGCCCCACGCGCTCGTCGCGCCTTCGCTTGCCGTAGCGGGCCGTCTTGGCTGCTTCGCCTGCTACACTGAGATCTGGACGCAGGCCGGGGTCCAATGGAATGACACGATCGGAATTGCTGAAGGAGCGAAGCAGCCCGGGACCTCGGAAAGACTTGCCCTGCCTGACTGCCCGGGAGTTGCTCGACTCCGGCATCGTTGGCATGTGGAAGGATCGCAAAGATATCGGCAGCAGTTCGGCCTATGCTCGTCAACTCCGTGAACGCCTGTCCAAACGCCGCCCCCGCTCACTGTGATCTTCGTTGACACCGATGTTCTGATCGACCTGCTTCGGGGCTATGCGCCGGCGATTGCATGGTTCGAGTCTCTGGGACACGCGAAGGTATTCCTGTCGGGTTTCACGGCGCTGGAACTCCTGGAGGGCTGTCGCAACCGCCACGAGACAGAACGGCTGCTGCGGTTCCTGGCTCCTCATCGAATCGTCTGGCCCGCTCCGCGCGACTTCGACCGAGTGCTGGCCGACCTCGCCTTCGGACGCACGGCGCCCAAGATTGGTCTTACGGACGCGCTGATTGGAGAGACTGCCGTCGGATTGGACGTGCCCCTGCATACTTTCAACGTGCGCCATTTCCGAGCCATACCGGGACTGTTTACGGCTCAACCCTACCTGAAGCGAAGATAGCCGGGCGGGCATCCAGGCCGGCTCCGACGGAACACGAAACACAGCACCACTCCAACGGCCGAGCCACGCCATAATGAAAAAGGCGGCCCATGCCCTCCATCGCACTCACCATCGCCGGTTCCGACCCTAGTGGTGGGGCGGGCATCCAGGCCGACCTCAAGACCTTTCACCAGTTCGGCGTCTACGGTGAGGCCGCCATCACGCTGGTCACTGTGCAGAATACCGTGGGCGTGCGGCGGGTCGAGTGCCTGGCGGCCGACCTGGTGGCCGCGCAGATCCAGGCCGTGCTCGAGGACCTGCCGCCGGCGGCGGCCAAAACGGGCGCGCTCGGCAACCGCGCCATCGTTGAAGCGGTGGCGGAAATGGCTGAGAGGTTCGCGTTTCCGCTGGTGGTAGATCCGGTCATGATCAGCAAACACGGCGCGCCGCTAATGGCCGCGGAGGCCTGCCAATCGCTGATACTGCGCCTGATTCCCAAGGCCCGTCTGATCACGCCGAACCTGCCGGAGGCCGAGGTGTTGACCGGTTTTTCGATCCAGGATCCGGCTGGAATGCGCCGCGCCGCCCTCCGCTTGCGCCAGATGGGGGCGGCGGCGGTCCTGATCAAGGGCGGACATTTGACCGGAGACGCCGTGGACGTGCTGCTCGACGGCGAGGAATGGCACGAATACTCCACGGCGCGCATCCGGACACGCCACACGCACGGCACGGGTTGCACATACTCGGCGGCAATCACCGCGGGGCTCGCGCTGGGGTGGCCGCTCGCCGAATCCGTGCGCCGCGCCAAGGCCTACATCACCGAAGCCATCCGCACCAATCCGGGGCTGGGCGCGGGGTCGGGCCCGGTGAACCACCACGCGAAGATCGCCCGCGAGCCATAGGCCGCCGCCCCGTCGCGCCTCGGTTCGCAAATCGGTACGATATCCACATGGCCCTGGACCTTGGGCGTGACATCGTTTTTCGCGGCGACGGCGCGGCCGAGGGACTGCTCGAGCGATTCCGGCAAGCCGGGGCTGCGGCCGTGGTGTTCGCCACGCCGAACGCCGCGCAGCGCGATGCCTGCCGGAAGCTGAGCATCCAGGCCCTTGGGACGAGCGAACTCCAGTTTCTGAGCTGGCAGCAGGTGGGCCGCGCGAAACCCGAAACTCCGGTGGTGCTGACGGAAGGCTTGTGGCCCGGAGTCGCGCGCGGCGAGGATCGCTCACGCGACGAGGGGGTCGCCAGCGCCAGCCGCCAGCCCTGGGTGGATGCCAATGGCTACTGGATCGCCTGCCTGCGCGCCCTGGCGCCGCAACGCCCGGCCGTGCTGGGCTATCTTCCCGACCAGAAAGCCGGGCTTACCAAGGACCGCGTGGTCCCCTTCGATTCGCTCGAACTGGCGCTGGCCGATGCGTGGGCCTGGGGCGGGAACTGTCTGTTGACGCCGGAGCCGCGATTTCGCGTGGCGCTGGCCGCGGGCGACGCGCAAGCCGCCGCGGCCTGGTCCCGGTTTGCCCGCACCGCCGCCTGGCTGCGCAAGAACGTCGAGTGGTTCCGCCAGCCGGCGGTCCCCGTCGTCAGCGCACTGGTTGAGCCCGGCACAGAATCGGCCGAACTCGCCAACCTGATGTACCGGCAAGCCGTTTCTCCGGCGCTTGCGTCGGCGTTCGATCCTCCGCCCGCGAATCCCGGACGGATTCTCGTCCTGGTCGCCGCCGGAATCAACGCGCCGCGCATTGCGGTGCGCGGCCGGATTCTCGCTCACGCCAGCCAGGGCGCAACTGTGGTGGTCGACGCTCCGGCCGGGCAGGCGTGGTGGCGGGTCAAGGAAATGAGGGTGGCGCGGGAGGAGGAAGACCGCGTCTTCCACAAGCTCGGCCGGGGCCTGGTGGTGGCGTACCGGAAGCCGGTCGAGGATCCCAGCGAGTTCGCCCTGGACGTCATCGATTTAGTGACCCACAAGAAGCGGGCCGTGCGCATGTGGAATGCTCCCGCGGTTCTCGCGCTGGTCACACAGGCGCGGCTGGTGCTGGTCAACTACGGTTCGCCGCAGGACCAGGAGTTCACGGTTCACGTGCAGGGACTTTACCACCGCGCCAGGCTGGAGCGTCCGGAGGCCGGACCGCTGGATCTCCAACCCACGCGCCGCGGCTCGGCCACCGAGCTTCGAGTTCCCGGTATCGACCGCGTCGCCGTGGTTGAGTTGCGCACCTAATTCGGGGACAGGCTACGAAATCCCGAAATTCGGTTCGCCGGCCGATGCGGCCCGGTCAAGATGGAGTTTCGGGATTTCGTAGCCTGTCCCCGAATTAGGCTGATAGACTGGTAGTAATCTCAGGGAGGCGTGCATGACACTGAGCCGGCGGGATCTGTTGCGTGGAAGCGCGGCGCTGGCGGCCGGCGCTCCGAAGGCTTTCTTCCGACTTCACCCGCTCATCGAGTCCAACCCCAAAGCGGTCTTCATCTGCCGGACCCGCGTCGCGGCCAAGACCGACTCCGAGGCGAAGCTAAAGGCCGGATTGAAGCTGGCGCGCGAGATCTTCGTGCCGTCGGCCACGCCCGGCGTTCCGGTTTCCGATCGCATCGTCCTGAAGCCCAACCCGACCGTGGTTCGCAGCCGGACGCGTCCCGACATCGACAACTGGGGCACCGGCACCGATCCGCAATTCTACGAAGGCCTCATTCTCGGTCTTAAGGAGCTTGGCCTCAGGAAGTTTCACTTCGTCGAAGCCAACCACTTCCAGACGTGGGCCCTTCGCGGGTGGGTCGATATCAACGACCGTCATGGCGTCGAAATGAACGAGCCCGAGCGGCGCGAGCGCAATTTCCGCGACAGCTACCAGATGACCTGGAGCAAGGCGCCGGAGGCGGTCGTGTATTCGCGCATTCCCCACTACGCCCCGGTCAACGAACCCGGCACATGGCTGCTGAATATCGCCAAGTGGAAGGCCCACGGCATGTGCCTGACGCAGTCGGTCAAGAACGAGCAGGGGCTGGTGGTGATGCCGTTCGTGCGGTTCTGCTCCGGCTGGCCCATGGTGACCGGCGTGGCCGACTGGATGAAGCCGGACATTCACCCGAAGGCCGAAGAGCGCGTGACGCGCTATTTCGAAAACCACCGGCGTATCGGTTACTCGCGTTACGGCAGCCAGGCGGAGCTGAGCCCGATCCGTCAGGAGATCTGGGCGCACAAGACCTGCGACAACCAGAGCGTGCTCAAGACCGGGTTGGCGATGATCGAGGGCATTTATGCCCGGGACGGCGACGGCTTTGGGGTGGGTGACGACTATCTGACGAACCTGGTGATGTTCGGCCAGGACAAGTGGCGGCTGGACCTGGTCGGTCTGTGGCTGGGCGGGCACGAACCCGGCAACGTTCACCTGTACCGCATCGCCAAGGAACGCGGCCTGAGCGACACCTTCAATCCCTGGGACGTTCCGGTATTCGAGTGGGTGGACGGCGCGGCGGCGCCGCGGAAGTTGAGCGACTTCACGCGCACGCCGCTCAAGACCTACTACTTGCGGAAAGACGGCGAGCCGTATCTTCACATGGTGGATGAAGCGTTCGACTATGATCGCCACAAGATCTGACGGATCTTCCCCCATCTGATTTGAGCTAACCAGCAGAGCCTTCACGAGTTACGCGTGTTTTTGCCTTTGACTGTAGGCATGTAAAGCTTGTCTTATGTATCGTGTTCATTAATTGTGTGTGATAGTATGTAAGCATGTACA
>JAUYBU010000263.1 GCA_030693045.1 Bryobacterales bacterium | reverse complement strand
GAGATGACCTGGCCGATCAGGAACAGCCGGAAGTTCCGGTGCCGCAGGGCGCGGAACGTGACGTGCCAGCCGGTCGCGCGCGCCTCGCTGGTCTGTTCGGTGTCCAACTACCAGCATAGCCGACGGCCCGGCGCCGGCTGCGGTAGAATGGGAATTACCCGCGGCATTCGCCGCGCGCCTGGATCAGTTCCCTAGGAGAGACCACTTGGCAGACGAGAAGCTCTATAAGGCCGAAAACATGGGCTGCGGCACGTTCATCATCAGCAAGCCCAAGCGCAAGAACACGAAAACCCGGCAGTCGAAGCTCAAGAATCCGCAGCGCGGCGCGCGCCGTTAAGGAGACAGGCCACGAGGCCTGGCCCACTTAGGAGTCTTCGAGGATGGCTTCGGCGGCGCGGCGGCCGGAGACGAGCGCCCCGTTGATGGAGGCGTTGTCGCGATGGTCGCCGCAAACGTAGAGCCCCGGGGAAATGCGAACCGGCAGTTGTTCGACGGGAATACCCGGAGGGACCTGATCGGGTTGCGCGTGCGGAATCCGGTAGATCGCCAGCGGCCGCCAGTCCTTGACGCCGCGGCCGAACCAGCGCAGCAGTTGACGCCGGACGGCGGGCTCCAACGCCGCATCGTTGGATGTGTTCCTGCCCAGAACGGTGACCGACACCAGCGACTGGCCTTGGGGCGCGTATTCGGGCGCCACCTGGCTCAGAACACAAATGTTGTTGACCGGCCATTTGTTGTTGCCGTTGAGCACCAGAATGGGATCGGCAACCGGCGGTTCCGGCGCGGCGTAATAGACACAGGTGGCAGGCCGTGAAGCGGGCGCCGGAAACGCTCCCGTAAGATGAGCGGCCTCCGGGCCCTCGGTGGCGACGACTACACAGCGGGCCCTGAGTTCCTCACCGGATTCGAGCCTCACCAGGCCCGGTTCGACCGAGCCGGCCTTCGCCTGGCGCCAGATGGAACCTTCGGGCAATCGCCCGGCGATCTGCGCGGGAATGGCCCCCATTCCCTTGGCCGGCACAGCGACTTCACCCTCGGCCAGCATTCTGAAGATAAACTCAAACATCCGGCTGGAGGCGTGCAATTTCGAATCCAGGAAGATGCTCCCGAAAAACGGCCGGAAGAAGCGGTCGATCAGCGACTGCGAGAATCCGGCGTCGTGCACCAGTTTCGAGGCGCTGGTTTCGGGGCGCTCGAAGATGTCGGCGAGCGGGAGTTCCATTAGATCCCGCCGAAAGCTGGCGACGCGCCACTTGTCGGCAAACTTGCCAATCGGGGAGGACCAGCCGCCCAGCGCCCGCCAGGGATGACGCCAAGGCTCGATCACGTCGTAAAAGTCGCCCGCATAGCGCACACGAGCGCCGGAGATGAAGTAGCGGAGGTTTAACGCCTCGTAGTCCAGCGTCGCCTTCGCTTCGGGATAGGCGGTAAGCAACACCTGAAAGCCGCGGTCGAGTTGAAATCCTTCGACGCAGTCGGTGCGGAGGCGTCCCCCAACGTCGTCCGAGGCCTCCAGCAGCAGGCAGGAGACCCCCTTCAGGTTCAAGCGCAGGGCGCACGACAAGCCGGCCAGACCCGCGCCCACGATCAAAACATCCGGATTTGTCATTCGCTATCTCCGCCTGACTCAGGACGACCGCGTGGAAGAGGGCGTCATGCCGAACCGTCTCAGCAAAAGGTACTCGGACAGGTTTTCCGCCGTCAACAGCCCTACCAGGTTCTCACCGTCCATCACCAGGGCGCAGGCCCCGGCGTGGGCCATCCGCGGGAGGATTTCGGAAAGATCCATATCCGGATCCAAGCGCGGAAAATCCCGCTCCATGGCGCCCGCCACGTACGCCTCGGAACCTTCGATGGCCATGGCGCGGAGCAATCCGGTGCGACTAAGGAGTCCGGTAACCTGGCCGCCGTGGACGATGGGGAAGTCCTGTTGGGATGTCTCCAGCAGCAGGCGCGCGGCGTCGCCGATGGTGTTGGCGTGGCTCAAAGTGTGAAACCGCCTGACCATGGCGTCGCGCACCGGAATTCCCTGGGTGAGAGCGCGCCCGGCGGCGGCGGCGCTCTCCTGGGCCGCGCCCAGGTACACGAAGAAGGCCACGAAGACGACCAGGAAGTGCATCGAGAGCAGGCCATACAGGCCCATGAGGAAGGCCAGGAACCGGCCGGCCCGCGCGGCGATCTGCGACGCCCGCTCTTGCGCCATATGCTCGGCGAGAACCGAACGCAGTATGCGCCCGCCGTCCATTGGGAATGCCGGCAGCAGATTGAAGGCGGCCAGAGCCAGGTTGCCGACCGCGATTCGCTCCAGAAGGTTGGCGTCGGTCGGCTTGATCAGATCCTCCAGGTTTACCAGGGCGCCGTGAGCGTAGAGCCAGCCAAACACGAGCGCCGCGATCAGAAGATTGGCAAACGGCCCCATCAGCGAGATCCAGAACTCTTCCCGCGGCTTCGGATTCCGCTCCAGGCGCGCCACGCCGCCAATTGGAAACATCACGATTTCCAGAGTCTTGATGCCCAGATGACGCGACATAAGCGAATGCGCCAACTCGTGCAGCAGCACCGAGCCGAACAGCGCCGCCAGGTAAAGCACGCTCATCAAAGCAGACTGCTCGCCCCCGAGCCCGACCACAATCAGAAATACCAGAAGAAGCACGAAGGTGAAGTGCAGCCGCAGCGGCACTCCAAACAGCCGAAAGGCCAAAATTGTTCCCGAAATGGGACTCTCGCGACTGGCAGCCGACGCGCCGCTAGACAAACCCGAACCCCCGGTCCATTACGCCAATCAGCCCTGCGGCACTAGCCGGCCGGTTCAACCGGCGGCTTCGCGCGGGCACACTCACACACGATAACAGAAACCGGTCCCCGGGGGCACGGCCTTCGGGGCAATGGGCGCGCGGCGAGGCGAGCCGCGGCGCGATGATGAGGCGGTGGTGCGGCCGATCGCCGGGACGACGACGGCCAAGATACTGTCCCGGGTTGTTCAATAAAGGGGCCATACCAGGCTGACGCATTTATTGTAGAATCGCCGATGTGAATCGCATGTTGGTGTTGACGGCTGCCACGCTCGCCGTGTGCGCCGGCGCCGAGGACCGCGCCGCGTGGATGAAAGAGGCGCGCTGGGGCGTGATGACGCACTTTCTGGCCGAGTGGATCGTTCCGTCCGCGCACCAGGACGCCGCCGAGTGGAACAAACTGGTTGACAACTTCGACGTGAAAGGGCTGGCCGGGCAACTGGCCTCCACCGGCGCCGGTTACTACCTGATCACGATGGGCCAGAATTCCGGATTCGAATCTCGGAACTTTTGTAATGTGTTGATGCAACTGGGACTTTCTCGTAACGCACTCACCCCTAAGGAGTTTCTCGGCGGCTCAATTCTCTCACGCGTTTTCATCTCTCTCATCCGTTGCCATTTGTGACCGACACCAAATAGACACCTAGGCCATGCCTGGCAACCACCGTGGGAGTTAACTGTGTTCGTCCGACAGGACCAGAACGACATTGGGGCGCGCGCGCCCAGGCGCAGCCGCTGCTTGACCAGAATGCGACGGCCGATAGAAGCATGCCGAAGTGGCGGTACGCCCGCGAATTTCCCGTTGATGACGTTCGACAGACGCGCCC
>JAUYBU010000239.1 GCA_030693045.1 Bryobacterales bacterium | reverse complement strand
TAGCCTGTCCCCGAATTAGGTGTCAAACCTCGTACAGGCCCTTCTTGCCGGCCACCCCGGCGGCGGCTGTCAGCGCGCCGCGGGCGAATCCCTCGCGGCCGCGCGCCGCATGACGCAGGGTGATGGTGTCGGCGGCCGAATCAAATCCGATTTCGTGCGTGCCCGGGTGCCAGCCGGCGCGGTTGGACCCGGCGTCGACCGGCCGCGAGTAGCCGGCCTTCCTCATCTCTTCGATCAGCTTAACGAGCGTGCCCGAGGGGGCGTCCTTCTTGGCGGAGTGGTGGATCTCCCAGCCCCAGGCGGCGTAAGCGGGCTCGTTCGCCAGCAACCGCGCCGCTTCCGACACCAGGCGAAAGAAGACGTTGACGCCGATCGAGAAGTTCGGGCTCCACACCAGTCCGATGTTCGCCATCTCGACGGCGGCCTGGACGCGATCCAACTGCGCGGTCCAGCCGGTCGTTCCGACCACGGTGTTGACGCCCAGCGCGGCCAGTCGCTCGATGTTCCCGACCACCGTGTG
Source organism: Bryobacterales bacterium (assembly GCA_030693045.1). GTDB lineage: Bacteria > Acidobacteriota > Terriglobia > Bryobacterales > Bryobacteraceae > JACQZT01. The sequence continues at coordinate 3,934 of JAUYBU010000239.1, read as the reverse complement.
CGGCGTCGAAAACTCCACCGCCACGTCCACGCCGCGGAAGTTCTCCGCGGTCATGCCGGCGCCATCGACGTTGTTGAATTCGTCGAGCTTCAGGGTGACCGTGAAGCCGAACTCCGGGGCCAGTTGTTCAATCAGCCGGCCCATCTTTCCGTAACCCACTATGGCCAGGTTCATATCAGTCAAACACCGCCGGATCGAGTTCCGCGAAGAACTCGGCATGCAACAATTCCACGGCGCGCTTCAGATCCGCGCCGCTTACCACCAGGCTCAGGTTCAAAAGCGAAGCGCCCTGCGACACCATCCGCACGTTGACGTCCCCCAGCGCGCGGAACACCCGCGCCGAGACTCCCGGAGTATAGCGGATATTGTCGCCCACCAGGCACACGATGGCCTGGTCCTGCTCGACGCCGACCTCGGAAAACTGTCGCAGGTCCGCGACGATCCGGTCCAGTTGCGTGGTGTTGTCGATAGTCAGCGAGACGCTGACCTCGCTGGTGGCCACCATGTCGACCGGCGTTTCGAAGCGGTCGAAAATGTCGAAAATGCGTTTGAGAAAACCGTAAGCCATCAGCATGCGCGTCGAGACCACGTTCACCAGCGTGATGTTCCGCTTGCAGGCGATCGACTTGACGGCGTTGGAGCAGGGAACCGCTTCGGTGATAATGCGCGTGCCTCCGGCCTCGGGCCGGCGCGAATTGAGAATCAGCACCGGGATGTTCTTCTCCACCGCCGGCAGCACGGTGGCCGGGTGCAGCACCTTGGCACCGAAGTAAGCCAACTCGGCCGCTTCGGCGAAGGAGATGAGTTTGACGCGGCGGCCGCCGGCGGCGATGCGCGGGTCGCAAGTCAGCATGCCGTCCACGTCGGTCCAGATCTGGATCTCTTCGGCTCCGATCCCCGCGCCCACGATGGCCGCCGAGAAATCCGATCCGCCGCGGCCGAGCGTGGTCGTCACGCCGGTCTGGGTGGCGCCGATGAACCCGCCCATTACCACCACCGCCGAGCGGGCCAGCGGCGCGACGGTTTCCTCCAACCGCTGGTAGGTCTGGGGCAACAGCGGCGCGGCCTGCGTGTGGCGCGCATCGGTCACAATCACCTGCCTCGAATCGACGTGCGCGGTCTCGATCCCGAAACGCCGGAAGGCCAGCGCCAGGATGGCGCTCGACAAACGCTCGCCGTAGCTGGAAACGGCGTCCACCGAGCGCGGCGTCAGCTCGCCCAGCACCGCCAGGCCGCGCGCCAGTTCGCGCAACTCCTGGAAGTGCGACCTGAGAATCCGCTGCAGTTCCGGCAGGTCCCGCTCGCGGACCACTTGGCCCGCTTCCCGCGCGTGGTAGTCCTCGAGCCCGGCGGTCAGCTCGAGCGCCTTCTCGCGCTCTCCGCTCACCGCCGCCTGGGCGATGGCCAATAGTTTGTTGGTGGTCTGGCCCATGGCCGAAACCACCACCACCGGCCGGCGCGCCACGCGTTCCCCGACGATGGAAGCAACCCGTTCGATGGCGGCCGCCGACTCCAGCGACGTGCCGCCGAATTTCATCACGATCATGCGGATAACAATCCTTCCGAAACCATCAATTCGGCGTTGAGCACGGCCGCGCCGGCAGCCCCACGCACCGTGTTGTGGCCCAGCGCCATGAACTTCCAGTCCAGCGCCGGGCAGGCGCGCAGGCGGCCGACGAAAACGGTCATGCCGCGTTCGCGTTCGGCGTCGCGCCGCGGCTGCGGGCGGTCCGGTTCCTTCATGTAGACCACCGGCCGGGCCGGCGCGCTGGGCAGGTTTCGCTCCTGCGGCAGGCCGCGGTAGTTCTCGAACGCCGCCAGAATATCGGCTTCCGTTGGCTTCGCGGACAGTTCCACCGACGTGGCTACCATGTGGCCGTCCACCACCGGCACACGGTTGCAGTGCGCGCTCACGCGAGCGGCGAGCGGCTCGACGCGGCCGTCCAGAAAGTCGCCCAGGATCTTCTGCGTCTCCTGCTGCATCTTCTCCTCTTCGCCGCCGATGAACGGGATCACGTTGGCGGTGATGTCCATCGACGCGACGCCCGGATAGCCGGCGCCGGAGATGGCCTGCATGGTGGTGGCGATGACGCGCGTGATGCCGAACCGCTTCAACGGCGCAAGCCCCATGGCCAGCACCACCGTCGAACAGTTCGGATTGGTGGCGATGAAGCCCTTCCAGCCGCGCCGCTTCTGCAACGGAATCAGCTTCAAATGTTCCGGGTTGACCTCCGGTATCAGCAGCGGAACGTCCGGCTCCATGCGGTGATTCTTCGAATTGGACACGATCACATGGCCCGCTTCGGCGAAGGCGCGCTCGATTTCGGTCGCCACCAAGGCATCCATCGCCGAAAACAGCAGCTTCGGCGCGGCGCCGGGCTTCGAGTCCGAGACCACGATGTCCGCCACGGTCGCGGGCATCGCGCCGTCCAGCCGCCACGAGGTTGCCTCCCGGTACTTCTTGCCGGCCGAGCGGTCGCTGGCCCCCAGCCAGGTCAAGTCGAACCAAGGGTGGTTCTGCAAAAACTTCACGAAATGTTGGCCCACCATACCGGTGGCGCCCAGGACTCCCACTTCAATTCTTCGTTCCATGTTCAAGTAACCGCCTCACCATTTGTTGATACAGACTCACCGCTTCCACAAGCTGCGCTTTCGGCACGCGCTCTTCGGCGGTGTGGGCCACGTGGATCGTGCCCGGACCCAGCAGGAAGGGCTCTCCCCATGCGCCGCCGAACGCCGGAATGTCGGACGTATAAGCGACCACCGTGGTATCGAAGCCCTCGAGCGCGCCCAGCCGCAGCGCCGGAATCGACAGCACCTCGTGCAACTCGGCCTTGCCGGCAACAGCCTCGGCGACGGCCCGCTGGATGGGCGCGGCGTCGCCCACCAGCCGGATCATAACTTCGGCGATCGCGTGGTCGGCGATGACGTTGGGCGCACGCCCGCCGTGCAGCGTCCCGATGTTCAGCGTGGACGCGCCCAGAACCGGATCCACCGGCAGCGGAATGCGCCGCAGGCGCTCGAGCGCGTCCAACATTTTGTCGAGGGCCGGCTCGCCCAGCTCCGGGTAGGCCGAGTGAGCCATCTTGCCGTGGGCCGTGATTTCGTAGCGCAACGCGCCTTTGGAGCCGATCGCCAGCCGGTTTTCGGTGGGCTCCCCGTTGATCAAGTAGCGCGCGCCGCGCGGCGAGCGCGCCGCGGCATAAGCGCCGGCGCTGTTGCGCTCCTCGCCGACGACGAACAGCAGGCCCAACCCGCGCACGCCCTGATCGAGCAGCGCTTCCACCGCCTTGATCATGGATGCGATGATGCCCTTGGCGTCGCAGGCGCCGCGCCCCCAGATGAATTCATCGTCCTCGCGCCAGGCGAAGAAAGGCGGCACGGTGTCCATGTGCGTGGACAGCGTGACCACCGGCTCGCCCCAGGCGGCGAAGACGTTCGAGCGGCCCGGTTCCACCGGCATCTGTTCGACGCACCCGCCGTGCCGCGCTGCCAGAGCGCCGAGGCAGTCGGCGAGCCAGGCGCCCACCTGTCGCTCGTTGCCCGTAATGGACTCGATGCCAATCAACTCGCGCGTAATTTCGAAAACGTCCATGTTCGATTGTGGATCCGGACGGAGGCGGGAAAGGAGAGAGACGTTGCAGCCGCTCCTCGTAGCGCTCCATCCGATCTCAATTAACCGGATGACAGTGGGCAGGTCTTATCCTTGCCCCCCAACCATCGCGAAGCGTGCCTGCCGCGACGGTTTCGGCGGAACCACTCCGGGCCAGTCCCTTTCGCCAATCGCTCCGGAGCCGCCCGGAACCACGCAATCGGCTACTGATGACTGCCGCGCCTCTACCAGGAAAACCTCAGGATAGCACAGCCCGGCGACAGAATCTGGGGACACTCCGGGCTAATCTCACGCAACCCCAGAACCCGGGGACACTCCGGG
>JAUYBU010000109.1 GCA_030693045.1 Bryobacterales bacterium | reverse complement strand
GCACCTGCACCTTCTGCCGATGGTCAAGCAGGCCGGCTTCGATAGTTTCGAAGTTCCGATCTTCCGCCCGCGCGAGTTTGCGGCGCGCGATATCCGCCGGGGCGCGGAGCAGAACGGCCTGGAACCGACAGTCTGCGCGGTGCTCACCGGCGGACTGAACACCATCGCCGAGGATCCCGGCGCCCGCAGTTTCACCATCGGGCACTGGAAGGAGTGCGTGATGGCGGCCGCCGACGCGGGCGCGCATCTTCTGGTGGGTCCGCTCTACTCGCCCGTCGGCCGGCTGCCGGGCCGGCGGCGCACCGAGGACGAGTGGAAATGGGCGGTCGAGTGCTTCCAGACTTTGGGCGACATTCTGGCCGATAACGAGGTCTCGCTGGCCATCGAGCCGCTGAACCGCTTCGAGACCTACTTCCTCAATACCACTGCCGACGGCGTGAAACTGTGCGAGGATGTGGGACATCCCAACGTCGGCCTGCTGATCGACACCTTCCACGCCAACATCGAGGAGAAGGACGTTGCGGCGGCCTACCGGCTGGCGGCGCCCTACCTGAAGCACGTGCACACCTGCGAGAACGACCGCGGCACGCCCGGCTCCGGGCACATCGACTGGCCCGGAGTGTTCCAGGCGTTGCGCGACATCGGCTACGACGGCTGCCTGACCATCGAGAGCTTCGGTTTCGCCCTCGGCGAGATTTCGGCCGCCGCCTCCATCTGGCGCGACCTTGCGCCCACGCCGGACTCGATCGCCATTGACGGCGTCAAGTTCCTTCGCCGGAACATGGCAACCTAATCCGGGGTTTCGGAGTTTGGTGATTTCGTAGCCTGTCCCCGAAACTCTTCCACCAACGCCAGCATGCGGCGGTGATGCGGCCCGCTCCAGTAGACGCGGCCGCAGCCGTCGCAGCGCAGGAACTCGTCGTAGCAGGCGCGGGTGCGCGGCGGAAGTTCGGCGGCGACTTCCGCCTTCGCCGCCGCCCGCAGCGGGGTGTTGCAGCGCAGGCAGCGCGTGAAAGGGCGCAGGCATCCGGCCAGGTCGAAGCGCTCGACAATTTCCCTCAACTGCTTCCGCGGGTCGGTTTCCCGCACCCAGTAGCCGTGGGTCACCTCCCGGCGTTTCAGCAGTCCCCGGTCCCTGGTGAGCAGGATGCGGCGCTCGACGGCCGACAGGCGGGCGAGTTCTTCGTCGCCGGCGTCGCGGCTGCAGGCCGAGTCGAACCCCAGCATTCGCAAATAGCGCGCCAGACGGCCCAGGTGGCCGTCCAGGAGAAATCGCGTTTCGCGCAGCGGTTCCGGACGCACGCGGACCAGCGGGCGAATGTCGAACGCCTCGAAGACCGGATAGACGCCGACCCGGTCGCCGTCCGCCAGCACGCGGCGAAAATCCGAGGATTCGCCGTTGATCAACACCAGTTCCACTTCCGTGTGCGGCACCCCCAGCGACTCGATCGCGTCCTTCACCGGACCCGGCACATAGAACTCAAAGGCGGTGTCGCGTCCGCGCCGCTCGGGCGCAAGGAAGTCGTTCAACTCCGCGTAAAAGCGAAACGTAGCTCGGCTCATGGGCGCTTTTCGGTATCATGACATTGTAATGACCCCGCCCGTCGCCGTGTCCAGGCTGAGCGAACTAGAGGACGCCCTGTCGGTCTCCATTCGAGGCAAGACCGAGGTTCTGCGGCTGTCGCTGGTCTGCCTTCTGGCCAAGGGACATCTGCTGATCGAAGACGTCCCCGGCGTGGGCAAGACCACGCTGGCGCAGGCGCTGGCGCGCTCCGTGCGGTGTGGTTTTCAGCGGCTGCAGTTCACTTCCGACATGCTGCCCAGCGACGTGATCGGGGTCACCGTCTACAACGCGCACACGCAGGATTTCGAGTTCAAGCACGGCCCGGTGTTCACGAATTTCCTGCTGGCCGACGAGATCAACCGCGCCACGCCGAAGACCCAGTCGGCGTTGCTGGAGGCGATGAACGAACTCCAGGTGACCGTGGACGGGCATTCGTATCCGCTGGCGGCGCCGTTCATGGTGATGGCCACGCAGAACCCGGTGGAACACCACGGCACCTACCCGCTGCCGGAGTCGCAACTGGACCGCTTTCTCATGCGCCTGCGCATGGGCTATCCGGACGGCGTAAGCGAGCGCGAAATCCTGCGCAGCGCGACCTCGGGGGTGAAGGCCGGGGTCAAGCCGGTGCTGGCCGCCGAAGAGGTGCTGGAACTCCAGCACTGGGTGGCCCAGGTGCGCGTCGACGAGGCGATCGTCGATTACATGATGGCGATCGTCGAGCAGACGCGCAAGCACGAGGCCCTGTCGCTGGGCGTCAGCCCGCGCGGCGCGCAGGCGCTGTATCGCGCCACCCAGGCGCTGGCCCTGGTGGAAGGCCGCGACTACGCGATCCCCGACGACGTCAAGCGCCTGGCGGTTCCCATTTTCGCGCACCGCGTGGTGATCAACACGCGCGTGGCGCTGGCCCAGCGAGCATCGGACCTGGGCGACCGAATCCTCGAGGAAATCCTGACCCGAATCGAAATTCCCTTATGAAAACCGCGATTATCGGTCTGCCCATGGTGGGCAAGACCAGCCTGTTTACGATTCTCACCGGCGTTCACGAAGCCGCGCGCGTGGGGTCGCTGGAAGCCCGCATGGGCGTGGCCCGGGTGCCCGACGCGCGCGTCGAGGCCCTGGCGCGGCTGTTCGATCCGCCCAAGATCACCCACGCCACCGTCGAGTACCTGGACTTTCCGGCCATTTCCAAAGAGGCGCTGCGCGACCCGAGTTACATGGCCAGTCTCCGCATGGTCGACGCGCTGGCGCACGTGTTGCGCGTCTTCGAAAGCGACACGGTGCCGCACGAGAAAGGCTCGGTCGATCCGTTGCGCGACCTGGCCGACGCCGAGATGGAACTGGTGCTGAGCGACCTGGTGGTGGTCGAGAAGCGCATGGAGCGGCTCGACCGGGACCGCAAGAAGACCAAGAGCCCCGAACTGGATCACGAGTTCGCCGTGCTCACGCGGGTCAAGGAAACGCTGGAGGCCGGCACGCCGCTGCGCAATCTCGAGTTTTCGCCCGACGACGAAAAGCGCATCCGGGGTTTCCAGTTTCTGTCGCTGAAGCCCCTGCTGCTGGTCCTGAATCTGGGCGAGGAAGACGCGCCGCGCCTGCACGAAATCGAACAGCAACACCGTTCGGGAGACCTGGCCGGACTGCCGAATACGGCCGTCACCGCGATCTGCGGGAAGATCGAAGCCGAGCTGGCCGAACTTTCCCCCGCCGAGGCCGCCGAATACCTGGCCAGCTACGGGTTGAAGGAGTCCGGGCTGGAGCGCCTGATTTCGGCCACCTATGCGCTGCTGGGTCTGATGTCGTTCCTGACCGCGGGCGAAACCGAAGTGCACGCCTGGACCGTTCCCATGGGCAGCACCGCGCTGAAGGCCGCCGGCGCGATTCACACCGACTTCGAGAAGAAGTTCATCCGCGCCGAGGTCGTCAACTGGCAGGCGCTGATCGACCACTCGGGCTACCCCGGCGTGCGCGAAAAGGGCCTGCTCAGGCTGGAGGGCAAGGAATACATCGTCAAGGATGGCGACGTGCTGGTGATCCGGCACGGGTAGCCACGCCGTGGGGATAGTCGGGGGACTCGCTCGCCGCAGGGCTCTGGGGAGGCTCTCGGGCGGTCTCGGCGGGCTCGCCCTTCCGCAGAACAAACCCAGCATGGTCGTCATCCCGGCCGACGACCTGGGCTACTGTGACACCGAACTCTTTGGCTGCACTGGAATACCCACGCTCAATACAGGGTCCGGATTCAAGTCCGTCGGTTGTCGCGGAAGCCGATCAGGAAGGCGAGCAGCCGGTTAGTAAACGGCAGGCTGCCCTAGGCACTTCAGTGCAGATCCGAGCCTCGCGTCGCCGTCCATGACGTGCGCTACTGCTTCCGTTGCAGTCCCATCAGCGTCCGGACGACCCTTGTAACGGCCCACAGCGGGTGCATGGCAGCCACAACATGGGGGTCCGTCACGGTGGCCTGACGGTTGGCTGCGTCAATAACGTCTTTCCAAACCATGACGACGCCTATCGCAACTTGATCAGCGGCGTCGTTCGGGAATGGGAGCCGTTTCAACTTGCAGTATTGCTTTAGCTCTCGGTGGACACAACTCCGCAGTGAACAATTCGCTGCCCATTTCCACCGTCGCTCGCGACAAATCCTCTCAGCCAAGGCGGTCGTCTGCTGATCGTCCTCATCCATTGCCTTTTTGCCCTTCTCGCAGAGCTCCATGAAATCACGGTACTCGCCAGGTTCGAGTCGCCATAGGTATGGGAGCCAGAACGTCCGAGCATGTCGGGCCGTCACGAACATGCGGTGGTGGTCTATTCCCTCAGAGGGGACATTATGGACCTTCGCGGTATGCTTACTTGAGCAGTCCTTGCAGTCCTCCCACGGGCTACCGAGCGTGTGAACGAGGTCCTTCGGGCCGATGAAACCACCGTAGCCACAAGAGCCTAAGTTGAAGTGGACTACGAATCCTTCAACTAGTGACAAAAAACGCACGGTAAGATCGTCATGCGAAAACTCGTTTCGGACCCTCAGAACTGCGCGGGGGTTCTTCTTCAACAACTTCTTCCAGGCGAATTCCTTGGGAACTACACCTGCGGCAAAAATCACACAATTCGCTGCCGAGTCTGGCCACGCCCAGAGCATTCCTGTAACGAGATGGGTACCGAAGGAATGTGCAACGATGTGAGGTGGTTGGTGGATACCTCGCAATTTGTCCACAATCGTTTCCCTGACCGTATTGAGAGCCCGTGCCCTGCGCCGGCGGGCGCAGATGAAGGAGAGTGCGAGGAATAGAAGGGTGGCGGATACTGCGAGCCAGATCGAGTAAAGGGCGCCGATGCAGACGAGAATCAGCCAAGCGAAACACAGCGCGGGCTCGGTCACCAAGCGCACCCATCCGAGTTTGCCGCGATATCCTTCGTATCCGGCTGGGATACAGTCGAAGTGGGGGCTTAACGCCTCCTTTACCTCCTTGAACCATTCTCCGGAGGAGTTTATCCCGTGCACCATGAAAACCGGCCTATTGGGCGGCTGAGCCATCTTGAGCTTCTCCAGCATGATCGAGAGGACGATTGAGGCGCACGAACACCTCAAAATGCAAATCCCATTGCTTCCTACCTGAATCCGGCGCATTCTCCCTCGCGAAACGTGGGCCAAGAGGCGAAGCGGCGGCCATCAGGAGCGATTTTGGTATCCTGAGCCTTACCTAACGTTTGGTGAGGTAAGGCTCAGGATGCGCAGATCGCCGCGAAATCTTAGAATCGCCTGTGATCATAGGGGTCTGACGCACTTCGGTGGCGTCTACTTCTTTCACGAATTTCTTCAACTGCTGCAACTGCGCGATTTCCTGGCACGGCACTTGAGCTACCCCA
>JAUYBU010000088.1 GCA_030693045.1 Bryobacterales bacterium | reverse complement strand
TGGGCCGTGCGCGGGCTCCACAGGATCTGCTGCATGGTGTTGCCGCGCGCGAATTGGTAGCCGACCAGGATTTCCCGCGTGGTGTACGCCTCGGCCGCGAAGCTGATGGCGAAGACCTTCCCCTCCGGCGGCACAAGTTCCTCAATCATGCGGGCCACGCCATACTGGGGGAGCCGGAAGCTTAGATAGTCGTGCTCGGACTCCAGGCGCAAGGCGGCTCGAATCGGAACTCTCCGGATGCGCCAGGCGTCGGGCTCGGCGTACCAGCGGGTGTTCGGCGGCCACGACAGCACGGCGTGCATCGCCACCAATAGCGCCGCGATGCGGCCGGACGGGCCCAGCGCCAGGGCCAGGGCGAGGGCGAAAAACGGGAGGCAGGGGATCAGGAAACGCGTTCCGATGTTTCCGAAATAGGGCAGGGCAAACACCGCCCCGGCCACCAGGAGCCGGCGTCCCCGCTCCTGCCTCAGCGCCAGCAACGCCAGGGGCGACAGGAGGAAGATCGGGCCGATGAAGCCCTGTAGCGCGGCTCCCCTCGCGGTTGCTTCGATCGGAATCAGCCTGCGATCGGCGAGGCCGTAGCTCCGCATCCGCACCTGATAAATATCTTCAAATTCAATGAATACGCTCGGATTTGGGAACCAACGGTTGAAGAACGGCGCGACCGGATTGCCCACCGTCACCAGGTTCTTCATCATCCAGGGCGCGATCATCAGCGACGCCGTGCCGGCGACGACGAGCACCGCCCGGACCAGCTCGCGCCGCTCCCGCCTGAGCCGGCGGGCCACCACCGCCAGGGCGAACGGCAGAGCCAGGAACGCGGTGTACTTTATCCCGAAGGCAAACCCGGCCAGCAGTCCGATCGGGACCAGCAGCCCGGGTTCCGGGCTTTCCCTCCACATCTCGAGCAGGTAGAAAACCGCGAATACGACAAAAGCGGCCGCCACGTCGTTATAGGCGGAAGCGCCATCCACGCCCACCACCGGGCTCAAGTACACCAGCAGCGCCGCGGCCATCGCCGGCACTGGGAAGCCGAACCGCCGCCCGTAGCACACCATGGCCCAGGGCAGCGCCAGAAGGAAGGAAAAGTGGACCAGCGCCGCCGCCGAGTGGCGGCCAAAGGCGAAGGCGAACAGAAACAGCATCTCCGCGCCCTGCGAAAGGCAGGCGTACATGTTGTCCGGCACGCTGGCGAAGCCTCGCTCCCGCAAATAGCGCGAAACCAGACCGAGGTGATAGGCCGCCCCGTCCGGACTCAACTCCGGAGCCAGCGCCCACACAAAGTACACCCCGCTGAACCCCACAAACACCAGCCCAAAAAAATGCGTCAGCCTGGTATGGACCCGTTTGGGAAAATGCGTCAGCCTGGTATGGCCCCATTTAAAAAGGGGCCATACCAGGCTGACGCATTTATTGACCAGCAGAGCGCCGCCCAGCAGCAGAAAGGTCTCCCAGCGCGCAATGCGCAGCGCGGCCAACACAAACACCGCCAGGCTCAACAGCGCCGAACCGGTGGCAAACGAGAACAGCAGGTATTCCTGCCGGCCGAGGCGAAGCCCAATCCGGTCCAGCAGCAACCGCCCGGCAGCCACCGAAGAGGCGACGGTGAACGCCGCCGCCAGCACGATACCCAGCGGTTCGAGCATTACCGCAGAAATCCCGCCCGCGTCATGGTGAAGCTGAGCTTGGCGCCGTCGGCCGGCGACACCCAGAGCTTGTCGGCCTGCGCGGCGATCATGTTATATTCGTTCGCCCGAACCAGATCCTGCCGCACCGGTTGCTCGAACTTGTAGTCGCCCGGCTTGGGGCAGGGAAGCCGGCCCACCGGCTGTCCGTTCACAAAGAAGGAGACCGTCACCGGGCCAGTTTCCCTGAACGTCACCTCGGTGACACTGAAGTCCCACACCAGCTTCAACCCCTTGGCCGACTCCAGAAAGACCTTCAACTCCGGACGCTGGTTGGCCCAGCGCCAGCGGCCGCCCTCCAACCCCGGGCTGATGTCGCGAACGAAATAGGCGCTCGCGTTCGCATCGCCCATGTTGACCAGCATGCCCGAGGCGCTCTCCGCCAGATCGGACAGCGGTTTTCTTTGAATCGGCGGCGGGTAACTGTCCGGCGCGCGCACGCACCCGGCCAGCAGCAGAAAAGCCAACACGCTTGCCACTCTCATCAGAACGTGAGTATAGCCGATTTGCGGCGGCCACGGCCCGACAGGGCCGCCGCCAGAGCCAAAACGGCGCCGGCCGCCGTCATCACCCCACCGACGTAAACCGACCGCGGACGGTAGCTCATCTCGATCCGGTGCTGGCCGCCCTCCACAACCACCCCCCTCAGGAAGCCATAGACCTCGTGAATCCCGGTCCTCCGGCCATCCACCGTCGCCTCCCAGCCCGGGAAGTAGAGGTCGGAGACCACCAACATGCCCCGGCACCCCAACTCGGCATCGATCACCGTCCGTCCCGGCCGGTTCTCGACTATCCGCAGTTGATCGGCGCTCGAACACTGCTCCAGGGGCAGATCGCGATTCAGAATTGGCGCGACTGTTTGTAACAAGTTTGTTTTGTCTAAAATGAATCCTAAAACTTCATGTTTTCGATCAGCTACGAAAAGTCGATGAACCACCCACGCGCGCGGGAAGACATCCGGGTTTTCAAACAGCTTCAAGCCGCTGGGATCTTCAAACACCAGGCGTTGGTCCTCCCGCTGCGGAGCCTTGCTCAGGTAGTATCGCGCACCCATCAGGCGCTGCAGTGGAGCCAGGTGAGTCTCCATGTCATAGATGTTCAGCGTCAGGCTGGCCAGGTATCCGCCGGTGGTCTCGATTCCGTGCCAGTCGCCGAAATTGAATTGGACATCCTTCTCGTTCACACCCAGGCGGAACGGGCGGGGTTGGACTCGCAGGAACGACACCAGGTCCGGGGCGCCGGCCAGCGCGTCGATGAGGTGGTTGCGGTTGGGGGCGTGGCGGTTGGGCAACCCGCCGATCAGGCCACCCACCGTCAACTCCGTAAGCATCATCGTCACCAGTCCGGTGATCAGCCATCCGCGATTGATCGCCTGCCGGTCAAATGCCAGCAACAGGCATCCGGCCACCAGCGCGGCCAGCCCGGGAATCCAGATGCCGGGTCCGGCTGAGTCCTTCTGAGCCAGGTGGGCCAGCAGGCCGACGAACCAGATTAGGGCAGCCATCGCCACCAGGACCAGGCCGGTCCGGCGGACAAGGGGAGTTTGATTGTCATCCAATAAGTAATTTAATCCACAAGCTGATAAGATCGCTAAGCCGAAGTTAAAGATGAATATCGAAACAGCGGCGGACCGGGCCTTTTCCACCATCGGAACCAGGGCGTAGAGCAGACCTTCCAGAGGCGTGTTTGTGCCCAGCGCGACCAGCAGTCCAAACGCCGAGATCAGAAGCACCAGACGCACCCAAGCCTGCTTCCAGCCGCCAATTACCCCGAGAGCCGCCAACGTCAGAATGGTCACGCCGGCGAAAGGATTCACATGCTCCTCCACCCCTGGAACGGCGATGCCGAGGAGGTAGGCGGGACTCAAGCTGAAGTTTTGATGGACCGCGTAAGGCACTTTCTGACCCCAGCGCACTGGCTCCGGCGCTCCGGCCCAGCGCACGGCCAGACGGCCGTACTCGAGCGCCGGCAATGTCTGGAGCCCGCTGGTCAAAGCAAAACTGACCAGGAAAGCAAGCACCAGCGCCAGCGTCCGGAATTCGATCCTGCCGGACCGCAGCACGGCCCAGCACCATACCAGCACGGCGGCAAGGGTCAGGAAGATCGGCGCCTGGTGGTGTCCGCTGAGCCAGGCCAGGCCCAGAAAGAAGCCCGCCAGCAGGGAGCTGGCGGCCGGACGTTTCCCTTCGACGGCACGCAGAAGGAACAGAAGGACGGCCGGCGTCCAGATGGCGCCGTTGAACATCTGGGGCCAGGTGTTGGCGCCGAGCCAGCCGGACAGCGAGAAAGCCAGACCGCCAAAAACGGACGCGGCGCGGCCCAGTCCCCGGTCCCGGCACAGCCAAAAGGCCAGCCACCCGGCCAGGATGTGGATGCCAACAAAATACCCGTCGAGGAACCGCAACTGGAGCCAGCCGTTGTTGAGCGGCATCAGGAAGAGAACCCAGTTTAGAGGATTGGCGGCCGCCGGGATGACTTGACCCAAAACCGGCTGGCCACACCAAAGATAAGGATCCCAAAGCGGGAACCGCCCGGCGTGCCACTCCGAAGCCTGGAATTGGAACCAGGGCACAACCTGGTTGGTGATGTCGGGCGAGTCGATCCAAAGGAACTCGTCCGACAGCGCAAGTTTCCAGAAGAACCCGACGATCAGCAACGCCAGCACCGCCGGGCCAACGAACCGCCAGCCGAGCGGCCTCAGTCGCGACCCCGGGCCCACAAGCCGGGCGCCGAGGGACCTCAGCCGCGCCGCAGGACCCAGCAGCCGGGCGCCGAGGGACCTCAGCCGCGCCGCAGGACCCCGCAGCCGGGCGCGGAGTGTCCTCATTCCGCCCCCTGTTCGCGCTTCCGCAAGCCCGACAGGGCCGCGGCCAGAGCCAGCGCGGCGCCGGCGGCCGGCATCGCCGCGCCAGTGTAGACCGAGCGCGGCCGGTAGCTCATCTCGATCCGGTGCCGGCCGCCCTCGACAACCACCCCCCTCAGGAAGCCGTAGACTTCATGAATCCCGGTCCTTCGTCCGTCCACCCGGGCCTGCCAGCCGGGAAAGTATACGTCCGATAGGATCACCATGCCCCGGCACCCCAACTGGGCGTCGATCACCGTCCGCCCCGGCCGGTTCTCGACTATCCGCAGTTGGTCGGCGCCGGAGCATTGCTCCAGGGACAGGTTCGAATTCTGAATCGGGGCAACGGTTCGTAATAGATCTGATTTGTTTAGAATGAAGTCTAAAACTTGAAGTCTTGTATTAGCTACAAAAAGACGATGAACCGCCCAGGTTCGCGGAAAAACCTCCGGGTTCTCAAACAGCTTCAATCCCCCGGGGTCTTCGAAAACCACTCGCTGGTCTTCCCGTTGTGGAGACTTTGCCAGATAGTACCGGGCACCCACCAGCCGTTCCACCTGCGGAGTGTGAAAGTGAGAATCGTATGCATTCATACTCACGCTGGCCAGGTAACCGCCGGTGGTCTCAATCCCGTGCCAGTCGCCGAAATTGAACGGGACATCCTGGTCGTTCACATTCACGCGAAACGGGCGGGGTTGCCCTCGCAGGAATGACACCAGGTCCGGGGAGCCGGCCAGCGCGTCGATCAGGCGGGCCCGGCCCGGGGCGTGGCGGCTGGGCAAAATGGGGATCAGGCCTCCCACCGTCAACTCCGTAAGCATCATCGTCACCAGCCCGGTAATGAGCCACCCCCGGCTGACCGCCTGGCGGTGAAATGCCAGCCATAGGCATCCGCCAGCCAATGCTGCGAACACCGTGATCCAAACGCTCTGCGCGGTCGCATCCTTCTGCAGCGCGTGCGCCAAGAGTCCGGCGAAGAATACGGCCGCCGAGATCCCCACCAGCGTCAAGCCGCTCCAGCGCACGAATTGCGTTGATTGCCGTTCGAGCAAGTGCTCTATTCCACATGCTGCTAGGATCGCTAAACCAAAGTGAAATATGAAAATAGCGACCGCCGGAGTTCGGGCCTTTTCCACAATCGGCAGAACGGCATACAGGAGCCCGTGAACCGGCGTATACGTTCCCAACGCGATCAGAAATCCGAAAGCGCCCACCGCCACCAGGCAGCGCACCCAGGGCTCCCTCCAACCGCCCATCACCCCGAACGCGGCAAGAGAGAGAATCGTGATCCCGACGAACAGGCCCACCTTTTCCGCCGCCCCCGGAATGGCCAGTCCGAGCACACCCTGGGGTGTCAAGCTCATGCCCTGATGGACAATGTAAGGGACCTTCTCGCTCCAGCCCGTGGGCTGCGGCATCCCGGCCCAGCGGACGGCCAGACGACCATACTCGATGGCCGGCACGGTTTGCAGTCCGCTGGTTAAGACCAGCCCCGTGAGGAAGATCAGAACCAAACCCAACGTCATTTTGCCGCGCCGCACAATGGACCAGCCCCATACCAGAAGCGAGGCCAGAGTCAGGAAAATCGGCGCCTGGTGGTGCCCGCTAAGCCACGCCAGACCCAGGAAGAAGCCCGAGAGCAGGGAACTCGGAAGCGGACGTTTTCCCTCGATCGCCCGCAATAGGAAAAGGAAGACCGCCGGCGCCCAAATGGCGCCGTTGAGCATCTGGGGCCAAGTGGCGGTCCCCAGCCAGCCGGACAGCGAGAAAGCCAGGCCGCCAAAGATCGACGCGCCGCGGCCGAGTCCCCGGTCGCGGCACAGCCAGTAAGCCAGCCACGCCGCCAGCAGATGGATGCCGATGAAGTACCAGTTCAGGGCTGTCAGCCGCAGCCACCCGTTACGCAGCGGAAGCAGGAACAGGATCCAGTTCAGAGGGTAGGCGGCGCCCGGCTGGGCTTGACCGATGAGCGGCTGGCCGCACCAAAGATACGGATCCCAGAGGGGGAACCGCCCGGCGTGCCATTGGGAAGCCTGGAACTGGAACCAGGGCAGAACCTGATTGGCGAGGTCGGGCGAGTCGATCCAGAGAAACTCGTCCGACAGCGCCAGTTTCCAGAAGAAGCCGACGACCAGCAGCGCCACGACAGCCGGCCCCAACAGCCCTCGGCCGATCCGTCCAGCCGGCCCCAGCAGCCCTCGGCCAATCCGCCCAACCGGCCCCAGCAGCCACCCGCCGATCCGCCCAACCGGCCCCAGCAGCCCTCGGCCGATGCGTCGAAGTGGTCGTTTGCGATCAGCGTGGTGGTTTTCAGCCACTCCCATAAGCAGTCATCATAGCGTAACCGGCAGAAAAACCAAATGGTTTTGATTTGGACCCCGACGTGCAATGTTCGGGGCGGCACTCGAAGGAGGCATCCAATGAAAACGACACTGGTGAAGGCGATTCTGGCAGTGGGGACCCTGGCGGCGTTTGCCGGGGCTCAAGAGGAAGAGCAGGGCCGCGGCGTGGCCCGGATCAGCGTTATCGACGGGGAGGTTTCGGTGCGTCGCGGGGATTCCGGCGACTGGATCGCCGCTGCGATCAACGCGCCGCTGATGACCGACGACCGCTTGTTTTGCGGACCCCAGTCCCGCGCCGAAGTCCAGTTCGACTTCGCCAACATGATACGCGTTGGCGAAAACTCCGAGGTGCGCCTGTCCGAGCTTGAATCCCAGCGCTACCAAGTCCAGGTGGCGCGCGGAATCGTGATGTTCCGGGTGCTGAGAGACAGCCGTTCGGATGTCGAACTCAGCACGCCCAGCGTTTCCGTGCGGCCGATGAAGCGGGGCAGTTACCGCGTGACGGTGCGCGACGACGGAGCGTCGGAAATCACCGTGCGCAGCGGGGAAGTCGAAGTCTATACGCCGCGCGGCGCCGAGCGGCTCACCGCCGGCCGCACCATGCTGGCGCGCGGAACGGCTTCCGATCCCGAGTTTCAGATCGTAGCCGCGATGGGGACCGACGATTGGGATCGTTGGAACGAGCGGCGGGACCAGGACCTGGAACGCACTCGCTCCTACCAGTACGTCAGCACCGACATCTACGGCGCCGAAGACCTGGACGGCAACGGCGACTGGGTTGATGCGCCCGGCTACGGCTGGGTGTGGGCGCCGCGCGTGGCGGTTGACTGGGCGCCGTATCGCTATGGCCGGTGGTCCTGGATCGACTGGTATGGATGGAATTGGGTCAGCTACGACCCGTGGGGCTGGGCGCCCTATCACTACGGCCGCTGGTTTAATCACGGCAACCGGTGGTGCTGGTGGCCCGGCGCGATGCACTCCCGTCATTACTGGAGCCCGGCGCAGGTCGCGTTTTTCGGCTGGGGCGGTCACGGCGGCGGAATCGGGATCGGGATCGGCTTCGGCAATGTCGGCTGGGTGCCGCTGGCGCCCCACGAGACGTTCCACCCGTGGTACGGAAAGCGTTACTACTCGGGCTATCGGGACCGTACCTATGTTGATAACAGCGTCCACGTCGTGAACAACATCAACATTACCAACGTTTATAGGAACGCCCGGGTGAACAACGGCGTCACGGCCGTGAACGCGGGAGATTTCACGCGCGGCCGGGTGGGCAATCGGGTCAGCGTCTCCGACAACGAATTGCGCGGCGCCGGACTGGTCCGCGGCCAGGTTCCGCTGGCGCCCGAGCGCGAGAGCTTGCGCATGGCCGACAGGGAAGTCCGCAGCGGGGCCGTCCCGGGCGCGTCCGGTAATGGACGCTTCGTCACCCGGCGGCAGCCGGCCGCGGTGGACCGGGTCGCCTTCGACGAGCAGCGCCGTGGGATGGATCAGGTTTCCCGCCGCACCTTTGGGGAACCGGGAGCCTCCGGGAACGCGGCCGGCGGCCGTGTGGCAAACGTTGAGAGCCGCCGCGAGGCCGAGCCGGCGCGAGGCTGGCGGCGGGCCGAGACGCCCGCTCAGCCAGGGGCGGATGCCGCTCCCCGCCGCACAGAGGCGACGGACAACAATGGCTGGCGGCGGTTTGAGGGCCCGCGCCGCACTTCCGAGCGGCCCGAGAGCGCACCTCGAGTCGAGACGCCCAGCCGGACCCGCGGCGACGCCGGTGTCGGGTCCCGCCGCGAGTCGGCTCCTCGGACCGAGAGCCCGCGTTACGAGCAGCGCAACACCGAGCCGATGCGCATCAACACGCCCATCGTGCGAGAACGCCCCAACCCGGGTTCTGAAAGCCGGGGCGGGTACAGCCGCCAGCCGGAGTCGCGGCCTCAGGTGAGCGCGCCCCCGCCGCAGCGCTCGGCGCCGCCAGAACGCCCCGCGCCGCAAGTGAGCGCACCCGCACCGCGAGGGGGGTCTGAAAGCCCCCGCGGTGGAGGCGAGGGTCGTAGCGGCGGCAGTGGCACGCGCTCGGAAGGCGGCGGCCGAAGCGAAGCCCGGCCCTCCGGACGGAGCAGGTAGGCAACAGATATCGGTTTTCCTTCTTTCCTCAGGCCCGGCGGTCGGGGCACCCCACGCCGGGCATTTTTTCACCGCCGCACTATAGTTTACATAATATACGTTATCGGAACCAACAGGCAGTCCGCATAAGTCTCGCGATAGAATCGTTGCAGGAGGCATTTGCCACATGCCCGCCACAACGCACCTCCACCAACTGCTGGATCAAGTACCGGAGTCCGACCTGCCCACCGTCGAGCGCATCATCGCCGCTCTCGCCGGCGACGACGAACCAATCAGCCCCGAGCTCGAGCGCCGCATCCTGGAAGCCGCCGCCTCCATCGACCGCGGCGAAGGCATCACCACCGAGCAGCTCAACCGCGAACTCGGTCTATGACTGTCATCTGGGAGCCGTCCGCCGTTGGCGACCTTCAACGCCTCGATCCTCCCATCGCCCGCCAGATCCGCAACCAGGTCGAGCGCTTCGCCGGCACCGGCCACGGCGGCGACCGCGCTGCCCTTCATGGCCCGCTGGCCGGTCTTCTCCGCTTGCGCGTCCGCGGCTGGCGCGCCCGCGCTTGTCGTCGCCATCGAGAAACGCGGTGACGCCTACCGTTGACCCTCGACCGCAGCTATGCCGAAATCACGCTCGACGTCACCCCGCGCGCCGTGTGTCCCCGACTCACGCTAGAATCGGTTCAGGAGGCACTTGACGCATGCCCGCCACAACGCAGCTTCACCAACTCCTAGACCAGGTCCCGGACTCCGACCTGCCCACCGTCCAGCGCATCATCGCCGCTCTGGCCGGCGACCCCGCCCTGTACTCCCTCCTCACCGCGCCATACGACGACGAACCGGAGACCGAAGATGAACGCCGCGCCGTACAAGAAGCCGCCGCCTGCATCGAGCGCGGCCAAGGCATCACCACCGAGCAGCTTAACCGCGAGCTCGGCCTATGATCGTCGTCTGGCAGCCGCCCGCCCGCCGCGACCTCCGCCGCCTCGATCCCCCCATCGCCCGCCAGGTCCGCGACGCCGTCCTCCGCTTCGCCGCCACCGGCCAGGGTGACGTCTCGCGCCTCCGGCCACCCCTCGAAGGCTATCGTCTCCGTTCCGGCGACTGGCGCGTCCGCTTCCGCTTCGACGCTCCGGACCTCATCCACGTCGAACACGTACGCCACCGCTCCCAGGCTTACCGGTAACCCCCGCCCCGCGCCGCAATCGCGCGCCCCACCGCCTCGCGCACTTCCGCCGGCGATCCCACCCGCCCGTAGTCGAAGCCCGCCGCTTGGGCGCTCCGGATCCCGGCGTCGGAATCTTCGACCACCAGCGGCCGTCCCGCCCCCAGCACGTCGGCCGCGCGCAGGTAGGGATCGGGCGCGGGCTTCAACTTGGGCGTCTCGTTTCCGTAAACCTCGGCGCCGAAGAAGTGGCGGATGCCACCCGCCTCCAGCAGCGGCGCAACCTCCGACCGGCCGCTGGAGGTCACGACGGCGAGCTTGTAGCCGTCCAGCGACCGCAGGAATCCGGCCAGGCCCGGCCCCCAGGGCGGCGCCTGCAAACTTCGCTCGCGAAACAGTTCCTTCTTCGCGGGATGGAACTTCGCCAGGGTTGCGCCATCCACGGGCGGATTGGCCAGCGGACCGAAATCGTTGAGCATGTCGCGGTCGGAAATGCCAACCCAACGACGCCGATACTGGTCCAGCGTCACTGGGATGCGGAACGCCTTAAGCACCTCCATCCAACAGGCGAAATGCAACGGCTCGGTGTCGATCAGGACCCCGTCGAAGTCGAAAAGAATCGCGTCGTAGCCGGCCATTTTCAGCTTTCTCCCCAGTGTAAACGATCGGGCCCGGCGGACGGCTTTGGCACAGGCGTCTACGTTATAATACTCAACATGTTAACGCCCACCGAAAAGATCTGGCACAACGGCACCTTCATACCCTGGCAGGACGCGAAAATCCACGTCCTGTCGCACGTCGTCAGCTACGGCTCGAGCGTCTTCGAGGGGATTCGCTGCTACCAAACGCCCTCGGGACCCCAGATTTTCCGGCTTCGCGAGCACATCCGGCGCATGCAGGACTCGTCCAAGATCTACCGCATGCCAATTCCCTTCTCCGCCGATCAGCTTGCCGAAGCGATGGTGGAACTGGTGCGGCTCAACCACATGACCTCCTGCTATCTCCGGCCGATCGTGATGCGCGGCTACGGCGAAATGGGCGTGCACTCGGGCAAGAACCCGGTGGAAGTATTCGTGGCTTGCTGGGAGTGGGGCAAGTATCTGGGCGAAGAGGCGCTCGCCTCGGGTGTGGACGTCTGCGTCTCCAGTTGGAACCGCATGGCGCCGAATACGCTGCCGGCGCTGTCGAAGGCGGGCGGCAATTACCTCAACTCGCAACTGGTGCGCATGGAAGCCAACCTGAACGGTTACGCCGAAGGGATCGCGCTGGATGTGGCGGGCTACGTCAGCGAGGGTTCGGGCGAGAACATCTTCGTGGTGCGCGACGGCAAGATGCTTACGCCGCCGCTGGGCGCCAGCGTCCTGCCCGGCATCACGCGCGACTCCATCATCAAGCTGGCCGGGGAGATGGGCATCCCGGTCACCGAAACCATCGTTCCGCGCGAGATGCTCTACATCGCCGACGAGGTGTTCTTCACCGGCACCGCCGCCGAAGTGACGCCGGTCCGCTCGGTGGATCGCATCGTGGTGGGCGCCGGGCAGCGCGGGCCGATCACGGAGAAACTGCAAAAGGAGTTCTTTGCGATTATCGATGGGAAGAAAGAGGACCGCTTCGGCTGGCTGACGCCCGTGAAGGCCTGATTTGATCCGCGGGCGCGGCCCGAACGGCGGTTACCTCCCCCGAGATTCTCCGCCGAGACCGCACCCGCAGGGGATCAGTAATATTGTAGCAGACAGTTGGCGCGGTGCGCCAGCATAAAAAGTGCGGATAAGTGCGTTTTCAACAACAATGATCGCCCGCAGGTTCTTCGGTTTACGCCGGGGTGTTTGTGGGAAAGCTGTGAAAAAAACAGAAGGGCCATAAATTGTACCGGGATAGCCGCCCAGACCGGCGCGGCGGTCGAGGTCGAATTCGACCGGGTGATCCGCGC
>JAUYBU010000073.1 GCA_030693045.1 Bryobacterales bacterium | reverse complement strand
ACGAGAGGAGAAGGAACGGGAACTGCAAAATCTCTTGCACTCCGGCATGGTCCGCGAAAAGACGCAGTTGCACAGCCTGCTGGAATACCTCGGGACCAGGGCGATCGAGACGCCGGAAGAAGCGCTGAAGGAGTACACCATCGGCGTCGAGGCCCTCGGCAAGCCCGCGGACTATGACCCCCGCCTCGACCCGACAATCCGGGTCGAGGTCGCCAAGCTCCGCAAGAAGCTCACCGAGCACTACCAGGGTGCTGGCGCGGGCCATCCTGTTCGGCTCGAGATCCCCAAGGGCCACTACCTTCCGATATTTGTGGTGGCCCCGCCCGCCGAAAAGTCCTTGCCGCGGCGGATCATTCAAAGGTGGTGGGTGCTCGCGCTGGCCGGAATCGTCCTGGCGGCGGCCATCGTCACTCCGTGGCTGGTCGAGCGCCGGAGCCGCCCCCGGCTGGCGCCGGAACTGGAGACCTTCTGGGCGCCGCACTTCGACGGCACCCCCACGCTGCTGATTCTGGGAGCGCCGCTGTTCTTTCGAACAGGAACCTCGTTCTATCGGAACACGCGCGTGAACCAGCCGGAGGACGTCGAAAAGAACGATGTAACTCGGAAGGTTTTCGCGGCCCTCGAACCGCAACAACCGCGCTCGCTCTACCATTTCGTGGGAACCGGCGAGGCCGAGGCTCTGTTCCAACTTACCCGTCTGCTGGCGGCGCGCAGAGCCACTCTGGTGGTGCGGCGATCGGACGTCGTCGGCTGGAACGACCTGAAGGGAAGACACGTCATATTTCTGGGCGGACGGAAATTCAACCCGCAGATCCCCGAACTCCCCTATAAGCCGAAGTTCGAGGCGGCCGAACGCCGGATTGTCAACTTGGATCCAAGACCCGGCGAACCTGCCGCCTACGTCGCGCCGAGCCCCCCGACAAATCCCGAGATCGCCGAGAGGTACGCTCTGATCTCGGTTTACCCCGGTTTCTCGCAGCACACCCGGCTGGTGACGCTGGAGTGCTCCTCCACCGAAGGCACGCTGGCGGCGGCCGAGTTCCTCACCCGGCCGGACATGCTCGCGCAACTCCTGGCTCGTGGGATCCCGCTAAAGGCCGAGAAGGGAGTGTTTCGGCCCTATCAGGTGGTGATCGGCGCGAAGCTGAACAAGGGCGTCGTGGTCGGCCTGTTCTACAAAACCCACCGCTTGCTTTAGTCGGCGATTCCGCAATCGAAGTTTTTGGGCCGGTCCAAACATCGGACCGGTTTCTGCGCGGGACGTTGTCGGAGCGCTCAAGCAGGTGCGGCAAGCCCAACTGCCGGTGCGTCGACGGCGAGCCGCATGCCTCGCCGTATCTTGTGCGGGGCCCTGCCGGCGCAGTACGCCAGCCCTCCATTCCGAAGGTGTTACAGGACCCGGTTCGCCGGGCAGTCGGCGAGTTCCAGCAGATGCGACGTCTCTTGCTTGAAGCTTCCGAACCGGAGTGGAAACGCTTCCCGGCAAGGAAAGGCCGGCCATTCTCCGCCGCCTGATCGCATACGCCGACAAAGCGCTCCGGTTCTCGGCCGTGCTCATTGCCTCCATTTCCGAAAGGTGATTGCCGGCTTGGTTGCCGAATCGCTCCCAGCCCAGCGCGCTCGCGCGCCCTTTTCCCCCGTCCGCCATCCTGAAACTTAACTCCCGTTTTCCCTGGATCCACGCCTTGAAAGTCGGTTTTGTCAGTCTGGGTTGTCCGAAAGACCTTGTCGATATCGAGGCCATGAGTTGACCTCGCGCGACAGGACCGCGCGGCGCGCGCCGCCGACGCGCCGTACCTCTGTCACCACCTGACGCCGCGCGTTTTGGCCACGCCAGGCTGCGACCACCCCTGCACCGTATGCGGCATCGGTGGCGCTGGAGGCCACGCGGCTGTTCGCGCGGGGCATCCGCGAGATCAACCTCATTGGGCAGGACACCACCAGCTACGGCGAGGATCTCGCATCCGGAACGGCCTGGCGCTGCTGCTGGAACGCCTGGCGCAAATCGAAACGCCGCGGCCCAAATGGATCCGCTTCCTC
>JAUYBU010000590.1 GCA_030693045.1 Bryobacterales bacterium | reverse complement strand
GATGAGGTTGCCCCCCCTCGAAACCACCTGATCGCGCCTGCGGCGCGGATGACGACGCTTCCCCTCCGCGTTCTCAATCCTGTTCCCAGCAAGGGTAACTTTAGCCGAGCGTTACCGGGTAACTTTTGGCGAGCGCCGAAGACATGAGCAAGTTCGAGTATTGCGAAGGCAAGGTTGAGCGGGAGATGGACTCCTATATGATTTACGTCTACAGCCCCGAGATGATCGCCGTCGAGAAACTCCGGGCCATCTGCCAGCAAATGCCGGAGTATACTCTGCGAACTCGCGCGAGTCCCAGGGCGCGGGATTTTTACGACATCTGGCGCGTCATTACAGCAACGAGTCTCAATCTGACAGCGCCAGAGATTGTTGAGCTTGCCAAGCACATCTTTGCCGCAAAGCAAGTCCCCTTGGCGTTGCTTGCCAAGGTGATAGATCAACGCGAGGTCCACAGGCCAGACTGGCCGGCAGTTGTGGCTGCCGTTGCGGAGAGCCTGAATGACTTCGATTTCTACTTCGATTTTGTGGTCGAACAGATCGCCACGCTAAAAACTCTTTGGGTAGAATAGCCGCCAGTCTGCATTGAACGCCGTCTGCCGGATATCGTGGGCGAGGTAAAAATCGAACTTTAGCCCGAGTTTCTTCAGCCGGCTATACTGCTTCTCGTCATAGCCGGCACGCTGCATGTAGAAGCCGATGGCTTGATGGTAGGGGTAAACGTAGTCGAGCTTCTTGAGCGTTGCAATCAGGGTGCCGACAGAAAGCCGGTCTTTGGCGCTACGGTAGGCCTCAAGCACCTGGTAGACGCCGCCACCGTAAGCCGGGCGCACGGCGATGTCGATGAGCGTGCGCTCCAGTTTCGTCACCTCAAGGGTCTCCCCGTCGACTACCATTGGGCCGATTTCGAGGCGCCCCGTGTGCTTGCCGTTGATGAGCACGAACTTCGAATCTTCGTATTGAATAAAGAAGTTCGACTGTCGCTGCTTTGCGGCAAAGGCGCGCTGGATGCCCTCTTGGGTGAGACTGCCGCCCCGCGGCTTCTCACTTTGCTCTGAGTTCACGTAGATGGTTTTCGGAAGCTGCTCTGTGAGCGAGTGGAGGAAAACCGCCGTGCCGTGGCAGAGGTAGGCGTTGCGCTTGAGCGAAAGTGCAAGAGCGTAAGGTGAGACCTTGCCCCAGACGTAGCGCACGATCTCCTTTGCCTCAGGGTAGTTCTCCGCTCGAAGACGAACTTCCTTCAACCGAGTCTTTGCTCGCAGGTACTCAATGAACTCTTGCGTGTTCGTGGCTTGCGCGAGTCGCCAATCGCTGCGGTTCTGCGCCAGAATGCTTGCGAGTTCACCCGGCCAGTAGATCTTCTGCGCTGAACTCGCGAAGAGTTTTACGATCTCGATCCGAGACGGTCTTCCGCGTGCCATGGGCAGTCCTCTTCTGATGGAGTCCGATAAGGTATATATACCATATCGGATTAAGAATGGTGTAGGCAAATGGGCAACATCTCATCGCATGGCAAGGTATATATACCTTGCCATGCGATGACACATATTTCGCGCCATCTCTTTCAAGCATAGATCCCCTAGTGCAGCGCAAGTTATTGCAACAGAAAGACTTGGCGTGCGCGGAAACGCCCCGTCAGCAGATCCCTTGAGAAATTCAAAGCAGTCGCGCAACTGTCGAAGGCGTGAGGTTTGCGCGGGGACAGCCCGGAGTGTCCCCGGATTTTTTCACACCTTCTCCGCGGTCCCTGGATTATCGCCCCTTCTTCCCGCTGATCTGCCATTCGGTGAATGGCGAGCGCGCGCCGCGGGTGCGGATGTTGACCAGGTACGGCCGATCAGACTCGAAGGCGCGCTGGACCGCCGGCGCGATGTCCTCGTATCGCTCGACCGTCTCGCCGCCGCCGCCGAAGGCTTGCATGACCAGGTCGTAGCGCGCGGGGCTCAGTTCGCAGGCCACGGTTTCACCGCCCGTCAGGGCGCGCTGCAATTCCCGCTCGATCCCCCAGCCGGCATCGTTGCCGGCGATGATCACCACCGGAAGGTTGTGGCGGACCAGGGTGTCGAGTTCGCCCAGGTAGAAGCCCAGCGCGCCGTCGCCGGTGATCAGGGCCACCGGTTGCCGCGGGTTGGCGAGTTTCAGCGCGATGGCGTTGGGCAGTGCGGCGCCGATGGTGGCCAGAGGCCCCAATCGCAGCCATCCGCCTTCGATATAGGCCGGAACGATGGCCCGGCCCCAGTGGGCGAAATCGCCGCCATCCCAGGAGATGCGCGTATCGAGGGGCAGCCCGGTGTCCCGCAGCGCGCGGTAGACCGCCGCCGGGTGCAGCGGCGCGGAAGTGTCGGCGGCCATCGCGTCAAGCTCGGCCCGCCATTCCGCATCGTAGCGGCGCACGCGCCGCATCCAGGCGCCCGGCTTCCAGCTTTCGCGGCCCAGCGCCTCGCCCAGTGCGCTCAGCGTCTCGCGCACGTCCGCGCAAATCGCCACATCCAATCCGCGATTGCGCCCCAGCTCCTGCGCGTGGATGTCCACTTGAATGAACTTCGCCTCCGGCGCAAACAGCCGCGGACCCCCCAGCGCCAGACGATAGTCGATGCGCTTGCCGAGCACCAGCACGACATCGGATTCCTGGAACGCCCGTCGCACGGCCTTGTTCAGCGCCGGGTCGGCGTAGCCCAACGCGTATCGCCACATGTCGCTGATCACGCCGCGCGCCATGGTGATGCTGTAATACGGCAGCCGCGTCTTCTTGAGAAAAGCCGACAGTTCCTCCCGCGCGTCCGCCCACCACACGCCGCTTCCGGCGATCACCACCGGCCGCTGGGCCGCTCTCAACAGCGCCAGCGCCCGCTCGACGTCGCGCGGATCCGGCCGCGGCCGCGCGGTCTCGATGAGCCGTGGAACGGGCAACGGGTTGGCAACCTCGGCCGCGAACAGATCCACCGGAATATTCAGGTGCACGGGCCCCATGCGTCCGGCCATCGCCTCCGACCAGGCGCGCGCCAGAAAGAGCGGAATCTGCGCCGCCGCCGCGGGTTGCGCCGCCCACTTGGCCACCGGACGCGCCATGGCGAGCTGGTCGATTTCCTGGAACCCGCTGCGGTGAGCGAGCCCGGGCGCCGGCGCGCCGCTCACCAGGATCAGCGGGCTTTGCGCCAGGTACGCCGTCGCCAGACCGGTGAGCGCGTTGGTGTGACCCGGGCCGCCGGTCACCATCACCAGCGCGGGCTTTCGCGTGAGCCGCGCCCAGGCGTCCGCCGCATGTGCCGCGGCCGATTCGTGGCGGAAGTCGATGATGCGCACCCCGCCGCGCGCGGCGGCCACCAGGACTTCGTTCAGATGGTCGCCAACCAATGTGAATAGGGTGTCGATCCCCAGCGATTTCGCGCTCGCAATGAACAGTTCGGCTCCGGAGGGCATGGGCTTGATATCCTACTACATTACCGCCCGAGCGAGCGGAAGATGAAACACATCCTTGTCACCGGGGGCGCCGGCTACATCGGCGCTCACACCGTCCACCTGCTTTTGCGGCGCGGCTACGAGGTCACCGTGGTGGACGACCTCTCGCGCGGCCACCGGCACAACGTCGCGCCCGACCGGCTCCGCATTCTGCCGCTGGCCGACACCGATCGCCTCACCGAACTCCTGCGCAGCAAGCCGTTTGAAGCGGTAGTCCACTTCGCCGCCTACATCGCCGTGGGCGAATCCAGCCGCGAGCCGGAGATGTACTTCACCAACAACGTGAGTGGTTCGCTCTCGCTGTTCACCGCCATGGCCAGAGCGCAAGTGTCACGGCTGGTTTTTTCTTCGACGGCGGCGGTCTATGGCACTCCGGCGCGCGTGCCCATCACCGAGGACATGCCCATTCAGCCGGTCAGCCCCTACGGCGACTCGAAAGCCATGGTCGAGAAGATCCTGGGCTGGCTCGACCAGCGCCGCGAATTGCGCAGCATCTCGCTGCGCTATTTCAACGCCTGCGGAGCGGAACCGGATTCGGGCCTGGGCGAGGAGCACGATCCGGAAACGCATCTCATCCCGCTCCTGCTGCGCGCCGTCGAAACCGGCCATCCAATAACGTTGTTCGGCGACGATTACGCGACGCCCGACGGCACTTGCATCCGCGACTATATCCACGTGAGCGACCTGGCCGAGGCGCACATCCTGGCCCTGGAGCACCTGATCGGCGGCGGCGCCTCGCACGCGTTCAACGCCGGCACCGGCACGGGCCACTCGGTCCTCGAGGTCCTGCGCGCGGTGGAACAGGTCACCGGCGAAAAAGTGCCGCACACGATGGGCCCGCGCCGCGCCGGCGACGCTGCGGTCCTGGTCGCCGATTCGAACCAGCTCCAGTCCACCCTGGGCTGGAAACCGCGCTACACCGATCTTCGGGAAATTGTCCGCACCGCCTTCGAGTTCGCAAGAAAGCGGTAGAATGGCACAAATGAAGTTCGCGGCAACCCTATTGGCTTTCTCCGCCCTGGCTCAGACGGATTACGACCTGTTGCTTAAGGGCGGCCACCTCATCGACCCGAAGAACCGCGTCAGCGCCCGGCGCGACGTGGCCATCAAGGACGGCAAGATCGCGGCCGTCGAGGCGAGCATCCCCGCCGCCAAAGCTCACAAGACGGTCGACGTCACCGGCCTGTACGTAACGCCGGGGCTGGTCGACATGCACGTACACGTCTTCTCCGGCTGGGGCGCCGCTTACACGGGCGAATCCAGCGTCTCGCCGGACGATCACGCGCCGCGCGCGGGCGTGACCACGGTGGTCGACGCCGGTTCTCCCGGCTGGCGCAATCTCGACGACTTCCGCCGGAACATCGTGCGGAAGTCGAAAACGCGCGTGCTTGCGTTTCTGAACATCGTGGGCCAGGGCATGTGCGGAGAGAAACCCGAGCAGGACACCGCGGACATGGAGTCCAAGCCCACGGCCGAGTGCGCGCTCCGCAACAAGGACATCGTCATCGGCATCAAGACCGCGCACTATAGGGCGCCCGACTGGATCGCGGTCGATCGGGCCGTCGAAGCCGGCACGCTGGCGAACCTGCCCGTGATGGTCGATTTCGGCGCGTTTCAGGCCGCGCGCCCGTTCGAAGACCTGGTGACAAAACACCTGCGCCCGGGCGACATCTACACGCACATGTACCTGGCCGCGGTGCCGATGCTGGACGACCGGAAGCAAGTGCGGAGCTACTTGCTTGAAGCGCGCAAGCGGGGCGTCATTTTCGATGTCGGCCACGGCGGCGGCAGCTTCGTGTTCCGCCAGGCCGTTCCGGCCATGAAGCAGGGGTTCATCCCGGATTCCATTTCCACCGACCTGCACATCAGCAGCATGAACGCCGGAATGAAGGACATGCTGAACGTCATGTCGAAGTTCCTCAACATGGGTATGACGATCGAGGACGTGATCCTGCGCTCCACCTGGAACCCGGCGCGCCAGATCAAGCGCGAGGAACTGGGCCACCTGTCGGTGGGCGCGCCCGCCGATGTCAGCGTGCTCCGTCTGGAGCAGGGCAACTTCGGGTTTGTCGACGTCTACGGCGCGCGGCTCAAGGGCACCCGAAAGCTGGCGGCCGAACTCACCATCCGCGACGGGCGGATCGTCTGGGATCTGAACGGCCTGACCCGCCAGGACTGGGACAAACTCGGCAACTACACCTCGCAAGCCGACCGCCGCTGGGACGGCACGCTGGCCGCTGGGACCGGCCCGCCCCGGTAGCGGTTACCGTTTCACGGTAAGGTACGCGCCGTCGGGCGAGGGAATTCCGCTGACCGAAATAACCAGCGGCAGATTCCCGTCCGCGGCGTCGGCGGGAATGCGGATGTTGACCTGGTACAGGCCGGCAAAGCCGGGCGTCGCGCCGGTGTACAGAATGTCGGACGCCGCCACGGGCTGTCCGCCGAGCGTGACGGAAACCAGTGCCGTCACCGGCGCGCTCCGGTCGACCAGGTCCCCGGCGAAGAACAGCGGGTTGGTCGCTCCGAATCCGGAGCCGAAGATGGTCACATAGTCGCCCGGCTTGGCCGGCACGAAGTTCCCTCCCGCAATCAGGCCGGACGGGCCGACGTAAATCCCGGTCACGGCGTTGACGGCAGCCACGGGATTGCGGCCGTCGGCGTTTTGCACGAAGAAGAGAAACTCCGGCGAAGCCACGCGCATCTCGACGTTTTCGATGTTACTTCGCACCTCGCCCTCGCCGCAGTTCAGAATCACCTGCACGCCCACGGATGGGCTGGCGCTCAGGTTCGGCGCCTGGAAACTGACCTGCCCGGGATAGACGTGGATCACGGGCGCCACGGCGCCGCCCACCCGTACGCAGACTCCCTGGAACCGAGTCGGCAACTGACCGTTGACCAGGTCCGCCGGACCCACCTGCCAACCGCCTCCCGCCTGCGCGAAGTTTTCGCCGAAGATCGTGTACAGGCCGTTCGGTGCGAGATGGCGGACCTTGGGAACGCTCAGCCCGGCGCCAACGACGCCGCCGGACAAGATGCGCGGCTGGCCCGTGACGACAGCTCCCAAAGTCGTGAGCTGGAATTGGACCGAGAGCACCCCAGCGGCCGACGCCACAACTGTAACGTCTCCCGGAACAGGGCCCAGGGTGATGGTTACCGAGGCGACGCCGTCGGCATTGGTCACCGCGGAACCTGCGCTCAGTTGCGCCAGCCCTCGAGTGATAATGAAGCTGACGCTGACGCCGGCAACCGGCCCTCCCGCCCGGTTGGTCAGGCGGACCGCGAGCGGGACGGGAAGTTTCGCTCCCGTCGATGCGCTTTGATTGTTTCCGCCGGCGATCGCCACTTGCCGGTCGGAAATGTCCGCCGACAGGCGGCGGATGCGGTAGTTGTCCCGATCCGCGATATAGATGTTGCCTTTGGAATCCAGGGCGATCCCGGTAGGAGACCACAACTGAGCGGAGATCGCGGCGCCCTCGTCGCCGGAAAAACCCGCCACCCCGGTCCCGGCAATGGTTCGGATGAAGCCACCGGAATTGACGTGCCGGATACGGTGGTTGTCCGTGTCCGCGATGTAGAGATTGCCGTCGCCATCCATCGCCAGGCCCCGCGGGTAATTCAGCCGGGCGCTCCTGGCGGCGCCGCCATCGCCGGCATAGCCGGGAACGCCCGAGCCGACGACGGTCTCGACGCACGGATAACCGCCGCATCCGGTAGGATTGGGAAGAACCCGCCGGACGCGGTGGTTGTTGGTGTCGGAAAAGTAGATCGAGCCGTCCTTTCCCACCACCACGCCCCACGGCCAATTGACCGCCGACTGGACTGCGGCGATGCCATCCGCGCCGGCGCCGGCAGCGGAGGTGCCGGCGAAGCGTTCGATGGTCTTGCCGTCCTTGCCAATCCGGCGGATGCGGTTACTTCCAGAGTCGGCAAGGTAGATGTTGCCCTCCGCGTCCAGGGCGATCCCGTTAATGTCCCTCACTTGCGCCGAGGTCGGACCCGCGCCGTCACCCTCGCCCCCCCAGCCGTTTCCGCCGGCGATGGTGACGATGTCATTCCCAAATGAAGGCCGCACCTTGCGCAGCCGCGCGTTTCCAGTGTCCCCGATGTACACGTTTCCGGCCGAGTCGACGGCTAGCCCGGCCGGCGCATTGAGCTGTGCCACCTCGGCCCGCGCCCCGTCGCCAGCGCTCCCCGCCAGGCCGGCCCCGGCCAGCGTGGTGATATTGCCCCCCGGCGAGAATTTCCGTACCTTGTTGTTGGCGGTGTCGGCAATCAGCAGGTTTCCGTCGGTGACAACGGCCACGCTTCGCGGATAGTAGAGCGACGCGGATGTCGCCGGTCCGCCGTCGCCGCGGCTTCGGCTGGCGCCCGCGATAATCTTCAGTGTCCCGCCTTCCAGTTTGCGGACCAGGCTGTAGCCCGTGTCGGCGATGTAGACGCCGCCCGCGGCGTCCACCCAAACGCCTCGCGGCGACCCCAGGGCCGCCAGCACCGGATCTTCCGTGGTGTATTCTCCACCGAAAGGCGGAACCGATCCCCCGCCGGCTTCCGTGAAGATGTAGGGCTTGTCGCTGCTTCCCTGGTGCATGACCTTCCGGATGCGTCCGTTTCCCGCGTCCGCAATGTAAATTGCGCCAAGCCTGTCGAGGGCCACATCCGTGGGATAATTCAGACGAACCGCGGTCGAATCCGCCGGTCCCCGGTCGCCGCTGAAACCCGCATAACCCGTGCCGGCGACCACCGTCCCTTCACCCGTGGGTGTCACCCTGACAACGGCGTGATCACCGCTGTCGGCAACCAGGATATTGCCGGACGCCTCGACAGCGATGCCGCCCGGATTGGAAAACCCCGTCACCACCACCTGCCACTCGCCCTTCGCGGTCAGGCGCGCAAGCCGGCCGCCCAAGGTCGAGTCGGTTACGTAGAGATTGCCCGAAGCGTCGAAGGCCACCCCGCGCGGACCCGACAGCCGCGTCGCGCTCGTGTCCCCGGCCACGGTCGAGATGATGCCGGCGGGATTGATACGCCGTATCCGGTTGTTATCTCTGTCGGCGACATACAGGTTGCTTTGCGCGTCCAGCGCCAGGCCGACCGGGGACTTGAGCTTCGCTTCCGTCGCCGCCAACCCGTCCCCCG
The DNA here is from genome assembly GCA_030693045.1 of Bryobacterales bacterium. Lineage (GTDB taxonomy): Bacteria > Acidobacteriota > Terriglobia > Bryobacterales > Bryobacteraceae > JACQZT01. The sequence continues at coordinate 26,626 of JAUYBU010000590.1, read as the reverse complement.
AGAATCCGGCGACCCCCGTGCCCGCAATCGTCTTGACCGTCCCCGACGCATCGATGCGCCGAACGCGATGGTTGCCGGTGTCGGCGATGTACATGACGCCGGATGCGTCGGTGATTATCTTCTCTTGCGAAAGAAACAAAGCCGCCGTGGCCGGACCGTTGTCGCCCAGCACGTGACCGCCGGCCACCGTATTGATCGAGTAGCCGGCGCTCTGCTGCGCCAACAACGCTCCGCAAAACAGCGTCAGGAGAATGCCGAGGGAGTAGAGCCGAATCTTCATGTCTTGCAGCCTTTACGCTCCGAGCCCGCCTCAGGAAGGCCTGTCCCCATTATCGCCTTGGGAAAGCCGCGGCGGTAAGTGGCCGTCATGCAGTGCCGCTTGCTGACGCGCGCGGCTCAGTAGCAATTTCCGAGCCGCGACTGGGTGCCCTCTCGGCAGGGGAGCGGCGGTTACTTCGCCGCCGTGAGGTTGCGCTGAATGGCGAACTTCACCAAACCGGCCAGGTCGTGAATGTCGAGCTTGCGCATCAGGTTGGACCGGTAGGTGTCCACGGTCTTGGCGCTCAGATCCAGGCGCGCGGCGATCTCTTTGGCCCGCGAGCCATCCACCAGCAAACGAAACACCTGGTGTTCACGCGAACTCAACGCATCCAGGGGATCGCCGGCCGGCTTCTCCCGTTTTGCTCCGAACAGCCGGTCCGGCTCCAGCGAGGGAGAAACGTAAACGCTGCCTTCCACAGCCCGCCAAATGGCGTCGTGCAGGTGCCGCGCGGGGTCGGACTTCAACACAAATCCGTGTGCGCCCCCGCGCAGCGCCTCGATCACGGTCTTCCGGTCGTCCCGCATCGACACCACCAGAAGCTTGGTCGGAAGCTTGGCCTGCCGCACGCGGCGAATCAGTTCGAGCGTGTCCAGGCTCGGGAGACTCAACTCCAGTATCGCCACGTCCGGCTTCAGCGCCTGAATCGTCCGGAGCGCGACAAGACCGTCGGAGCATTGCGCGACGACGTGGCAGTTCCAGCCCTCGCACAGGGAAACGATCCCTTCGCGGAATAGCGTGATCTCGTCGGCGACAACTACCGAAAAACCGGGGACAGACGGGACGTTCCCCTGTCGAACCGGTTCATCCGCCGAGCTTGTCGGTGTGGACACAGTCGTCTGTCCCGGGTCTGTTCCGGCTCGACCGCGCCGCCGAACCTATGCGAATCCGCGGACCGCCACGCTTTCGTCGTCGAACACCTCAAACACGGTATACAGCTTGGTGATCTGGAGCAGATCCTGCACCCGCTTGGTCAGCCCAAGCAACTTCAATTGGCCCCCATGGTTGGTCACCGTAGTGAAGCCCGACACCAGTTCCCCGATTCCCGAACTGTCGATGTAGGTCACCTCCGCAAGGTTCAGCAGCATCTTCCTGTTGCCCTTGGCCACCAGATCGCGGATCGCCTCGCGGAAGGCGCTCGATCCTTCTCCCAGCGTAATCCGGCCGGACGCATCAATCACGCTCACATCACCCACTTGACGGACTGTCAATTTGACGCTCACGAGTTCTAAACCTCCTCATTCAGAGAAAACCGATTGTACCTCATCGAGATTCCCGCTTCAGGTACTTGACCAGAACAGCCTGCGTCCCCGCGGTCTCGCGGCGACCAATCCGAAACTCATCCACGAACGCCTGAATCAGAAGAATCCCCCGGCCGGACGCGCGCAGCAAGTTCTCGTCGGCCAGCGGATCCGGCACCGACTTCAACTCAAATCCCTCACCCTCGTCCGCAATCTCGACCGCCAGCCGATCCGGGTGACGCCGAATCTTGAGCTGAACCTTCTTGTCGGGGCTGTACCGATTCCCGTGCGCGACGGCGTTGACCATCGACTCCCGCACCGCCATGCTCAACCGGTGCTGGTCCTCCTCCGCCATTCCGGCGTCCCCGGCGATACGCAAAACTTCGGCCTCGGCGAGATCCACGCTCTCCAGCGTCGAGTCCAGCAGAAACTCCACGCTCTTGGATTCGCCGCTCGTGTGATCGGACATACGTCGATTGCCCCGCCCGAAGCAGGACTGAGCCGAATCGCCAAGGTAACTCATTTCAAAGCGGAGAGTCAAGTACCGGAAACAGGCCGCGAGAAGAGGCGGCGGTCGCGTGGCTGGACTTCGTGATAATGTGGATCACACTATGGAACGATGCCTGTGTCTATTCCTTGCCCTGGTTGCGATCCTGGCGGCGCAAGCGCCGGATCGCGCGCCGCTTGCCGACGAGTGGGGATACCGCCCGGCGGACGGCGCCACGACGCCGGTGAACCCGCCGCCGCTCACCTGGGTTCATGAAAAAACCGCCCGGAGCTACCAGGTCCAGTGGGCCGACAACTCCACCTTCGCGCGCCCGGCGACGGCCGGCGATCTTCCCTGGACGGTCTACACGCACAGCGCTCCGCTGAAACCGGGGACCTGGTTTTGGCGCTATCGCATCGCCGGCGCGAACGCTGCGATGTCGGAGTGGAGCCGCACGCGCCGCTTCGTGATTCCAAAAGACGCTACCCCGTTTCCGCAACCCACCATGGAGCAATTGCGCGCGCGCATCCCGGCCAGCCACCCGCGCCTGTTCGTCCGCGCCGAGGATCTGGCGCGCCTTCGCGAGTGGGCGCGCGGCGGCGGCGCCGATTCCTATCGGAAACTGCTGCAACGCGCCGATGCTCTGCTCAGCGCCGAACCGACGCCCGAGCCGGCGACGCTCGGCCTGATCAGCGACCCGGCGACCAAGCAGTTCTGGTGGACCAACCGCGTCGAAACCATCCGCGCGGCGCAGGAAGTCGAGATCCTGTCATTTGTTTACTGGCTGACCGGCGAGCGCAAGTACGGCGACACCGCGCGGCGCTTCCTGTTGAAACTGGCCGCCTGGAACCCCGACGGCCCGACCAACTTCAAGATCAACTGCGAGGCCGCCAAACCCATGCTGCACCGTTTGGCGCGCGGCTACGACTGGGCCTACCCGGCGCTCAGCGACGACGAGCGCAGCCGGGTGCGCGCCGTGTTGCTGCGCCGCGCCACCGACGCCTGGAAGAGCGGCGAAGTCAGGGAGGGCGTGGGCCATCTCAACCAACCCTACAGCAGCCACGGCAACCGCACCTGGCACAAGCTGGCCGAGAACGCCATCGCGACCTTCGCCGAAACGCCCGAATCGGAGTTGTATCTGCGCTACGCCGTGACCAAGTTCTTCGCGGCCTATCCGGCCTGGTCGGACGACGACGGCGGCTGGCACGAGGGCCTGTCCTATTTTGCCGGCTATATGTCGAAGGCGGCCTGGTGGATGGACTTCTCGCAGAGCGCCCTGGGAATCGACGGGTTCAAGAAGCCGTTCTTCGCGCACTTCGCCGATTACGCCCTGTACTCCGCCCCTCCCGGAACGCCGGATCTGGGATTTGGCGATCTCGCGTCCGGCCAGCCGGGCCGAGGCTGGGCCTTCATGCAATTCTTTGTCCGGCGCACGGGCAATCCTTACTGGGCCTGGTGGCTGAACGCCTGGGAGATCCCCGCCGAAGCCGGTGAACCGGTGCTCGAATTCCTGTGGAGTTCGGCCGCGCCGGTCGCGCCGAAATCGCCCTCGGACCTGCCGCCGTCCAAGGTGTTCCGCGGCACCGGCATTGCCGTGCTGAACAGCAATCTGCTGGCCGCCGCCGACAACGTGCAGTTTCGCTTCAAGTCCAGCCCCATGGGCCGCTGGAGTCACGGCCACGACCCGCATAATTCATTCACTCTCAACGCATACGGCCAGGCCCTGCTGGTGAATAACGTCTACCGCGACCTGTACGGCAGCCCGTTCCACGCCAAATGGGTCTGGACCACGCGCGCGCAAAATGCCGTGCTGGTGAATGGCGAGGGGCAGAAACCCCGCTCCGCCGACCTGGGCGGCCGCATCGTGAAATGGGAGTTTCAAAACGGCTGCGATTACGTGCTGGGCGACGCGACGGCGTCCTATGAGGGCCGCCTGAAGCGTGCGCTGCGGCACGTCATTTTCGTCAAGCCGGACGTCATCGTCATTGCCGACGAACTCGAGGCCCCGAAACCGAGCACGTTTCAGTGGATGCTGCACGCTCACCAGCCGTTCGAAGTGGACCAGGCCGGCCAGAAGCTGACGGCGATCCGTAACTCGGCCGGCGTTTTGGTCGACTACGTTGCCGCCGAACCGCTCAAGATGCGCCAGTGGACCGGCTACGATCCGGAGCCGGACTGGGAGTACCTCAAGAGCGTCGGAAGTCCCGGCCGGATTCCGCCCCAGTGGCACGTCGAAGCGTCGTCGGCCGAACTGGCGGCGCGGTCGTTCACGCTTACCGTGCTGCGGCCCTACCGGCAGGGCCAGGCGCCAACTTCCAAGCCGCGCGTCGAGCGCCAGGGCGCCGTGCTCAGCCTCAGCCTGGACGGCGTCGCGCGCAAAGACGTGAAGATCGCCTTCCGCCCGGATGGCGCGGGCGATTTCGCCCAAGTCCAGGCCGGCAACAACCGATGGACCATCCGCCGTCAGGAGTGATTATCATGAACCGAAGAGAATTCGCATCCACATTCGCGGCGCCGTTGTGCCTGGCCGCCGCCCAGCCGCTCTCGCCAGCGCGCCAGCGCGCCCTCAAGCGCTTCACGGAGATTGCCGCAAGCCTCTACGCCTGGGACCTGGCCGACGAAGGCGTCGAGCCGGTGCTCGAGACGCTGCGGGAAACCACCGGCGCCAATAGCGCGTACCTGGTCGCGCTGATGCACTGGGAAAAGCGCCCGTTGACGGATTTCTATTATCCGCACAACGCCAAACGCAAGACCTACTTCCCGGAAGACAGCCGGGCCTACTGGAAGCCGAACCTCGATCACTACAAGTCCACGCGCATCAAGCCGCGCTTGAGCGATCGCGAGGAATTGAAGGGCAAGGATTGGCTCGACATTCTGATCCGCGCCTCGCGCAAGGCGGGCTGGAAGACCGGCGCCGAGATCTCCCACACCGTGCTCGATCTGGAGCGCGCGCGCGGGGAATGCTCCTATGCCGTGCAGCGCGATATTTATGGGAATCCGCTGGCGCAGTTGATCTGCCCGAACCAGCCCGATGCGCGCGGCTACCTGATCGGCCTGTTCACCGACCTGGTAACCAACTACGATCTCGATTTCGTGCAGACCTGCCTGGTGCCGTTCGCCTCCGGCCGGTTGCGCACGTCGGCCGGACCGTTCGCCTTCCAGACCTGGGGCGCGGGCGGCGCGGCCACGCCCGTCGAAAAGACGCTGGGGACCGTGCTCGGCGGCTGTTGGTGTTCGAGTTGCGAGTCGGCAGCCAAGGCGCAGGGCGTGGATTTCAAGTCCTTGCGCAAGGCGCTTATGCCGGTGGCCAATACGCTCGATCACCCGGGCCCGGCCGAAGGCCACCACCTGGCCAAAATGCGGGCCTCCAACATCACGCCCACGGCCGCGCTGCTGCGGCATCCGGAGTTGTTCGAGTGGCTCAAGTTCCGCTGCGCATCGCTCACCGCGATGTTCCGCGACGTCCACGCCGCCATCACCCGCATCAAGCCGAAGATCGACCTGCGCTTGAACGCGTACATTTACGACGACTGGGAATTGTCGGGCATCGACTTCGCCGCGCTGCGGCCGTATCTCGGCTCCATCCGCTCCAGCAACTACGACGAGCAGTCGGGCGTGGCCGCGCAACTCGAGCACAAGCGCAAGTTCCTGATGGCGGTCCGCGCCATGGCGGGCGACGACATTCATTTCCTCTCGGCCATCGGCATCCGCCCCAAGGCCACGCCGGAGCTGATTCGCAAGGGCGTGGTGATTTCGTCGCAGTGCGGCGCCGACGGCCTCTCGCTCGGCCACTACGACGGCGCGCCGCTGGCCAACCTCGAGGCCATCCGCCAAGGCCTCGCCGACGCCGACGCCACCATCTAAACCGGGGACGGAGTACTCTTTCCCCAATTCTTTTCACCGCCCGAAGGCCGTGCCACTGCCGATCTTCCTCAATAGCTCCAGGCTTCGAGCTTGATCTGGCTCTTGTCGTCGAACTGTTCCTGCCAGATCACCCCCTTGCGCATCTCTATGTAGGGTCCCTGCTTCTGCCAACGGACTGTCGCGTTCCAGATCTTCATGTACGGGCCCATTGCCCAGAACGTATGGCCCTTCAGAAGCGTGAACGTCTGGCCCCAGGCACGCTCGGCAAGAGGCTGAAAACTCTTGCCGATTTCGACGCTTCGCATTCCGGGCAAGATGGATTTCTCCTCCGCCGAAAGCCCTTTGATGCTGATCATCCTCGGTACCACCATCGGGGCCCCCGTCAGATGATAGACAACTGTGTACCTGCCGGGAGTCAAACCCTTGAACTGAAAGCGGCCCTTCTCGTCAACGGCGGCAGAGGAAACGCTGTTCACCAGCTTGATCCGGGCGTAGGTCCACTCCTCCTCACCCTCTGTTTCTCCCAAGATCAGGCGCGCGTTGGCCATGGGTTTGCCGCTGCGGCCCATGAAAACTCCAGCGGTGGTGACCGCCGGTTTTGGCTGCGGTTTCGGTTGTTGGCCGGCCAGCATAGACACGGCCGCCGCCAACAGAACCGGCAGGCGAAGCCAGATTCGGCTCATAGATCGTCCTTTCTCACCTCTCCGGACCGGCTCAAGTATACCGCCATCCGCGGAAGCCCGCTGTAGGAAAATGATGGGATTCCGGCGCGGCGGCAGGGCAACCCAAAGCGGCCACGCCGGATCCCATCCCAACCCAACCCCGCTTTCATTTCCGCACGGGAATCTAAGGCCATGCTACCGGCGCCGGGGCGGAACTGATCCGCTTCCACGTCGTAATCCACATCGGTTCCGAGATCGGGCTTTGGACCGTAACGGACACCACCTCCAGCCCGACCGGATCGAGCACGAACCGTTCGATGTAACTGAGCTTCAAGACTGGGCGGCTTTGGCGCCTCCGATGCTACGATGATGAGGATGGAACTCGCCATTCGAATCCACGTCGAGCAACTTCCGGAAGGCCTCTACCTGGCGACCTCCGATGACTTGGCGGGGCTTGTCGCGCAGGGTAGAACGGTTGCGGAGGCGCTTGAAATCGCCCGAGACGTCGCACGCAAGCTCATCGAGGCGCGCCGGGACCGCCAAACCCACCTGTCGCTGCCGGCGGCTTCCGCGCAGAGCGACTACACGATTGTCGTGGCGGCGTAAGTGGGCCGGCTTTCCGGATTCCGTTATCCGGGCGACATACTCGAAGGAACGCTCCGCGCAATAGTGTGGAAGTCGGGGACCCGGCCGGTCCCCGGCCCAGCGCTACAGCGGCGCAATGTAGCGGACCGCGCCGAGTTTGGCAAGCCCGGCGAGTTTTTCGACCCGGATGCGGCCGATCACTAGCGTCAGGTTCACGCTGCTGGACGGCCGCAGGATTTCGAGCCCGGCCAGCTTCAGAGCTTCCAGGACTTCCTTGGACAGGTCCGTCACCCAAACCTGAACCTCCACCCTGCCGTCGCGCGCCTGCCGCTTCCCCGCAACCAGATCCGCAATCTGCGGGTGCATCTTGGATACCGGTTCCCGGGCATCCTCGGTTCGCGCCCGTAGCGGCTGCGCCACGGAAGGAGCAGGAGCGAAGCTCGCCATCGCCGGCGCAACGCTCTTTCTGGCCACCGCCTGGTCGCGCATCTCTCCGAAGACGCCTTCGTAGCTCACTCCTTCCGGCATCTCGACCGGCACCTCGACGCGGCGCGGCTGGCCGCCATCGGTGATGAAGGTCTCTTCCACCGCGACAAACGAGGTGAACTGCGTCATCAGCCGGTAGTCGAGCCCGAGTTGCGTGATGGCCTCGCGCGTTTCCGTGCGCGGGACGCCGCGCTGGATACCGAGCCAGTCCTGGCCCATCAACTGCTCGACGCGCGCCCGCGCCCACAGCGTCGCCAGCACGTCGTGCCGCGCCTCCGATGCCGGCAGCTCGACACGGATTTCGCGGCTGAACGGCCGCCCCGCCTGCTTCCCTTGCAAGCGCACGACGCCCCGCCCCCCGCCGTCGTAGCGCCCATGCACCACCAACGGCCGCGCCGCGAACAGGTCCGGGATACGCGCCGGGTACAAGTCCTTCACCGGCAACCCGCCCCAGTCCAGCGAAATGTCGGTCAGGACGGGTGTGCGCACGCGCTCGTGGAGCCGGCGCGCGGCGGCCGAGCCGTCCTCGTTCAGCCCGACGTATTCGACCTCGCCGCGGCCCTCTTCGGCCATCTTGTCGAGCAGGAAACGGTTCACCGAACTGCCGATGCCGAACGAGAACACCCGCGCGTTGGGGTGCCGCTGAACTTCGGCGATGATCTCCATGTCGTTGCCCACGAAGCCATCGGTCATGAAGCAGACCACGCGCAGGTGGCGCTGCGAATCCGAGGGATCCAGCGCCGCCCGGATGGCTTTCATCATCTCCGTGCCGCCCCCACCGCTGCGCGACGCCAGAAACGCCTGCGCCTGGCTCAGGTTCGCCGGCGTTGCCGGCACCGGCTCGGGGAACAGGATGTGAGTGTCGCCGGAAAACGTAATCAGGTTAAACGTGTCTTGCGGGTTCAGCCCGTTCAGCGCCAGCCGCATCGCTTCCTTGGCTTTTTCGATGGGGAAGCCGCTCATCGAGCCGGAAGTGTCCAGCACGAAGACAATCTCCTTGGGCGTGATGTCGCGTTCGGCAACCCTCTCGGGCGGGGTCAAAATCAAGGTGAAGAACCCGCCCCGCGCGGCGCGGTGCGTGAGGACGGCGTCCTGCATCTGCCGCCCCAAAACGTCGTAGCGCAAGATGAAATCCTTGTTTGGAAGCACAGCCTGGTTCTTGAGCCGCACCACGGCCTGGTGCGCGTTGGGCCGCTCGACGACGCTGTCGTGGGTCGGCGAGGCAAGCGCGTCGATCGGCACGCCCGCGTCCAGCGCCACTTCGATCGCGATGTCGTGCCCGGCGCGCGTCCCCGGCGGCGTCACCGGCGGAGTAATCCGCGACGCGTCCCGAACCCCGGCCGGCACGTAGCGCGGACCGACCACCATCGGAAACACGAACTCGTATGCGCCGGCCTCGTACTTGAGCGTCTCGACGTAGCTGATCGTGATTGTGACTTTGTTTCCGGGCAGGATATTGGCCACGTGCTGGGTGAAGATATTGGGACGTTCCTGGTCCAGCAGGCTGGCCACCTGGCCCCGCTTGCGCGCGGCGTCATAGATGGCGCGCGCCTCTTCGCGGCGCTTGATCTTGCCGCGAACCACGCGCTCGCCCACCAGCATGGTCATGTCGTCCACCGCCGCCAGCCGCGGCAGCGGAAACGTGTAGACCGCTTCGATCTTGTCCGGATAGGGGTTTTCGAACTCCTGGGTCACCGTGACACGCGCCAGGAACCCCGTGATTTCCGCCTTGACGCCGGTGTGCTTCAGCGGACACGCGCCCCGCAATTGCCCGTCGGCGCCGAGACTCATCAGCGCCCCTTGCGTTACGCGCGGACCCGAGGCCGCAACCGGCCGCACCATGTTAGCCGCCAGTCCAACTGCCAAAATTCCGGCGGCCATTCTAATTCGCCGTCTGTTTACTTCGATCATCGGTTCATCCTCCTGAACCGGTAATGCCGCGACGGCGGCGGCCCTTTCGAAATTATTTCACGCGGTACACCAGGCGGAGCTCGATCGCCAGCGGCGGCTTGGCGGCTTCCTCTCTGCTTTCGCCGGCTTCCGCTTTCCTCTTGGCGGCTTCCGCGCTCGCCCCAACGGCGGGAGCCTGCGCGCTGCCGGCAGCGTCCCCTTTCCTCCTGGCGGCTGGAACGGCGGCGCTCTTGGCGAACTGCAATGCGGCTACCGGCGCGGCCGGCGAGCGGGGCGAAAACGAGATGCGCAGGTTCTTCTCCCCGGAGGCTCCCGCGAGCGCGAACGAACTCGCCGCCGGCAGGACCAGATCCTGCCCCGAGCTTACCGGCGCGCCGGTGGGAGGCGTCAGCATGGTCACCGTGGCGCCGTCCCGCGCGGTTGCCAGAATCCAGCCGTCCTCGGCCGACCGAACCCGCAAGCGAACCTCGGCTCCCTCGCGAAATGTAGCGTCCGGCGCCGTTTCAATCCACTCGCCCTGGCTCGACCGCGCCAAAATCACGCACGCCAGCGCCGCCGGCTGAGGCGTCACGACCCGCGCCGGGACAGCCGGCTTCTGAGCCGGAGGCGCTGCTGGCCGCATAGGCTCCGGCGTCACGACTGGCGCCGCGGCGGCCGGCGCTTCGCGCACCGGCGCGGCCTGTGTCTCGGCCGGGGGCGCCGCTGACCGCATCGGCTCCGGCGCCGCGCGAACCTGCTCGCCCAGCGTCCGCGCCGCAGGCGCAGCCGGCCGCATCGGCTTGGGCTCAGGCTGTCTGACGGCAGAGGCGCGAGGCGGCGGCAATTCAACTTGCGCCGGCGCTTGGGCGACCAGCTTCGGCGCCTCCAGCTCGCGCTGGGTGAATCGGACCACGCCAACCACCAGAACCAGCGCCGCCGCACTGCCCGCAAAAGCCAGCGTCGCGGGCTTCCTCATCCACTCGGCGAATCGCTGCCAGAAGCCGGCCGACTGTTCGCTCAAATCACGGAGCAGTTGCGCGCGACTGGCGGGATCGGCCAGCAGCTCCCGAAGCGCCTCCTCGTCGGCGAGCGCGTCAAACAGCGCCTGGTTCTCAAGTGCCGCCTGGAACAGCGCCTCACGCTCTTCCGCCGTAAGCGTTCCAGCCGCGTAGCCTCCCAAGAGTTCTCTCACATCCCGAGGCTTCATCACCAGCTCGCCTCCCACCGTCCGCCCATCAGTTCGAGCAGCCGATGCCGGCAGCGTGCGTCCCAAGTATAAATCGTGTTGATCGACCGCGTCCCCAGGATCGCCTGGATCTCGGGAAAGCCCCTGCCTTCCAGCTTCAGCCGGAACAGTTGCCGGCAGCGCGGCTCCATGCGCTTCAGCGCCGCACGCAGCTTGCCGAGCATTTCCGCGCGCCCCGCGGCGCTCTCCGGATTCTCGCGCGGATCCGCAATTTGTATCTCTTCAACCGGAATTGCTCGATTCTCTCCCCGCCGGCTTACCTTCCTCCGGGCCGCCATCAGCTTGAACCGCAGTATCTGAAGCGAGAGCGGCAGCAGATCCTCCGCCGCCCGAACCTCCGGGTACTTCTCTTCAAGCACCACTAGAACCTCTTGCACAAGATCCTCGGCTACATCCCTTACCATTCGAGATGCCGCGAAAGCGATCATCCTTTCACGGAGTTTTGTCAGGACCTCGCCGCGTGTCACGCCACTCCCTTGCTCCGCCGCCTACTGTAACATCGCGGCACTTTTTTCGCAAAACCGCCTTGTTCCGACAATCCCTGCCGCAATTGTTTCAGCCCTGTGGAAAACCGCTCTGCACTAACGGGAAAGGCTTGCTTTACTCATCGGTATTGTATTAGTCGTACTTCTATTACAGCTACTGTTTTTGAAAAGATGTCTTTATAATCAATGACTTAAAAAAAAGTTTCACGGCTGTCTTGCATCCGTCAATCTGTGGTAGACTGAGTTTCCGCACACGTAGTTACGCAGAATGCCGGCGTCTTTACGGATGCCGGCGGATCGCCGATTCCACCTAGAATCGAAGCTGGGAGTCTTAGATTTCCACAGCATGTGGAAATCGTGTGGAAATTCTGCGGAGTGTTGGTGAGAAATGGGTCGCCATGGATTTGTGGGAACAGATCAAAGAGCGCATAGCAGGCCAGATTAGCTCGGAGAGCTACCAGAATTGGGTTGCCCGGACGGTTTTCCACAGGGTGGACGGCGGGACGCTTTTCGTTACCGCGCCGAATATGGCTACGAAAGAGTGGCTGGAGAGCGAGTATTCGGAACTGATCCACTCCACCGTTCAAACGCTCCCGCTCGGTTTGCCGCTTCGACAGGTACGCTTTGAACTTGCGGGGCGATCCATTGGCGCGGCCGACTCTGTATCGCCGGAGGGCCTGAGTGCCTCTTCCAGCAGCCAACTCAATCCCAAGTTGACGTTTGAGGGCTTCGTGGTTGGCTCCTGCAATCAGTTTGCGCACGCCGCTGCAAAAGCCGTTGCCACCATGCCGTCGCGAAGCTACAACCCGCTGTTCATCTATGGGGGTGTAGGGATGGGCAAGACCCATCTCATGCACGCAATCGGCCGGGCCTTGTTGGACAATTTCGGTGGCATGCGAATTGTCTACACCTCCAGCGAGCGCTTCATGAACGAAATGATCGCTTGCATCAAGACCGATCGCATGCCCATGTTCCATCAACACTACCGCTCCGCGGATGTGCTGCTGGTTGACGACATCCAGATCCTGGCTGGCAAGGAACGCACCCAAGAAGAGTTCTTTCATACATTTAACGAGCTCTACGACCATCAGAAGCAAATCGTCATCTCCAGCGACTCTCCGCCCAAGAACATTCCGGGACTGGTTGAACGTCTGCGTTCCAGGTTCGAGTGGGGGCTGATAGTTGATATACAACCGCCGGACCTGGAAACCAAAATGGCTATCCTGGACAAGAAGTCCGAAGCCGAGGGGATTGATCTTCCGCAGGATGTTCGCATTTTCATCGCCACGAAAACCAAGTCCAATGTCCGCGAACTCGAAGGAGCGCTAACTAAGCTGATCGCCTATTCGTCGGTCACCAACACCCCGATCAACATGGCCATGGCGCAGCAGACCCTGAAGTATTTGGTCCACAACCAGGAGCGGAAAGTCAGCCTGGAGTCGATCATTCGCCTGGTGGCGGAGCGTTTCCAACTCCAACCAGCCCAGTTGAAACAAAAGACAAACGTCCACCGCATCACTTTTCCCCGCCAGATGGCGATGTACTTGATCAAAGAACTCACGCATGCCTCATTGCCCGAGATTGGGCGCGCTTTCGGCGGCAAACATCATACGACCGTTCTGCACTCGGTTCAGAAGATCGAGGAACTTCGTCAAAAGGATCCGGATTTGAACCGCACTCTCCACAGCCTAATGGATTCAATCCATTGAACTTATATGTTTTTCCACAATCCCCCCCACCGCTCCCCTGTGAAAACCTGTGCACGCATCCGGCAGGTTCGAATCCATCCACCGGTGAGCGCCCCTTTTTGCACACTGGTCTATGGACGTAAGGGTACGAATTTGCTAGAATTTAGAGAGATATCAACATTTCCACAGCCCCTATGAATACGGTTCTTTAACTGATAGGAAATAGGAGAGAGGAACAATCGGAGCAGGCCTCATGGAGTTCACCGTCAGCAAGTCCGATCTGGTTCGTGAGTTGAGTCTGTCCCAGGGTGTGGTGGAGAAGAGAACCACGATCCCGATTTTGTCCAATGTGCTGTTAGAGGCGGTGGGAGAACGTTTGGTTCTCACTGCCACGGATCTGGAGCTTGGCATTCGCAGTTCTTGCCCTGCCCAGGTGGTGAAGGAAGGCGCCGGAACAATTCCGGCACGGCGATTGCTCGATTACGTTCGCCTGCTTCCGGATGCCGACCTGACAGTAAAGTTCCAGGAAAATCAATGGGCGGGTTTGATCTGCGGGCGTTCCCGGACGCGTATTGCCGGGATGTCGCGAGAGAGCTTTCCGGAGTTGCCGACAATGCCGGAGCCACTGGCTGAGTTACCCGTGGCACTGCTCTCCTCGATGATCAGCCAAACCATCTTTGCGATTTCGGCGGAAGAGTCGCGTTTCACGCTCAACGGCGCGCTCATGGCGCTCAAGCCGGATTCCGTCATGTTGGTTGCAACCGACGGCCATCGCATGGCCATGGTTGAGAAGCAGCAAGAAGTTTCGGGTATTACCAATCCTTACCGCGCGCTGTTGCCCAAAAAAGCCATGAGCGAGATCGTGAAACTCGCTCAGGAGAGCCACCCGGGCGCTGTACTGCGATTCGCCGGGGACGAAAATCATCTTTTCTTTCAGTTCGGCGACAGGCTTTTGATCAGCCGCAAGCTCACCGGCAACTTCCCGGACTTCGAGCGAGTGTTGCCGAAAGAACATGCAAGTCACATAACCATCAAGCGAGACGAACTCCGCGCCTCGATTGAGCGTGTTTCACAGTTTGCCGATGAGCGTTCGCGCGCCATCCGTCTCCAGGTTGCGCCCGGCGAGATTCGCGTGTACTCGTCACTTTCCGAAACCGGCGAGAGCGAGGAAAGCCTGTCGGTCACTTACGATGGGCCCGAAGTCGAAATTGGTTTTAACGCGCAGTACCTGGTGGATTTTTGCCGGGCGGTGCCTGAAGAGGATGTTCGTTTCTACTTCAAGGACGGTCACTGCGCGGGTGAGTTGCGGCCTGGCGCCGACGCCACTTACACCTACCGCTACGTCGTCATGCCGATGCGCATCTGACCGGGCGCAGGCCGGTCGCAAGTTGAAGTGTGAGGCTGCATGGGCGTGGTGCGCCTCAGTGTGAATTGGGAGTCTATGGGAAGCAAAGAAGGCGATCTGGAACGCGAGGAATACGGAGCAAGTAGTATCAAGGTGCTCGAAGGGCTGGAGGCGGTGCGCTTACGCCCCGCCATGTATATCGGCTCCACCGGCGAGATGGGCTTGCACCACCTGGTTTACGAAGTTGTCGATAACTCCGTCGACGAAGCCCTGGCCGGCTACTGCACCGAGATCACCGTCACAATTCACATCGACAACTCCGTCACCATTGTCGACAACGGGCGCGGCATTCCAGTAGACATCCATGAGGAAGGAGTTTCGGCGGCCGAGGTTGTCATGACCAAGCTGCACGCCGGCGGCAAGTTCGATTCGTCGTCCTACAAGGTCTCGGGCGGGTTGCACGGCGTCGGCGTCAGTTGCGTCAACGCCCTGTCGGAAGAGTTACACCTGGAAATCTGGCGCGAAGGTTTTACCTGGGAGCAGGATTACCGCAAGGGGATTCCCGTGGCTCCCCTGTCCAAGGCCGGCCGGGCCGGCCGCAAGACCGGCACCAAGATTACTTTCAAGCCGGACAGCACCATCATGGACGCCACCGAGTGCAACTACGACACCCTGGCGCAGCGGTTGCGCGAGTTGGCGTTCCTTAACCGGGGTCTCAATATCGTGCTCACCGATGAGCGCGTGGACCCGGTGAAGCGCCACGAGTTTCGCTATTCCGGCGGCATCGTCGAATTCGTCAAGCATCTGAACCGCGGCAAGAGCGTGCTGCATGAGCGCCCGATCACCATCGAGGGTGAGCGCGAGGTGTCCAACGGCATGCTCACCATGGAGATCGCGCTGCAGTACAACGATGGTTACGCCGAGAACCTGTTCAGCTTCGCTAATAATATCAACACCGTGGACGGCGGCTCGCATCTGTCCGGATTCCGTAGCGCGCTGACTCGAACCATCAACTACTACGGCCAGCAGGCTGGCTTGTTCAAGGACCAGAAGGAGAATCTCTCCGGCGACGATGTTCGCGAAGGCCTCACGGCGGTGATCAGCGTCAAGCTTCCACAGCCGCAGTTCGAGGGACAGACCAAGGGTAAGCTCAACAGCGACATTGGCGGGCATGTCGTTCAGATGGTGAACGACAAGCTCGGCGAGTTCTTCGACAAGAACCCGGCGGTGATGCGCAAGATCGTTTCAAAAGCGATCGATGCGTCGCGGGCGCGCGAGGCGGCCCGCAAGGCGCGCGATCTGACCCGGCGCAAGGGGGCGCTGGATTCCAGCGGGCTTCCCGGAAAACTGTCCGACTGCCAGGAGAAGGACCCCGAGCGGTGCGAGTTGTTTCTGGTGGAAGGCGAGTCGGCCGGCGGCACCGCAAAGTCCGGGCGCGACCGGCGTTTTCAGGCCATCCTGCCGCTCAAAGGCAAGATCTTGAACGTCGAAAAGGCGCGCTACGACAAGATGCTGACCCACGAAGAAATCCGCAACATGATTACGGCGATCGGGACTGGGATTGGCAAGGACGACTTCGACGTCGCCAAGCTGCGCTATCACAAGATCATCATCATGACCGATGCCGACGTCGACGGCTCGCACATCCGCACGCTGCTGCTGACCTTCTTCTTCCGCCACATGCAGGATCTGCTCAACCGCGGGCACGTCTTTGTCGCGCAGCCGCCGCTGTACCGGATCAAGAAGGGCCGCTCGGAAAAGTACATCAAGGACGACCGCGAGTTCACTCGCGAGATCCTGCGGCGCGCCACCGACAACCTGGCGGTGGAATTGAATGGCGGGGCCAGGCTGGAAGGCGCCGAGTTGCGAACCTTGCTGATCTCGCTCGACGAATATCAGCAGATCTTCCGCAAAGTCGAGCGGCGTCTGCGCGACGCGCGGGTGGTTGAGATCGTGTCCAATACGCAATTGCGCATCGACACCAAGAGCGAGTTCCTGGAACCGGAGAATCTTCAGCCCGTTTTCAGCGCGCTCGAAGCGATTAAGCTTGCGCCCGAGATGCAGCGCGACGAGGAGCACTCGTCCTGGCGAGTGGCCTATCACGACCAGACCAATGCCGAGCGCTACATCGACATCGAACTGGCCGCGCAACCCGAGTACCGCCGCCTGCGCGCGCTGGCGCGGCAGACCGCCCGGCTGAACCAGCCTCCGTTTGTGGTGGTGAAGGAGTCCTCGCGCGAGAAACTCGAGAACTGGCGCGATCTGCTGGCGCACGTGAAAACCGAAGGCACCCGCGACGTGAGCGTCCAGCGCTACAAGGGTCTCGGCGAAATGAACGCGGAACAGCTTTGGGAGACCACCATGAATCCCGAACGCCGCACGCTGCTCAAAATCGATCTGCGCGACCTGGTGGAAAGCGACGAGATCTTCTCCACGCTGATGGGCGAGGACGTCGAAAGCCGCCGCAAGTTCATCGAGGAAAACGCCCTCGACGTCCGCAACCTGGACGTGTAGTGGAATTCCGGTGACAGGCTACGTAACCTCGAAACTCCATCTTGCCGAGGCCGCATCCGCCTGCGATCTGAGTTTCGAGGTTACGTAGCCTGTCCCCGAAATTATTCGAAGTAGGTGACGTGCGGCGCATACTGCTGCTCTGGTCCAGGCGAGTCGATCGGCTCACACGGCCCGCAGGTTTGCGCATAGTCAGGGCGGAACTTCCTGAGCAGCCCGCTCAGAACGACTGGGTCGTCCGGCCGGTGGTAGCTATCCAGCATGAGGCGCGGACGGAAACGTTTCACCGTGTTCGCCGCTCCCGCCAGCGCCTCCCTCTCGGCCCCCTCGATGTCCATCTTGATGAAATCCACCCGGGACACACCCAGATCCTCCAGCATGCGATCGATGGTTGTCACCGGCACCCTGATCTTCGCGCCGCCCTGATCGGAGACGACGCTGTTCATTCCCGAATTACTGGTCGCAACCGATAGCTCCAGCGTGGATTCCGAACTCCAGACTCCTTTGGGCACCAGAATCACGACTCCACCGGCGATCTCCCGCGCGAAGTTCCTGCGGAAACACTCCGCATTCACCGGTTCGGGCTCGACCGCGATTACCTTTGACGCGCCCCGCGCCAGCGCGTAGTGAGTGAACACGCCCACGTGCGCGCCGCAGTCCATAACCACGTCGCCCCTGCGCACGTAGTTGTCCGGGTTGGAGCGGATCATCCAGCGGTGCTCGGCCAACAGGTAGGCGATAAACTGCGCACCGTCCAACCCTTCCCCTTTTTGTTTGACCCAGAAGGAACGCTCGGCTGTCCGGACACACTCGATGTTCAGCGCCGGGTCATGGCCTGTAATGGAGACCTCCGCCTTGGAGCGTTCCAACGCGGCGTTGAACCACTTTCTGTCGGACACCATGCTGAGAACCCTGGCCAAGGGGCATTCCGGGAGCTTCCCCGTGAGCTTCATCCCGAGGAGACTCGCGGGCAGCGCCAGCATGAAGAAGGCGCCCAAGCCTGCCAGCAGCACCAAAGCTCCACGAAGCGGCCAGGGGACACGCCGGTTGAAGCGGTTAAGCCAGGCCTGACCGGAGGATTGCGAACGCCGAAAGAGCATAGCTCTCTATCGGCAGTTGGTGCCACCGCCTTCAGGCTGTGCTGCGATCTACCCCTGCGACGCTTCCAGCGCCTGGTCCAGGTCCCAGAGGATGTCGTCGATGTCTTCGATGCCGATCGAGAGGCGAACCACGTCCGGCGTGACACCCGCCGCGGCCTGCTCGGGGGCGCTCAACTGTTGATGCGTGGTGGACGCCGGGTGGATCACCAGGCTGCGCGCGTCGCCCACATTGGCCAGGTGCGACAGGAGCTTCGCCGAATCGATGAACTTCCTGCCCGCCTGGTACCCGCCCTTGATCCCGAAGCTGAACACGGCGCCGGCGCCCTTGGGTACGTACTTTTGCGCCAGGCCGTAGTACGGGTTGGACGCGAGCGACGGGTAACGCACCCAACTCACAAGCTTGTGCGCCTCGAGGAACTTCGCCGCGGCCAGGGCGTTGGAAACGTGGCGATCCATGCGCGGGCCCAGCGTTTCGATTCCCTGCAGGAACAAGAACGAGTTGAACGGGCTGATGCAGGTTCCGAAATCCCGCAGACCTTCCACGCGCGCCTTGAGGATGTAGGCGATGTTGCCGAACGTCTCGAAGAACTTCATGCCGTGGTAGGCCCGCGAGGGTTCGGTCAATTGCGGAAACTTGCCGTTGTTCCAGGGGAACTTGCCGCTGTCGACAATCACGCCGCCGATCGAGTTGCCATGGCCGCCCATGAACTTCGTCAGCGAGTGAACCACGATGTCGGCGCCAAAATCGATTGGCCGGCACAGGTAGGGCGTGGCGAAGGTGTTGTCGATGATCAGCGGTAAACCGTGTTCGTGCGCGATCTTCGCCACCGCTTCGATGTCCAGAATGTTGCCGCGCGGGTTCGAGATCGTCTCACCGTAGAGGCACTTGGTCTTCGGCGTGATCGCCTTGCGGAAGTTCTCCGGATCGTCCGGCTCGACGAACTTTACGTCCAGACCCAGCTTGCGGAAGCTGACGTCGAACTGGGTGTACGTTCCGCCGTACAGGGTAACGGCGGAGACCATCTCGTCGCCCGCCTCCATCAGGCTGCTGACGGCGATAAACTGCGCCCCCTGTCCGGAGGACATCGCCAGCCCCGCCGCCCCGTTCTCCAGCGACGCCACCCGCTCCTCCAGCACCGCGGTGGTCGGATTCATGATGCGCGTGTAAATGTTGCCGAACTTCTGCAGCGCAAACAGCGCCGCCGCATGGTCGGAGTCTTCGAAGACGTATGAAGTGGTCTGGTAAATCGGTACCGCGCGGGCGCCGGTGGTAGGCTCCGGTACATACCCGGCATGCAGCGCGCGTGTGTTGAATCCCAGGGGACGATCGATTTGGTTATCTGCCATGAACGGATTGTACCATACCCGATAGGGAAATGGGTGTATGCAAACCGGGGACGGAGTACTCCGTCCCCGGTCCTATCAGAATTTGCCGTCTCTTACGTCGAAGTGAGTTGGCTTGTTGAGCGTCGAGCCGCCGATGCGGATCCATTCGGCGGTCCAGTCGATCAACTGCGAAACGGAGACCCCCGGATAGCCGAACAGCTTCTGGCATTCGGCGGCGTTGTTGAGCAGCGCGGCGGGCGATTCGACGCCCTCGAAAACCGGCTCGACGCCGAACCGTCGGCCGAATTCCAGCGCAATCCAGCGGACCGAGAGCAACTCCGGGCCGGTCAGGTTCAGGATGCGCGGCGGCGCGCTCGCCAGCGCGAACGAGCGCAGCGTGACCGAGTTCGCGTCCCCCTGCCAGATGACGTTCACCGAGCCCATGGCCAGGTTCACCGGCCGGCGTTCGAAGACCTTCGTGCCGGTGTCCAATAGCACGCCGTAGCGCAGATCGATGGCGTAGTTCAGCCGGAGCAGCACGCCGAGGGTGCCGTAGCGGGCGGAGAAGTGCTGGAACATGCGCTCGCGGCCGAGCACGCTGGCGGCGTACTCTCCGACCGGCGCCGCGGGCGTCTGCTCCGTGGCGCCACCCTCTACCACCGGCACCAGCGGATAAACGTTGCCGCTCGAAAACGCCACGATGCGCGAGCGATGAAAACGCTCGGCCACGCGGCCCGGCAGGAAGGTGTTCAGCGCCCAGGTCAGGTGTTCGTTGCCGGTGGTGCCGAACTTGCGCGCGGCCATGAACACGACGTTTTCAACATCGGGCAGCGCGGCCAGATCGCGGTCTTCCATGAGGTCGGCCGAAATCGTCTGAATGCCCGCGGCCTCGAGTTCCCCAGCCAGACCCGGCGACGAGAATCTTGAAACGGCAATCACGCGCTTATTGACGCCGGCCTGCTCGATGGCACGCCGGGCGCGGCGCGCCAGGCTCGGCCCCATCTTGCCGCCCACACCCAGGATGAGCAGGTCTCCGTCGAGCGAGCGCATGGCTTCGACATCCGCCGGGCTCGGACGCGAGAGGATTTCTTCCAGTTCCGGAATCGAGGTAATGGTCATCGCTTGTATCCGATCATGCGCAGAAAGTCCTTGCGCGCCTTGGCATCCGCTTCGGTTTCGAGGCCCTTCGGCGGGAACCCGTCCACGACACCCAACACGCCGCGCCCCTGTTCGGTCTCCACCACAATCGCCTCGACCGGATTGGCCGTGGCGCAATAGATCGAACAGACCTCGGGAACCTGCTGGATGCGGTTCAACACGTTGATTGGGAAACCGTCCCGCAGCACGACGACAAAGGCGTGGCCGGCGCCGACCGCCGCCGCATTACGCGCCGCGACGGCCTTCAGATCCTCATCGTTACCGTCCACGCGTGTCAGACACGGGCCCGAGGCCTCGTTGAAGGCGACGCCGAACTTGATCTGCGGCGACGCGTTCACGCAAGCTTCGTAAATGTCCTCGACCGACTTGATGAAATGCGTTTGCCCGAAGATAATGTTGGCGCCTTCGGGGATTTCCAGACGGATCACTTTGAGTTCCATGGCGATTTCTTAGGATACTACTTACATCGGGACCCGTAACGCTAAACTTATGACCGACGCCGACGTGCTGGCGCGCATCGCGCGGCTGCCGCACGGCCGCGCCACGTTCAAGCACCTGGTGCGGGAGATGGGTTCGCGCGGCGAGGCCCGGGCCGGACTGGAAGACGCGCTGAAGCGCCTGGCCGCGCGCGGCGACGTGATCGAGACTCGGGCGGGCCAGTTCCAGGTTGCCCGGATGAGCCGGGAGTTCGCGGTGGGCCGGCTCAACGTGCACCGCGACGGATACGGCTTCGTGATCCCCGACGCGCCGCCCGAGTGGCTGGCGGGCGATGTGTTTTTGCCGCCGCAGCAGGCCGAGCGCGCCATGCACGGCGACCGCGTGATCGCGCGGTTGGTCCGGGTCGGCGCCGACGGGCGCGCCGAAGGCGAGATCGTGCGCGTGCTCAAACGGGCGCACCCGACCGTGGTGGGCGAGTTTCGCGCGCGCGCCGACGCCAACTTCGTCGTGCCGCACGACGAGCGGATCCGCCACTGGATCCTGATCCCCGAAGGTTTCGAACGGCCGCCGCAAGGGGCTGCGAAAGATCGTATCGGCGCGCCGCCGGTGGAGACCGGCGACCTTGACGGCATGATCGTCAACGCCGAGATTCTGGAGTATCCGGAGCGGGGCGACCGCGCCATCGGGCGGGTGGTTGAAATCCTCGGCCGGCCCGGCGATTTCGGTCTGGATGTCGAGATCGTCATCCGCAAGCACCACATCCCGCACCAATTTCCTCTTGAAGTCGTCGACCAGGCGCGGGCGATTCCGGCGGCGATTCCGGCCGACGAGTGTCTCGGGCGGCGCGACTTCCGCGCGCTCGACATCGTAACCATCGACGGCGAGACGGCCCGGGATTTCGACGACGCGGTTTGGGTCGAGCGCCTGGCGAACGGCAACTTCGCCCTCCAGGTGCACATCGCCGACGTGAGCCACTACGTGCGTCCCGGCACGCCGATCGACGAAGAGGCCCGGCTGCGCGGCACCAGCGTGTATTTCCCGGACCGCGCGGTTCCGATGCTGCCGCTCGAGCTTTCCACCGAGATCTGCTCTCTCAAACCCGGCGTCGACCGCCTGGTGCTGTCGGCGCTGCTCGAGATCGACCATCGCGGCGAGGTCGCCGGCCAGGAGTTCACGCGCGGCGTGATTCGCAGCGCCGCGCGCATGACCTACACCGGGGTGCACGCAATGCTCGAAGGCGACCCCGCGCTGCGCGGGCGCTTCGAGACTATGCGGGAGCTGGCGCTGATTCTGAATCGCAAGCGCGTGCGCCGCGGCTCGCTCGACTTCGACCTGCCCGAACCGCTCATCGAATTCGACGAATGGGGCGAGATGACCGGCATCGCGCGCAGCCCGCGCAACATCGCCCACCGCATCATCGAGGAATTCATGCTGGCGGCCAACGAGGCCGTGGCCGCGCATCTCGAGGAAGCCGGCTATGAATCGCTGTTCCGGATTCACGAGCCGCCCGATCCGCTGCGAGTCATGGAATTCGAAGAACTCGCCGCGCGCTTCGGCTATTCGCTCGGCCTGCGGGCGGCGCCGGAAATCTCCTCGCGGTTGTACCAGAAACTGGTGGCCAAAATCGAGGGCAAGCCCGAGGAACGCATTCTCAGCTACCTGATGCTGCGTTCGCTCAGACAGGCCCGCTACAGCGCCGAAAATCGCGGACACTTCGCGCTGGCGGCCGCCCGCTACACGCACTTCACTTCGCCCATCCGCCGTTATCCGGACCTGGTGGTGCACCGTGTGCTGGGGGCCTGGCTCGACTCGCGGCCGGGCGGGTACACGACGCCGGAGTTGCGCGCGATCGCCATCGACTCCTCCGACACCGAGCGCCGGGCCGCCGAGGCCGAGCGCGAATTGGTCGAATGGAAGAAGGCGAAGTTCATGGCCTCGCGCCTGGGCGACGAGTTCGACGCGCTGGTGATAAGCACCGGCCGCTGGGGGTTTTTTGTCGAACTGGAAGAGTTGTTCGTCGAGGGCCTGGTGCCGATCGAGACCCTGCCCGGCGATCGTTACGGCTATCAGGAGAACACGCGCCGCATCGTGGGCGAACGCTCCCGCCGCGAGTTCAAAATCGGCGACCGCGTCCGCGTGCAACTGGCCCGCGTCGACGCTCTGGAACGCAAACTCCAGTTCGCCCTGGTCGGCCGCCCACCGGCGCGCGCCCCCGGGCCGTAGGGGTCGCAAATGTGCGATCCGCCCGCCGGCGGGCGGCGCGCGGATTTCTAGGCTATAGTCGCTATTTGACCTCCACGTCACAGACTTTGCGCCGAGCCCTTCTTTGGGGAGCCTGCGGGTTCTTCTTCCTTGCCGGACTGGCTTTCGTTCCCCTGCCCGGCATCCAGAACGACGAAGCGCTGTTCTCCGCGCCGCTCTACGAATCCGCCTATGAATACCGCGTTTTGATCGTGTTCCACCGGAAGATTTCCTTGCTGCTGATGAGCTATCTCGGCGCGCTCAAAACGTGGATCTATTGGCTGGTCTTCAATATCGCCAGGCCCTCGGTGTGGTCGGTGCGCCTGCCGATGCTGATTGCCGGGACGCTGACCGTGTGGCTGTTCTGGCGGCTGGCGGAACGGTTGGGCGGCACGCGGGCGGCAGTCATCGGCACGCTGCTATTGGCCACGGACGCAATGTTCGTGCTGACCACGGTTCTGGACTGGGGCCCGGTGGCGTTGCAGCACCTGTTCCTGGTCGCGGCCATGGTGCTGGCTTTGCGATTCCACGACACCGGTTCGCGCGTCGCCCTGTTTGGCACGTTTCTTCTGCTCGGCCTGGCGGTGTGGGACAAAGCTCTGTTTCTGTGGCTGCTCGGCGGCCTGGTGGTGGCCGCGCTTATTGTCGTGCCGGGCGAATTGCGCCGGGCCTTCAGTTGGAGAAGAGCCTCGCTTGCCGTCGTTGCGTTCTGTCTCGGCGCCTGGCCGGTGATCTATCACAACCTGATGTCGTCGGGCGAGACCGTGCGCTCCAACGCCGCGTTCACATTGAGCGAACTCGGATCGAAAGCCCTGGCGCTCGAACGCACCCTGGCGGGGAAGGCGCTGTTTGGTTACGTTGTGGGCGAGGGATGGTTCGACCTCCCGCGGCTCCCCAAGACCGGCCTTCAGCGGATCTCGGTGTGGGTGAGCGAACTCGCCGGAGAGCCTCGCACTTCGGTTTTTCCCTGGATTGTGCTGCTGGCGGCCCTATGTGTGCCACATGTGTGGCACACGCGCGCGCGGCGGCCGGCGGTATTCTCGATCATTCTTCTGCTGGTGGCCTGGTTTCAGATGGCGGTCACTCAGCGGGCCGGCGCCAGCGTCCACCACGTGGTCCTGCTATGGCCCATTCCTCACCTGCTGGTGGCGTTGGTTTTCGCCGAACTTTCGCGCCGCTTCGGCCGCGCCGGTGTAGTAGCCGTGACGCTGGCAGCGGTTCTCACCTGGGGCTCGAGTTTCCTGATTCTGAATCAGTACCACTCGCAACTTGTCCGCTACGGCGCTCCCTCGGTCTGGAGCGATGCGATCTTCACCCTCTCCGACCGGCTTCCCCAGATCAGGGCCGATCACATCTTCATGATGGACTGGGGCATGATCGACAACGTTCGCATGTTGACCCGCGGCCGCTTGCCTATTCACGTCGGCATGGAAGCCGTCGATAAGGACCGGCCGGATCCCGCTCTTTTCAAGCGCATGATCGAGCTACCCAATTCCGTCTTCGTCTCGTTCACCGAGCGGTGGGAGCAGACCGAAGGTGTCAGCCGGCGCTTAGCGGCTCTGACGGCCCAACTCGGCTACCGCATCCAGTCGGTCGAACTGATTAGGGACCGCAATGGGCGGCCTGTGTTTCAGATTGACCGGATTGCTGTTGATCGGGTACCGGCGGCCGTTCAATAGAAATCCTACCCATGTAGTACGAACCAGGAAGTGGTAGCTGGCATACAAGATCGGAATGCTACCAGCCAATACCAGGGGCGCCTTGACCAGGGGTGATACCGCGAGATCGGCGACCAGAATCTGGAGCCAGAGCACGACCGGGGCGTGAGACAAGTAAATCCAGTAGGATGAATCGGATAGATAGCGCATTGATTAGCCAGACCGCCAGCGCGCCGGTGACGGCCGTGCCGAGGAAAGCCGGCCAGTGGCGGGTGGACATCGTCTCGACCTGTTTCACCGCCAGCGCGAAGTTGAGGATGCCGGCTCCGATTCCCAGGAACAGGTTGGTCCAGGCGCTGTGTTTCAGCGTGTCCAGCAGATCCAGGTTCCGATAGAGCATCCATCCGAACGAAAAGAAAACCAAGTATGCCAATAGGATGCGGGCCTGAGGCAGGAACGAATGGGGCGTGTCGAGGAGTCCGTAATCCATCGCCCACAGGGTCCCCAGGGTCGGCACGGCGAACAGGGCCGGAGCCCAGGCAGAAGCCAATGAACGCCGGAAGCCAGCATTCGACCGGCGCTGAAGACCGTCCGGCAATCTTCGCCACAAGGCCAAGCCAATCAAACAAACTACAGTAGTAATAAACAGAACGACAAGGAACCATAAGTGCATTGGGTGGACCCACATCCAATAGCGGCCGGAGAGCAGGTATTGGATGGCAGCCTGTAGGGGTTCCGGTTTGCTCCACACCCTGGTGTAACGCTGAAGGGCGTTCATGATCGGGTAGATGGTAGCCATGCTCAGCAACAGGGGAAGCAGCAACCGCTTGAGGTGGTTCTCGGCCAGCCCCCGCCATCACGAAGAAGATGGGCAGGCGGAAAACGTGAAAGAAGAGGATACTGAAGTCGAAGAGCCAGTGGGTGTTCTTCTCCGTATACCACCAGGTTTCCGGGATGTTGGTGTAGCCGCAGGCGATGTGCATGCAGACACCGATGAGCATCATGATGCCGCGGAGGCTGTCGAAGGCGTGGAAGCGCCGGTTTGCGTTCGTCATACGTCCCATGAAACGCGATTCCGGGCGCGGAAGAAAGTAGCTGGGGGTAGGATTAACGGTATACTCATACCGTAAGTCCACGAGAATGAAGGACGCGATTCCGCCGGGCCAGATTCGGGCCGAACTCGACAAGATCCTGGCCAGCCCTGGTTTTGCCGGGGCCGGACGGCTGGGTCCATTCCTCCGCTACGTGGTTGATCAGACGCTGGCCGGCGAAGGGGCCGGCCTCAAGGAAGCCGTCCTGGGCGTGGAGGTCTTCCAACGACCAGCCGACTACGACCCGCGGATCGATCCGATAGTGCGGGTGGAAGCCCGGCGGCTGCGGTCGCGGCTGGCCGAGTATTACGACGGCCCCGGCCGTGGCGATGCCGTCAGGATCGACCTTTCCAAGGGCGCCTACGCTCCCGTTTTTTCCTCGACCGCGGCCACGCCCATTCCCAGGAGCTGGAGATGGCTCTGGGTGGCCGCTGCAATCGGACTGATACTGGCCGCTGCAATCTCGATCTGGTTCCTACGTCCTCGCCGACGCCCCGTTGTGACACCGTCCATTGCGGTTCTGCCGTTCGTCAATCTGAGCCCGGATCCCTCGAACGAGTACTTCAGCGACGGGTTGACAGAGGAATTGATTGATTCTCTTACAAAAATAGAAGGTCTTCGCGTCGTGGCGCGTAGTTCTTCTTTTCAATTTAAGGGCAAGCCTGTGGACGTCCGGGAAGCCGGACAGAAGCTGGGTGTCGGAGCGGTTGTCGAAGGCAGCGTCCGCAAGTCGGGGGATCGTTTGCGGGTCACCGCGCAGTTAATCGGCACCGCCGATGGCTATCATCTTTGGTCGCAGACCTAC
>JAUYBU010000559.1 GCA_030693045.1 Bryobacterales bacterium | reverse complement strand
GGCGCTGGCGCTTGCCGCGTCCCTGGCAGACCAGGAATTCCGCGGCACCATTCTCGGCCGCGTGACCGATTCCTGCGGCGGTGTAGTCGCCAATGCCGCCGTCAGCGTCACAAATCAAGCCACCAACACCGTGGCGAAGGCGGCCACCTCGGAAGCCGGAACCTACACCGTGCCGTTCCTGCTGCCCGGCCCGTACACGGTTTCCGTACAATTGCCCGGATTCCGCGTTTTCCAGCGGGAAGGCATTGTCGTGCAGGTTCAGGATCGCATCGAAATCAACGTTGTACTGGAGCCGGGCCAGCTCACCGAGACGGTGGTCGTGCGCGGCGAAGCCCCGCTGCTGGAGACCGCCTCCGGCTCGGTTGGACAGGTGGTGGACCAGGCCAGCATTTCCAACCTCCCGATGAACGGCCGCGCGGTTTACCTGATGGCGCGGATCGTCCCCGGAATGGTGCCTACCGATACGCGTCTGTTCACGCGTCCATTCGACAATGGCGCGGTCTCGAACGTTTCGATGGGCGGCAGCCGCGCCGCCAGCAACAACATCCTGCTGGACGGCATCGCGAACATGAATATCTCGAGCCAGGTGGCCTTCGTCCCCTCTCCCGATGCCATCCAGGAGATGAAGGTGCAGATCAACACCTATGACGCCGAGTTCGGCCGCGCCGCCGGAGGCGTGCTCAACGCTATCGTCAAATCCGGCACCAACCGGTTCCACGGTTCACTGTACGAGTTCTGGCGGAACGACATACTCGAAGCCAACAGCTTTATCAATAACAGCGTCGGAGAGGGCAAGCCGCGCCAGCGCTACAACCTGTTCGGCGCCACCGGCGGCGGCCCGGTCTACATTCCGAAGGTCTACAATGGCCGCAACCGCACCTTCGTCTTCGGCAGTTGGGAGGGCATCCGGCAGGCGGATCCCACCTCCACGCTCACCACCGTGCCGACGCTCGAGCAGCGCGAGGGCGATTTTTCGAAGACCTTCGATCCCCAGGGCCGGCCGCTGATCATTTACGACCCCTTTTCAACGCGCGCGAATCCGGCGCTGGCCGGCGGCTTTTTGCGCGATCCGATTCCTGGCAATCGCATTCCGCGAAACAGCATGGACCCGGTGGCCGTGAAGATACTGGAGCAATACGGCAAGCCCAATAAGCCGGGCGCGGGTCCCACCGCGGTTGACAATTTCTTCTGGTCCGGCGCATCCGAGGACAACTACGATGCCTTCATCGTGCGCGCGGATCACAATTTCACCGATCTCCAGCGGCTGTTCGTGCGGGTCTCGGCCAGCCGCCGGCCGCGTCTGGGCGATGACGACATTTTCGGCACATTCGTGACCCAATCCAGGTTCCTGAGCCGTCTCAGCCGGGGCGCGGCGCTGGACTACGTGAATACTCTCACTCCCAGGCTGCTGTTGAACGTCCGCTACGGCCTGTCGCGCTACGGCAATGTCACCGAGTGGCGTCCGCGCGATTTCCAGCTCAGCTCGCTCGGGTTTCCCAAGGCGCTCGAAAGCCAGGTGGTCAAGCAATCGTTCCCGGTTATCTCGATCAGCGGAATCGCCGGCATCGGCCGATCGGGCGACGCCGAGGATTTCAGCGACGTCCACACGCTGCAGGCCAGCATGACCAGAATCGGCAGCCGGCACGCCCTGAGGTCCGGCTTCGAGTCGCGCGCATACCGCGACGTGGGCAACAGCGTGAACAACGCTTCGGGGACTTTCTCCTTCAACGACGCCCGCACGCGCGGTCCCGACCCCGTCCGCAGCCTGGTCAGCGGTCACGCGGTAGCTTCCTACCTGTATGGAACGCCCAACAGCGGCAGCGTCGACAAGAACGTGGCGACCGCCTTCCAGAACCTTTTCTATGGGGCCTACATCCAGGACGACTTCCGACTGTCCTCCCGGCTCACCGTAAATATGGGCTTCCGCTGGGAGTATGAAGGCCCGCGAACCGAACGCTACAACCAGATGACGCGCGGCTTCGCCTATAACACTCCCAGTCCGCTTCAGGCCCAGGCGCCGAATCTGAAGGTGAATGGCGGCCTCCTGTTTGCCGCCGTCAACGGCCAGCCGCGCGGGCAGACCGATCCGGTCTGGAAGAATTTCTCGCCCCGGCTCGGCCTCGCTTACGAACTCCATCCCAAACTGATCATGCGCGCCGGCTACGGAATCTTCTTCTCCGGCACCACCAACGCGGGCCGCGGCACCGGCGCTTCTCCCGGTTTCAGCGTCGCCACGCCGATGGTCGCCAGTGTGGACGGTGTCACACCGGTGGACCGGCTGAGCAACCCCTTCCCATCCGGACTGCTTCCTCCCATCGGTTCCTCCGAGGGGCTCATGACCTTGGTCGGCCAGGGAGTTTCCTTCACCGAGGTGTCGCGCCCGGTCTCCTATTCGCAGCAGTACAGCCTCGGTTTTCAGTTTTCACCCTTCCGCGATCTCCTGATCGAAGCCACCTACTCCGGCAATCGGGGCATCCACCTGCAAAACAGCAATCTCAACGTCAACCAGCTCACCCTCGACCAGTTGCGCCTCCAGGACGCGCTCCTGGTCCGCGTCGCCAACCCCTTCTTTGGAAAGATTCCAACCGGTTCGCTGGCCACCGCGACCACCACCGCCGCCCAACTGTTGCGCCCCTATCCGCAATTCACCGGTGTGACGCTTCGCGAATTCACCGACGGCAGTTCGACCTACCATGCCTTGCTCTTCAAGGTGGAGCGCCGCTTTGCCAGGGGTTTCACCCTTCTTGGCGCCTACACCAACTCGAAGCTTCTGGATAACATCGGCAGCCGCCAGGACAACTACAATCTCGCCGCCGAACGGGGGCTGTCGCAAATTCATTCTCCCCAGCGGATCTCAGCCACGGGCGTGTGGGAACTTCCCTTCGGCCCCGGCCGCCGCTGGCTGGCCGGCGGCAACGCCGTATCGCGGAAACTCCTCCAAGGCTGGCAGCTCAACTGGGTGGGAACGTTGCAGACGGGAAACACGTTGGCGGTCACCAGCAGCGTGAACACGACGCAGTCGCAGGGCGGCGGACAGCGGCCCAGCAGCACGGGGCAGTCCGCCAGGCTGGAAGGTCCGGTAAAGAACCGGCTGGGCCGCTTCTTCGACACTTCGCAGTTCGTCAGGCCGGCCGCCTACCAGTTTGGGAACCTCGCCCGCACCCTGTCGGATGTGCTTGGGCCGGGAGTGCACAATTGGGATATCTCGGCGATCAAGGAAACGCGGATCGGCGAGAATCTGCGCTTGCAGATTCGCTGTGAGGCGTTCAACATCTGGAACCACCCGGCATTCACCAATCCCGGTACGTCGTTTGGAACCGCCTCCTTCGGCCGGATCAACGACATGGCCAACCGCGCCAACCCGGCGCGTCAGATCCAGCTTGCCGGCCGCCTGGTTTGGTAGGTATTCCGATGCGCATCGCCGTTCTCCTGCTCGCGATCGTCTCACTCGGCTGGGCGGCCGGGCCGGCGGTCGATTTCATTCAGATCACGGACACGCACGTGGTGGACCTCGCCGAGGTCCACCCGGCGCTGGTCAAGGCCCGGGAGCATTTCGCCAAAACCGGCGCCGCGTTCGAGCGATATCTGGATGGTGTCGCGAAGCCGCCTCGCCCGGCGTTTCTGCTTCACACCGGCGACATCGCGGACGCTTACTGCTTCGACCGCGCCGCCGGACCCGCGGTCTGCCGCGGCGTGGAGATCTCTAAGCCAATTCTGAAGCGCAGCCCCGTGCCGGTGTACCTGACCCTCGGCAACCACGACATTCAGGCCTACCGTCACGAGGAAGGGAACCCGCGCCTGATCGCCGATCACTCGGTGGCGCCCCGGGCGCGCGCGGAATGGTCCAAGGCGGCCAAGAGTCTGCGCCGCGGCACGTACTACAGTTTCAGGAAGCGGGCCGGTAGGACATCATATGTCTTCCTGGTTCTGGACAACGGCGATCGAAGCCTGGCGAAGGACTCCGCTTTCAGCGCCGGGCAACTGGCCTGGCTGAAGAAACAGGTATCGGCGAACCCCAAGGCGGCCTTGATCCTGGTCATGCACGTACCGCTGGGCGACGACGCCTACTCAGGCGAGATCAAGAGCGCGCTGGCGGATTCGGACCGCGTGGTCCTTTCCATCGCCGGTCACCGCCATTCGGACGCCGTCGAGGAGATCGCGCTCGGCGCCCGCCGCTTCACCCAGGTGCGCACGTCCGCCTTCGGGTATGGCGAGGGCAACTGGCGGCGTTTCCGGTTGCTCGAAGACCGCATCGAGATTGGGGCGCCGGGCAAACCGGAAACACAGCTCACCGTCCCGGTTTCCCGGTAGTTTCGACACGGGTGAGGCTCGGGGTATACTGCGTCTTATGATGCGACGCAACGTTCTGCTGCTGGCAATGCTGGCCCTCCCGGTGGCGGCCGCCGACCGCAATGAGACTCAGCCGCGCGTTGTGGATCCGGGCGCGCCCGGCCAGGCGCCCTCCGACGCCGTGGTCTTGTTCGACGGCCGGGACGTCTCCGAATGGGTACACCGCGACGGCAGCCCCGCCCGATGGCCCATCGTCGACGGCGCCCTCACGTGCAAGAGCAACACCGGCCACATCTTCAGCAAGCGCAAGTTCGCCAGCGCGCAGATTCACGTCGAGTTCGCCATCCCCGACATGCCCTCCGCCAAAGACCAGGCCAAGGGTAACAGCGGCGTCTACCTCCACGGCCGCTACGAAATTCAGGTGCTCGACTCGTACCGGAACCCGACCTATCCCACCGGCTCCTGCGCCGCGCTTTACGGCCAGTACCCCCCGCTGGTGAACGCCTCCCGCCCGCCCGAGCAATGGCAGAGCTACGACATCGTCTTCCACGCCCCCCAATGCGGGCCGGACGGCAAGCTGGCCGCGCCGGGCACGCTCACGCTGTTCCACAACGGCGTTCTGGTTCAGGACCACGTGACCATCAAAAGCGCCACCGCCGGCAGCGAGCGCAGCGGCGTCTGCGAACCCGGCCCGCTGATGCTGCAAGACCATTACCACCCGGACGTGAAAGAGACCTTCATGCGCTTCCGCAACATCTGGTATCGCCCGCTGGAGTAGTTTCGGGGACAGGCTACGTAACCTCGGAACTCCGAGTCGGCCGGCGGTGCCGTTTCAGCGATTCGTGCGCGGGGTTGCGTAGCCTGTCGCGCGAAATCGGCGGCAACTCGCCGTGGGCGATGCGGTCGGCGATGATCTCGGCCGCGGCGCTTTCCGCCTTTCCGACAGCATCCCGCCGCGTTTTGCCGTAAAGCAGAATGTTCAGTTCGGGAACTTCCGCGATCCAACGGCCGTCCACCTCGCGATCGAGTTCGATCATGAGCTTCATGCCCCCAAGACAGCGCCGCCCCGCGGCTTACACGAACTCGAACTTGCCCGGCACCGAAACGGGCGGGGCGTCCATCCCGATGGCGCCGCCCCGCGGCCTACACGAACTCGTACTTGCCCGGCACCGGAACGGGCGGGGCGTCCATCCCGATGGCACCGCCCCGCGGCCTACACGAACTTGTATTTGCCCGGCACCGGCACGGGCGGGGCTTCCATCTTGAGCTGGTAGTCGAACTGCTTCGGTTGAAGGTCCTGCTGGGACTTCATGATCATGTCCCAGGTGACTTCCATTCCCGAATACGCCGACTCGCGGGCCATGATGCAGGTTAGAGTGCTCTCGGCGACATCGATACCCTGGTTGACGTACGGCCCCTGGCCCAGGATGCTCTTCACCATGTTGATGTGCTCCTGCACCTGGGACTGCACGGCGGGTTTCTCGCCCATGTCGTTGCAGGTGGTCTTGCCCTTGGAGCCGAGGATCAGGTCGTCCACCTTGCGGTAGACGCCTTGCGGATACTGCCGGCAGTGGCTGACCAGGTGGACGCCGTTGGGGTAGACGAACTCGCTGGCCAGGTGGTCGTAGATATTGCCGTACAATTCCTCGGCCGGACGCCAGGCGACGCCGCCCGAGGCCACCACCTTCACCGGGTGCGCGCCCATGAACCAGTTCATGCAGTCGATATTGTGGTAGTGCTGCTCGACGATCTGGTCGCCGCAGATCCACAGGAAGCTGTACCAGTTGCGATGCTCCCACTCCATGTCGCCCCAGCGCGGGTCGCGCGCCTTGGCGTGCATCACCGGGCCGCTCAGGTAATTCGAATAGCAGGCCAGGATGTCGCCGATGGCGCCGCCCTGCACTTTTTCGCGGGTCTGGATGTAATCGCTGGCCGAGCGCCGCT
>JAUYBU010000511.1 GCA_030693045.1 Bryobacterales bacterium | reverse complement strand
CTCTCTCAAGGCCGCGCTTGCACCCTGCCCGAAGCTCCAGGCGGTCGATCTTCCGGATCTGGCGCCTCTTCGGGCGGCGGCGCGGCGCACGGATTGCAGAGTCTATTTCCCGGTTCTTGCGGCGCATGGTCCGGCCTGCCGAACCTCTCTCAAGGCCGCGCTTGAGCCCTGCCCGGAGCTCCAGGCGGTCGATCTTCCGAATCCGGCGCCTGGCGCCCCTCTGAGCCCGCGGGCGATGACCGCCGCGCTGCTGCCGCCGGCGCCGCTGGACGTGGCGTGGCAGTTGTTTTCGCCGGTGCGCGTCGCGGCGCCTGGGGAATTGGCGGCGCTGGTGGCCCTGAAGTGGTCGTTCGCGCCGCACCGTCCGGCCAAGGGTAGGCGAGAGAGTTCCTTCGCGCTCGAGTTCCCGGCAAAGCCCCTGGCGCCCAAACTCGGCCTTGGAACGAAACTCTCGACGCAGTCGGAAAGGGAGATCGGGGAGGCCCTCGGATTGGATGGCAAGCTGGCGCCGTGGATGGCCGTTTCACGCTTCTGGAAAACCGCTCCGGCGGACCTGAAGTGGCTGTCGGTCGCGCTTCCCGCGGTGTTGCTGGTGGCGCTGGTTTCGGCTGTTGGCTGGCTCCCCTCCAAACCGGTCCAGACCGCCTCGCAAGTCCAGGTCTCCCGGCCGAACCAGTTGCAGGACGCTGTCCGGAGGGCCTCGGCATCGGTTCGGCGCAACATCGTCGGCCGGGCCGCCGTGAACCTTCAGGACGACTTCCGGTCCGGACTGGGGGAGTGGGAAGGCCGCGGCAACTGGGGCAAGGGCTGGCAGTACGATCCGGCCGGATTCGTGCTGACCGGACCGCTGGCGCTGTTCCGGCCTTCGCTGGAACTGACCGACTACCGGTTCGAGTTTCTCGGGCAGATAGACAAGAAGAGCCTAAACTGGGTGTTCCGAGCTGCCGATGATAGTAATTACTACGCGATGAAGATCGTGTTGCTCAAATCCGGGCCCTTGGCCAAGGCCGTCATTCAGCGATACGCCGTGATCGACGGCAAACCGGATCGAGTGGTCCAGACAGCGATGCCGATGACCGGCCGCGACGACACGTTCCTGCGCGTGCGCGTGGATGTGCGCGGGGAGAATTTCACGACTTCGGTGCAGGATAGCGTCGTGGATTTCTGGTCGGACGACCGGCTGGACCGGGGCGGAGTCGGGTTCTTCAGCGAGAAGGGTGAGCGGGCTCGCCTGCGCTGGGTGGAAGTTTCACATCAGTACGATGCGTTGGGGCGGTTGTGCGCCCTGCTCGCGCCGTACAGCATTCAACCGGGAAACGGGAGCCTGGATCGGCAATGATTATAAAGAAAAAGGTACTGGAAAGGGACGATGCGTCGAGGAAGCCGGTGGTTGCGGACACGGGCTTTGTCGAGGGCTCCGGAGGGACGCACACGCTGGCCCGGGCCGTCTCGCTGCACATCGAGGGGAGAACGCGCGACGCATTGCGGGAGATCGAGGCGGCCGTGGAACAGGGCGCCGATTCACCCGAAATGCATTCGGCCCGCGGCCACCTGCAGTTCGAACTCGAGCAGTACGAAGACGCGGCGCGCAGCTACGGCCGGGTGCTGGCGGCTCAACCGCAACACCCCTCCACGCACTACAACCTGGGCGTGTGCCTGGAGAAGCTGGACCGCTGGCAGGAAGCGGCCGACCATTTCGAGCAGGCGCTGGGCGAAGACCCGCGGCGCGTGGACGCCTATCTCGGGTTAGGCATAAGCCGTCTGCATCTGGAGCAAGCCGACAGCGCGCTGGAAGCGTTCGATCGTTATCTGGCCGGCGATCCGGAACATGCGACGGCGCGGTTCGGCCGGGCGGTCGCGCTCCAGTTGCTGCGCCGTCACGAGGAGGCCGTCGAACTCTACCGGCAGATCCTGGAGAGCGCCCCGAGGTCGGAAGAGGCTCTCACCAACCTGATCACGATCGGCACGGCCCGCAAAGACGACGCCATGATTCGCGAGTACGCGGAGCGGTTGCTGGGGATCAGCCCGTTCTCCCAGGCGGCGCTGGAGGGGTTGGCGACGTGCGCCTTTTCCTCCGGCGATTTCGAGGCGGCGGCGCGCTTTTGCGCCAAACTGGTCGAGTTGTCGCCGGACCACTTCGAGCGCTGGTTCAACCTGGGCGTGGCGTGCCAGAAGATCGGCCGGTCCGAACAGGCCGCCCAAGCTTACTCGGAGGCGGTTCGCGTGCGTCCTGACGCCAAGCAGGCCTGGGTCAACCTGGGCGTCGTGCAGCAGGAGCTTGGCGACGTCGCCGCCGCGCGGCACGCCTATGAGAAAGCGCTGCAACTGGCGCCCGGGCTGCCCGACGTTATCTACAATCTGGCCGGCGTGTTCGAACAGCAGGGTCAGCGGGACGAGGCCGAGAAACTGTATGCCAAACTGACCGCCGACAACCCGGAATGGGAGGATGCCTGGTTCCGTCTGGGCTATCTGCGTTTCCAGCGCGACGACTATCCCGGCGCCATCGATGCATTCGAGGAGTGCCTGGGCCGGCGCGCCGACTGGCCGGAGGCGACGCTCAACCTGGCGCTGGCGCACTGGAGGCTGGGAGCCAAGGATGCCGCAAAGCAGACCTTCGAGAGACTCCTGGCCAGCCAGCCCGACTCGCCCGACGCCCTGCGCGGGCTTGCATCGCTGGCCGTCGAGCGGCAGGATTACGAGCAGGCGCTGCGGTTGCAGGCGCGCCTGATCGACCTCGGCGAGCGCACCCCGGAGCTGTTCTACAACACCGGATTGCTGTTGCAGCGGTCCGGACTTGTCGAGGACGCAATCAAGCTCTACCGTGAAGCGCTGGCCGAGCGTCCGAATTTCGCCGAGGCCCTGTTGAACCTGGGACACGCGCTGAAATCGCACGGCGAGACGGATGAGGCGCGCCAGTACTGGCGCCAGGCGCTGGAAGCCAAGCCGGAATTGGCACGCGGGTACTTCGAAGGATAGTGGGGCCGGGCGCCCCCTGTCTTACACTGGGATTTGAAGCTGATCAGCGCCAGCCGTCGAACCGATATCCCGGCGTTTTACTCCCGGTGGTTCCTTCGCCGGCTGGCAGAGGGTTTCTGCGAGTGGGTCAATCCGTTCAGCGGACAGGTCCTGCGGGTCTCGCTGCTTCCCCAGGACACGCTGGGCATCGTATGCTGGACCCGCAATCCGGCCCCGCTTGCGACCAGCCTGGACGCGCTTCAGCAAGCCGGCCACCGTCTTGCGTTTCACTTCACCATCAACGGCTATCCCGGAGCACTGGAAAGCCACAACCCGCCGGTGGAGGCCGCGGTGCGCGCCTTCCGGGACCTTGCGCGGCGGCTTCCGGCCGGCCGCGCGTGGTGGCGCTACGATCCGATTCTGCTGACCGACGCCACGCCGCCCGCCTGGCACGAGCGGAACTTCGCGCGCCTGGCCGAAGAGCTGGAGGGCCAGACCGGCCGCTGCTATTTTTCCTTCGCCAGCTTCTATCGGAAGACGCGGCGTAACCTCGCCGCCTCGGGCGTGCCCTGGCAGGAGCCGGCCATCGGCGAGAAGCTCGAACTGGCCGGGCGGCTGAATCTCATCGCGCGCCGGCACGGCATCGGCATGTTCTCCTGCTGCGACGACCGGTTGCTGGCCGCGGGCGTCGAGAAGGCACACTGCGTGGAGCCGGGCGCTTTCTCGCAGGCGCCCTCCGGGATCAAACTGGCGCCGACCCGCGCCGGCTGCGGTTGCACCCAAAGCGTCGACATCGGCGCCTACGACACCTGCGCCTTCGGCTGCGCCTACTGCTACGCCACAGCCAGCCGCCGGGCGGCGCTGGCGCGCCTGGCCCGGCACGATCCGAACGACACCGCGCTGTGGCGGCCCAAGCCTACTGCCGGTCCACCGGCAACCGAACCGGCGGCAGGGGAGGTTTAGGCGCAACCGGAGGCGCCGCGGGTGGGCGCCCCGCCTCGATTTCCGAGCCCTTGCGGATGGTGATGGTTCCGCGCCCGGTGGTAAGTTTCAGCGCCGGGCCCTGCCCCACCGCCCCCGCCAGCGACGCACCGCTGTCTTTGCCGCGGCCGCTGCCGGCCGTCAGCCGCAACGCGTCGCCGTACTCGTTCTCGACATTACCCCGCTTGGCCACCGCGCTCAGCTCGAACTTCGCGCCTTGCGGAATCACCATCTGGATGTTGCCCGAGCGCGTTTCCAGGTCCATTTTGCTCAGCGGAGTCTTGCCGGGGCGGATGTCCAGGTCGCCCCGCTCGACGAAAACCTCGAGCGACTGCGACATGTCGCTGATCACCACGTCGCGCGACTTGGTCTTCAGCCGCACCGGGCCCACCAGGTTTTCGGCGGTCACCTGGCCCAGCGCCATGCGAAGCTGGCCGGGCATCTTCTCGACCGACAATTCGGTCTGCGAACTTTCAAAACGTAGCGGCTTGGCCAGGTTGCGAAACTGCAGATCCCCGGAGAACGCCCCGTTGACCGTGACCTGGCCTTCTATGTCCTCGAGTTCGACATCCTGGCCGCGGCCGCTCTTGATGTCCAGGGAGCCCTTCACGCCGACCGCCCGGACGATGTCGCTGCGGCGCAGGTCCATGCGGGCGTTGCCGCCGATTTTGTTCAGCCGCACGCCGGCGTTATCGCTCTCCACGTCCACGCCGCCCGCGATCTCGCCGATATCGAAGTCCCCGTAACGGCCGCGGGCCTCAACGAACGCGCCGCGCGGAACGGTAATGTCGAGATCCGCCGAAACGCGTTGTTCGCCGCTGACACGCTCCTGGTTGGTGCGCACCACGATGCGGTCGCCCTGCGCGAGAATCTCGAGCGGGCTCTGCTGGTTGGCCGTGTTGGCGTCGTTCTGCTGGAAGGCGCGGATGGTCTTGCGGCCGGAAACCTTCACTTCCTCGGTGTCGGCCCCCACCACGCGCGTATTGCCGCGCAGGTTCTCAATCACCACCCGCGGCGTCTTGCCGGCCGCCTTTTGCGCCGACAGCGGGAAATCGTAAGATTCGCCAAAGACCTCAATCCCGCGAAGCCCGAAGTGGCCCTGCGGCCACCGGGAGACGAAACGGTGGGTGAGGAACAGCCCCGATCCGACCAGGGCGATCAGGACGATGAGGGTCCATTCGCCGCCCGAAACGCCGGTCGCCGGAAGGGGCCGCCGGCGCGCGGCCCAGTACAGGATTTCAAGCAGCCGCAACGCACCCCAGGCAATCAACAGGAAAGGCCAGTACCGCCCCATGATTTCCAGAAGCGGCAGGTCCGGACGGAGGTTGTTCATCAAGAACAGACCGCCGATCAGGATCAAAAGCAAAGGACCGATCAGAGAGCTTCGTCTCATGGCTGGTACCCTCCCTGGACATCCGGCGGCGGCGACGGCGGGCGCAAAGCCACCCGTTCGAGCAACTTGAGCACGCCGAACAGGATGATCAACACCGGCCAGGTCCGCCAGAAGCCCCAGGAACCGAAGTGATCGACCGCCAGCAGCGTGCCGAGCGCGATCAACAGGATCGGGCCCCGAATCGCGCACATGAGCGTTCCATTACCGTTGCTCATGGCTTGCCTCCGGATTCGCTTCGGCGCTCGGGCCGTCGGGGCTCATGCGCGCGTACAGCAGGTAAACTCCCAGCGCAATCAGAAACACAGGCCAGTACCGCATGATCTGGTAGAACCGGATAATCTCGAGGTTGTTCAACAGGAACAGTGTTCCGACGGCGATCAGGACCACCGGCAGCACGGGAAAGCCCGCGCCGCGGCCCTTCAGCGGCACCAGGCTCGAAAACTCATCCACCAATTCACCCATGACGCGTCTCTTGGCGGTGTGATAAGCCTCAAACGCCATGTAAAAGTGCCAAACCGGGATCAGCATGCCGAACATCGGCTCCAGGCCGCCGGCCGCGTCGCTGCTGACGATGCTGACCAGGAAACCCCAGATCACCACGTGCACCAGGCCCTTGGCATACTGGGCGTTGTAAATGGCGCCCACGCCGGGGATCAGGCCCAACAGGAAGGCCAGCCCGGGGGACACGCTCGAATCCCGCACCGGTGCGGGCGAGGGGGTGCTTGGGCCAGGCGCGGGGGCGGTCCAGGCAGAGCCGGTGGCAGCCGCTCGGGGCACGGGCTGATGCTCCTGGCAGTAGACGGTTCCTCCGGCCGGACGCTGGCAAGCCGCGCACAGCGCCTTGCCGCACTCGCGGCAGAAGGCGGTGGACGGCGATTCCGGATGAAAGCTGCAGTTCATTTCTCTTCCCTCCCTGTGGTTCCCCCGCTTGTGTCAGTCACGCCCTGGCTCGCCGCCGGGACCTGTTCGGCGGCCGGTTGCGCCGCCGCCGGCTGCGCCTTGCGCTCGACCTCGTCCTGTTCGGTCAGCTCTTTCAGCCTGGTCTGGATTTCGTAGACGAACCGAAGATTCTCGTAGTACTTCACGGCCCGCTCCCAAACCCGGTTGGCGCGATCGTCCAGCGTGGTCCAGATGGCGGCCGGATTCAGGTCCGCGGCCCTCAGTTGCCGGGGCTGGATTCCCGCAAATCGCCCGAGCATGGCAAA
This sequence comes from Bryobacterales bacterium, assembly GCA_030693045.1. Classification (GTDB taxonomy): domain Bacteria; phylum Acidobacteriota; class Terriglobia; order Bryobacterales; family Bryobacteraceae; genus JACQZT01. The sequence continues at coordinate 11,922 of JAUYBU010000511.1, read as the reverse complement.
CGACAGGATGGTCATCGCCATGCCCATCGCCAGCCGCGGCTGCAGGATTGGCTCGAACCACCGCCGGGTCCATTCCCGGATTCCACGGCGGCGTTCGTCCGAGGGCCGCCGGTTCGGAATCTGGAACAGAATCCGGGTGACCAGCTCCGCCGGCGGCTCGACCGGCGCCACCCGCGCCAGAAAGCCGATCGCCGCCGCGGCGTCCCGCGCCAGTTCGGCGCAGGCCGGGCATTCCCCGAGATGCCGCTCGAGGGATACCTTTGTCGCGGCGTCCAGCGTTCCATCCGTGTAATCGCAAAGCAGGATTTCCAGATCGGCGCATTTCATACCGATACCCTCTGCTTTCTCAGCAGCCGGGCCAACTCCGCCCGGCCCCGGTTCAGCCGGGACTTCACCGTGCCCTCGGGCACGTGCAAAACTTGGGCGATCTCGCGGTACTCCAACTCTTCCAAATCCCGCAAAATCACGGCCTCCCGCAGTTCCGGCGACAGTTTCCGCAGCGCCGTCTGGAGCACCTCGCTGGCCTCCCGGCCGGCCAGCAGTCCGTCGGTGCGGCTGGAAATCGCGGTCCTCTCTTCCAGCATGGGGAGCTGCTCCTCGATCGAATCCGTGGCCCGGTCCTGCTTGGTGCGCCGGTAGTGGTCGATCAGGAGATTCCGGGTGAGCCGGGTCAGCCAGACCACGAAAGAGCCTTCGCCGGAGCGGAAACTCCCGATGGCGCGAAAGACTCGCAGGAAGACGTCCTGGGTCAGATCCTGGGCTTCCGAATCCTTGCCGGTGAAGCGGTAGCAGATCGAGTACACGCGGCGGGTGTGCAGCTTTATCAGGTCTTCCCACGCCGCCTCGTCTCCGCCCAGACAACGCTCAACCAGATTGGAATCCAGATCCACGTTTCTACCCGTCGCCCCGGCCCAGGCGCCACGGTCCGGCCGCCGCCAGGGGGGCGTGGTCGCCATCCCCGGCACCGGCATCGCGAAAACTGTGGACATGGTCGCCATTGCGGTCCTGGTTCAAAAAGCGGAGCCTGGTAGTTGGGCGGGTCGGGTTCCGGTCCGATCCGTCCGTTTTAGGCTTCCAGTTATTCAAACGAGGATTTATCATGAGAAGTTCAAAGGAATTGCGCTCTCTGGCTCCGAGCGCCGCTGGGGCCGACGGGCCAGCAGGTTGGCGGTGGGCCTCACAGTTACTTATTCTAGCCCCAAAATGACTCAATCCGGCACATTCGGAAAGCAAAATCGGCGGTGGGCGGCCCTGGTGATCCTGGTTTCGGGGCTGCTGGCCTGGATGCTGGCGCTTCGCTGGCGCGAATCCGGCTTCCAGTGGACGGCGTTCGCCGCGACGTTCGGCCGCCTCGGATGGGGATGGGTCGCGGCGGCAGGCGGGATCGCGCTGCTCACCTACGTCGGACGGGCGCTTCGCTGGCAGGTCATGCTCCGGCCGATTGCGCCCCACTCCAGCTTTCTCAATCTGATGAAGGCCACTGCCATCGGGTTCACCGCGGTGGTTTTGTTCGGGCGGCCTGGCGAGTTCGTCCGCCCCTACCTGATCTCGGTCAAGGAGAGGGTGCCATTCTCATCGCAACTGGCGGCCTGGGTACTGGAGCGCATCCTCGATCTGCTGACGGTTCTGCTGGTTTTCGGGCTTGCGCTCACGCAAGTACGGCAGTCGGCGGTCGGACCGCGGTTGAGCTGGGTTCTCCATACCGGCGGGAGCTTTGTCGGCATAACATGCACTATTTGTGTAGTAACTATATTTGTCCTTCGGCGCTACTCCGAGCCCATGCGCCGCCGGCTGCTGGAAGCGCTGGGCTTTCTCCCGGCGCGCTACTTCGCCAGAGCCGAAAAGCTGATCAATGCCTTCATGGCGGGCCTGGAGGCCACGCGGAGCCGCACTTACCTGGCGCTGCTGTTCGCCTATACCGCCGCCGAGTGGGTGTTGATCGCAGCCTGCTACGTGTGTCTGTTCCGGGCGTTTCCAGAGACTTCTCACTTTGGATGGAACGAAGTCCTGGTCTTGATGGGATTCGTTTGTTTTGGCAGCATTGTGCAAATCCCGGGCGTGGGTGGCGGAATTCAACTGGCAACCGTGTTGGTACTGACGGAGCTGTTCGCCGTACAGCTTGAGGTAGCCACCAGCTTCGCCCTTTTGAACTGGATAATTACAGTCGTCGTAATTGTGCCCCCTGGGCTGGTGCTTTCGTTTCACGAAGGTCTGAACTGGGGAAAACTGAGACGCCTGGAGGCGGAAACCGAACTATGAACTGTCCCTTCTGTGGGTTCCTGCAAGACCGCGTTATCGATTCGCGCGAGAGCAAAGAAGGCGACGTTATTCGACGGCGGCGCCAGTGTCTGTCCTGCGAAAGACGGTTCACCACGTACGAGCGGATCGACGAGATTCCGTACATGGTAGTCAAGAAAGACGGCCGGCGGGAGAAATTCGATCGCCAAAAAGTGCTCACGGGCCTGCTGAAGGCGTGTGAAAAAAGGCCAATCGGCATGGGGAAGCTGGCGGAAATGGTCGATGAGGTAGAGGGGCGATTGGCGGAATGCGCTGAGCGAGAGATGGCTACTACTGATATAGGAGAGATGTTGATGGAACGGCTGGGAGCCTTGGACAAAATAGCCTACGTCCGGTTTGCGTCGGTTTACCGGGACTTCCAGGATGTCGAGGCGTTCTTGAGTGAAATCAAGGACCTGATCCTCCAGAAGCGGAGTTGAGGTGGGCGGTTGGGCGGGTGTGAGGCAGGGTCCGAGGCTCCAAGATAACTGTAACCAAAAGCATTGAGAAACATCTCTACAAATAAGGACTTAACTTTGGAGGGCGTAAGTGTTATAATCGCAGACGGCCCGTTGTGTTCAGACGGCGCCATCTCGGTCAGGCCGGGTTAGCCGGTAAGCCAAATTCGTCAAAAGCGCCCCAATTTGTATAGGGGCCTTTTCGTGTCCCAGGGGAGGTGGTTCTTAGGTGGATCAATTTGAAGATCAGTTTTTGCCAGACCGCCATGAGCCGCTGGGTCTCCCTTTTGACGAGGAGTCCAACTTCTTCCACCCGGAAGAGGTTCACGAGGTGGATGAATTCAGCGCCGCGGCGCCGGTTGAAGAATCCATCTACACCGACGATCCGGTTCGTGTCTACCTGCGGGAAATGGGCGCCGTTCCCCTGCTCACGCGGGAGGGGGAAGTTGACTTGGCGCGCCGCATGGAGCGCGGCAAGCTACGCATGCAGAAGGCGATAAGCCGCTCGGCCCTGGTGGAACTCATGGTGGTCGAGATGGCGGAGCAACTCAAGAAAGGCGCCGAGGAACTGGACAACCTGGCCGACCTGGGCGACCTGGAAGAGGGCAGCGCGGCCGATTTCAAGCGCCGGGCCGAGTTGCGGGAGCAGTTCACCGGGGTCATACTTCTACACAAGAAGGAGCAGCAGCTCCAGGAGAAGTTGACTGCTACCGCGGCGATCAACCGGAAAGCCCGCCGGCGCGCGCAATGGAGGGTGTGGCGTTGCGAAATCGAGATTTCGCGCGCGCTTCGCCAGATTCCGTTCCTGCCTTCCAAGTGGCGGCTGTTTTCAAAGGAGATCGAGCGGGCGGTTGACGAACTGACGATCCTGGATTGCGAGCTCGGGAAGCTGGAAGAGCGGCCCAACCCCGCGTTACAGAGCCGGAGCCGTGAGTTGCGCCGCGAGGTTCGCAAGCGCGAAGCGGTGGCCGGGGCGACGCTGGTGGCCTTGAAGCACAGCCTCCAGGTGATCCGGCAAGGCGAGATCGAGGCGGAAAGGGCCAAGAAGGACCTGGTGGAAGCCAACCTTCGGCTGGTGGTTTCGGTCGCCAAGAAGTACGTCAATCGGGGCCTGCACCTGCTGGACCTGATCCAGGAAGGCAACATCGGCCTGATGCGGGCCGCCGACAAGTTCGAGTACCGGCGCGGGTACAAGTTCTCGACCTACGCCACCTGGTGGATTCGCCAGGCCATCACGCGGGCCATCGCCGACCAGTCCCGCACCATCCGCATCCCGGTCCACATGAACGAGAGCATGAACAAGTTCCTGCGGGCCACGCGCGAGCTGGAAAAGGAACTTGGCCGCGCGCCGACCAACGACGAGATCAGCCGCCGCATGGACATTCCGGTCGAGAAGGTCCAGAAGCTGAAGACCATCTCTCGCGATCCGGTATCGCTTGAAACACCGGTCGGGCGCGACGGCGAATCGGCGCTCGGGGACCTGATCGAAGACCGGTGGGTCGGATCGCCCGTCGACGCGGTCATCGACTCCAACGTCCGCGACGAGACCGCCAACATCCTCAAGACGCTTTCTCCCAAGGAAGAGAAGGTCATCCGGCTGCGTTTCGGCATTGGCTGCGAGCGCGAGCACACGCTCGAGGAGATCGGGCAGGAGTTCGACGTCACGCGCGAGCGCATCCGCCAGATCGAGGCCAAGGCGCTCCGCCAACTGCGTTCGCCCGAGCGGGCCCGCCACCTTCGCGCGCTGCTGGCCGCGCGCTAATTCCGGGGACTCCCCGGAATTGTGTAGAATCAACTGCATGAACCGAAGACAGTTCGCGGGCCTGGCGGCCGGTTGCGCATTCGGCGCGGCCAAGCGGCCCCCCAACATCGTCCTGATCCTCGCCGACGACCTCGGCTACGGCGACCTGAGTTGTTACGGCAACACGCGGCACCGTACGCCGAACCTGGACCGCATGGCGCAGGAGGGCGTGCGCTTCACCGAGTTTTACACGCCCATGCCGTTTTGCGCGCCCACGCGCGCGGCGCTTCTGACCGGCCGCTACCCGTTTCGCAGCAACATGACCCGCAACCCCGCGCCCGACGCCGGCATGAGCGGCTTCGGCCTGCCCGACACCGAAGTCACGCTGGCCCAGGCGCTCAAACCTCTGGGCTACGCCACCACCTGCATCGGTAAGTGGCACCTGGGCCACACCGCGCCGTACCTGCCCATCCGGCGCGGTTTCGACAGCTACCTGGGCATCCTTTACTCGAACGACATGCGCCCGGTGCAACTGGTTGAAAATGATCGCGTGATCGAGTACCCGGTGGCGCAAGCCACGCTCACCCGCCGCTACACCGAGCGCGCCGTGCGGTTCATCGAAGATAACCGCAGCCGCCCGTTTTTCCTGTACCTGCCGCACGCGATGCCGCACAAGCCGCTGGCGGCGTCCGAGGATTTCTACACTCCCGATACGCCGGACGACCTCTACAGCGACGTGGTGCGCGAACTCGACTGGTCGGTGGGCAGTATTCTCAAGCGGCTCCAGGACCTGGGTCTGGACGACGACACGCTGGTGGTCTTCACTTCCGACAACGGGCCCTGGTACGGTGGCTCGACGGCCGGGCTGCGGGGCATGAAAGCCCGCTCGTGGGACGGCGGCATCCGGGTGCCGATGATCGCCCGCTGGCCCGGCAAGATCGCCGCCGGCCGCGTGAACAAAGAGGTCTGCGGCATCATCGACCTGTTCCCCACGGTCTGCGACGCCTCCGGCGCGCCGGTGCCCTCCGACCGCGTCATCGACGGCAAGAACATCCTTCCGCTGATGAGATCCGCCGACGCCAGGAGCCCGCACGAAGCGCTGTTCGCGATGTCCGGCGGAAACCTGGCCGTGGTGCGCTCCGGCAAGTGGAAGCTGCACTGCCGTGCGCCCCAAGCCGAGCCGCGCGCCGACCGGGACGTGTCGAAGTGGGTGGACCCGCGCGGACCCGACGGCGTGACGCTGCTGGCGCCATACGAACAGGCGCGGCCGGACCAGTACCCGGGGGTTCAATCCGGCGACCCGCCAAAACCGTTCATGCTGTTCGATCTCGAGAGCGACCCCTCGGAGCAGCACGACGTCGCGGCGCAAAATCCGCAAGTGGTGGCCCGCATGAAGGCGCTGTTCGAGAAACTGGATGCCCAGGTCCCGCGCCTTGCCCCGCCGCCCAAACCGGCGGGCGGGCTGCGCCGCGTCAAAGGTGGCGAGTTGCGCTACGACCGGATTCCGAACCCGCCGTCGCCGTAAGGTCTGGCCATGAAATGACCAGTGCGACCGATACCTAAGAACGTGTGGGGAAGTCGGGGGACACGCCTGTGTCCCGGGCCAAGCGATGGTTTCCGTAAGGTTAGCCCGGAGTGTCCCCGGGTTCTAGCTTCGCGGCCGGGAACTTTTCACAATTGTCGGTGTCCAAAGTATTTGGCAGGGGACGTAGGTCCAGGCAGTTTGGGCGTAGAATAGAAGCGAGGCGCTGCCGTGGCCGACACAACGATAGGCTTCGATCTGGAAGCCCCGATCGGACAATGCGACCTTCCGGTCGCGATGGAACAGGCTCGCGCGGAGGAAGGCGCCCTTATCGAAGGGCTCCGTTCGGGCGTCGGGCAAGCCTACGAAACCCTGATTTCCCGTTTTCAGCAGCCGATCTACAACCTTGTGTACCGCTTGCTTAGCGATCCTTCGGAAGCCTGCGACGTGGTGCAGGAGGTTTTCCTGAAAGTTTTCCGAAACATTGGGGCTTTCCGCGGCCAGAGCAGCTTGAAGACCTGGGTTTACCGGATTGCGGTGAACGAAGCGCACAATCACCGGCGCTGGTTCGGCCGCCACCGGAAGCAGGAGGTCGGGCTTGATCGAGAGGAGGAGAACAACAGGAGCTACCAGGAGGTTCTTCCCGACCCGGGCCGTTCCCCGTTTGATTCCGTGCTGAGCCATGAACGGCACGAGCTGATGGAACAAGCCCTTGCGACAATGAATCCGATTTTCCGGTCGGTGGTGGTGTTGAGAGATATCGAGGACCTGAGTTACGAAGAGATTGCGAATGTTCTTCAGATCTCGCCCGGCACCGTGAAATCGCGCATCCTGCGAGGCCGTGAGGCCTTGCGCGAGGCGCTGGCCGATCGGCTGGAGCCGGCAGCCGCGACGCCGTGGACCGCGCCGCAAGCCGGTGGAATTGAGTTAGGAAGCGTGTAACCATGAAGTGCCAAGCAATCGATCGCCGAGTCTCCACCTATCTGGACGGTCTCCTGCCGGTCGAGGAGCGGCGTCAGATCGAGGCTCATCTGGATGGTTGCCCGGTGTGCGCCCTTCAGATCCAGCAGTTGGCCCAGCTCAGAACTCGTCTCCGCGCGCTTCCCGCGCGAACTCCCCCTCCGCACCTGACCACCAGCCTGCATGTGCTGGCAAGCCGGGAGCGCGCCCGGGTTGCCACTCGCGCCAGTCATGGGGCGCTGATCCGGCACTGGCTGGATCGCGCATCGCTGATCGGGCACAACCTGATGCGCCCGCTGGCGCTGCCGTTCGCCGGAGGCCTGGTTTCGGCGCTGGTGTTGTTCAGCATGCTGGTGCCCCAGTTCCGAGGCCAGACCGTGGTGAGTGACGATGTGCCGACCATGCTGACCACCGAGGCCACGGTGAAGAGCGCGATGTCGTATGGCTTGGGGGACGCCGACATCGTGGTCGACGTGCTGGTGGATGAATCCGGCCGCATGCTGGATTACTGGGTGCCGGACGGCCAGCGCTGGGACGGCGACCCGCAACTGCGGCAAAGCATCGAGAAAACACTGGTATGCATGCAGTTCACGCCGGGCACGATGTTTGGCCAGCCCGCTTCGGGCAAGCTGCGCATCACCCTGCGCCGCAGCCACGTGGAAGTGAAGGGCTGACGCCTGCCCCGACGGCTCGGACAGCACTTTCTCAAGAACCAGTCGATCCTGGAGCGGATCGCCGGGGCGGTTTGTCCCGATCTAGAACCAACCGTTATTGAAATTGGCCCTGGCCGCGGCGCGCTCACCGGACACTTGCTGCCGCGCGCCGGGCGCGTCGTGGCGGTGGAGGTCGACCGCGCGCTGGCGGACGTGCTGCGCGCGCGCTTCGGCGGCGACTCCTCTCTCGAGATTGTGATCGCAAACGTGCTCGAGACCGACCTGGCGCAGTGGGGCCCGGCGGTCGTGGCCGGCAATCTTCCCTACTACATCACCTCGCCGATTGTCGAAAAGGTTCTCTCGCTCGGCCCGTCGCTGCGCCGTGCCGTCTTCCTGGTGCAACACGAAGTCGCCGAGCGGCTGGCCGCCGGCCCGGGCAGCCGCGACTACGGGTTGCTGAGCGTGCGCACGCAACTTCTGGCCCGGGTCGAGATCCTGTTTGCCGTGCCCTCGGCCGCGTTTCAGCCAGCCCCAAAAGTCGATTCGGCTGTGGTCCGGCTCACGCCGCAAGACCGCACCGGCGAACTCGGCTTGGACGACGCCGAGCGATTCCTTGCTTTCGCGGGCCTGTGTTTCACACAGAAACGCAAGACCCTGCGCAACAACCTGGCCGGCACCTACGGCCGGGAAGCGCTGGACGCGCTGCCCGAGGCGGGCCTGCGGGCCGAACAGCTTTCCGTCGAGCGGCTGGCGGCGTTGTACCGAGTGCTTACTCCCGCCGCCCCCCCGGCACGGTAGGATGCGATTTCCCGTCCGCCGGCGGCGTGGCGGACAATGGGAACATGCTGACACTGGAGTCGCTCCGCGAGCACAAAGACGAGATCCTTAGAGTGGCCGAAAAGCACGGCGCGCGCAATGTGCGTGTGTTCGGTTCGGTGGCGCGCGGCGACGCGAAGGAATCCAGCGACCTCGATCTGCTGGTGGAATGGGAGCCGGGCCGCAGCCTGTTCGATCACGCCCGGTTGAAACTCGACCTCGAGGAAATGCTCGGACGCCGCGTCGATATCGGAACTGAGCGTTCATTGAGCGCTTACATCCGCCAGCAGGTGCTCCAGGAGGCGGCGCCGCTGTGAAAGAAGGACGAGTTTACCTCGCCCACATGCTCGAACGCGTGGACCGAATCCTGAAGTACATCGAGCCGGGGCGCGAAGCGTTCATGTCCGACGAGCAGATCCAGGACTCCGTGATCCGCAACCTGGAGATCATTGGAGAGGCCGCCAAGCGAGTCCCTCCCGAACTTCGCACGGCGTTGCCCAATATCGACTGGGCCGCCATCGGCGCCATGCGCAACATTCTCGCTCACGACTACGTGGACGTCGATCTCGAAGAAGTCTGGAACGCAACGGCGCAGGACGTACCCATTCTGCGGGAGCGGCTTCGGGAATTTCTGCGTCAGAGCTGAACTGCTATCCCGCGGAATCTTGTAGCGGCGCGATTTCACACTCGGGGCGGGTGAAGTGCCGTTTCCAGGGCGAAGCCATCAACTTCTTTATCCCGCGCTGTATCCTTTTAGCATGCCGCTGCTGTGGCAGCACCAGGAAAGCTCGACCCGTCCCGCGGTGAAACCGAAGTGCGAACGGAGGCAAGGGCGGCGCCACCTTGCCGGTGAGTTCCCGGCATAGCCGCGTTAGCTGTTCTTCGGCGCGGGCCGAACGGTTGAAGTGCTGGTACAGAACCACGCTGGCGCCGGCGCTCAAGAACTTCCCCATCTCTTCATAGCCGCAGAACTTGCCGCCGCGCCGCCAGTTCAGCCGCGTCGATTTCACCTCCAGGCCGTTGTCAGGGTCCAGAAACACCAGGTCGCGACCAGCCACCGCGTTCAGGGCTTCACGAAGCCACGCTTCACGATTGCCGGTATCGACAGGCTTACTGAAGAACGCGGCATCACCCAGGACGCCGCTTCTCTCAATAGCCGCGACTTCGCGGCAAACTTTCACCTTCTGGAGAGCCCTGTAGAGCTTTGGATCACAATCCTGAAACTCGTGCGCATTAGCCGATTCGAGGTATCCGATGTGTCGGCCGTCCGGTCCCAGTTCGTCGCTCATGAGATACCATACGACGCCTAACGACGACAGCGGAAGCTCGCCGCACAACTTGCGCAGCAAACCGTACTTTCCAAAGTCGCCGACATCCCCTGCATAGCGGTTCTGCATACACGCCGATCATACTACGGCCTGGGAAACCAGGGACGCGCTGGACGCGCTGCCGGAGGCGGGCCTGCGGGCCGAACAGCTTTCCGTCGAGCGGCTGGCGGCGCTGTACCGAGTGCTCACTCCCGCGCCATCCACACGGTAGAATGCGATTTCCCGTCCGCCGGCCGGCGCGGCGAACCCACTGGAAAGCGCCCCCGGCGTGGCCGAAAGGCACGGCGCGCGCAATGTGAGCGTGTTCGGTTCGGTGGCGCGCGGCGACGCGAAGGAATCCAGCCGCGTTTTGATCTCTGGCCGAGACCGCGTCGCTGGGAGCGATGATCAAAAGCGGCCTACGGGAATAATCCTAAAGGGCCGGTGAAGTGCTTATGCCATGGCGAAGCCATCAAGCGCTCAATCCCGCGCCGTATCGTTTCAGCATGCCGCTGCTGTGGTAGCACCAGGAAGACCCGAGTCGTCCCCCGGTGAAACTGAAGTGCGAACGGAGGCAAAGGCGGCGCCACTTTGCCGGTGAGTTCCCGGCATAGCCACGCTACCTGCGATTCGACGGGGTCCGATTGGCCGAGGTGCTGGTGCAAAGCCACGCTGGCGCCGGCGTAGAAGAACTCCCGCACCTCTTGATAGCCACAGAACTTGCCGCCGTGCGGCGAGTCCAGCCGCGTCGCTCCCATCTCCAACCCGTTGTCAGGGTCCAGGAACACCAACTCGCGGCCAGCCACCGCGTTCAGGGCTTCACGAAGCCACGCGTCACGGCTGCCGGTATCGACAGGCTTGCTGAAGAACGCGGCATCACCCAGGACTCCGCTTCTCTCGACGGCCGCGACTTCGCGGCGATCCGACACGACCTTGCGGAGAGCATCATAAAGTTCCGGATCACTAGCCCGGAACCTGCGCTCACGGTCTCGTGCGAGGTATCGGGTGTGTTTGCCGTCCTGGACGTGAGGCTCGTCGCTCACGAGATACCATACGACGCCTAACGACAAGAGCGGAGGCTCGCCGCACAAGCAACGCAGCAGACCGTACTTGCCGAAGTCGCCGACATCCCCTGCATATCGGTTCTGCATCCAGCACGATTGTACAGCGTCGGGCGCTTTCTTCGCACGCACTCTTGCACCCTTGCCTGCCGGGGCGGCCCCGGCAGACACGAACGTCCGTGCCACCCGGGCACCACCCATGCGGTCGCTTGGGGCACCCCTCAGGCGTGCCCCAAGATTCCTTCACAACTTCCGACTCGCCGCGGTCTTTTATACTGAAAGATAATGCCTCGCGTTCGTTTTGCCCCTTCGCCGACCGGCTATCTGCATATTGGCAGCGCCAGGACCTTCATCTTCAACTGGCTCTATGCGCGGCACAACCACGGCACGATGATTCTGCGCATCGACGACACCGATGTCGAACGCAACACGGAGATTTCGCTCAACTCGATCTTCGACGGGTTGAACTGGCTCGGCTTGAGCTGGGACGAACTTTACCATCAGAGCGAGCGGCTGGAACTGCACCGGCGGATGGCGTGGATTATTTTCGACCGGGGATTCGCCTACCGCGACTTTACGCCGGCCGAGACCGGCGTCGAGGAGAAGGACCGCGGCGCCGGCGCCTGGCTGTTCAATCCCGGCATGCGCGAGTTGTCGCGCGAAGAGAGCGACCGCCGCGCCGCCGCCGGCGAACCCTTCGTGCTGCGCTTCCGGGCGCCCGAGGCGACGGTGAAGTTCCGCGACCTGGTCTACGGCGAGCAGTCGAAATCCGGCGGCGACATCGAGGACTTCGCCCTGCTGCGCTCCAACGGCATGCCCACTTACCACATGGCCTCCTGCGCCGACGACGTGGACCTGGGCATTTCGCACATCATCCGGGGGCAGGACCACCTGACCAACAGCTTCAAACACGTGCTGATCTTCGAGGCGCTAAACACGCCGGCGCCCGAGTTCGCGCACCTTCCGCTGCTGATCGCGCCCGACGGCTCGAAACTTTCCAAGCGCCGCCACGGTCCGGTGGTCAGCGTCGCCACCTACCGCGACGCGGGTTTTCTGCCCGAAGCCTACATCAACTTCCTGTGCCTGTTGGGCTGGTCGCCCAAAGACGACCGCGAGAAAATGTCGCG
>JAUYBU010000507.1 GCA_030693045.1 Bryobacterales bacterium | reverse complement strand
AGGATGACTTCCTCATCGATCGCAAAGCTGGCATTTACTCTGATCGTCTCCGGGCCGTGTGCGTTCTCGCTGGCGGCCGAGGATGCGACCGGAGAACTCAAGGAACTGTTGGCGGAAGCCCTGCAAAATAACCCCGAGATCGTGGCCGCGCAAAAGCGGTATGAGGCGGCGCGCCAGCGGCCCAGCCAGGTCAGCAGCCTGCCCGATCCCATGTTCTCCCCCGGTTATGCCAGCAGCGGGAGACCCTGGCCCGGAGCCGGCCTGGGCATGGAGCCCACCAGCAACATCGGCTTCATGATTTCGCAGGAGTTTCCTTTTCCGGGTAAGCGGAAGTTGCAGGGCGGCATGGCCGTGAAAGAGGCCGAGGCGGAATTTCAGCAGTACCAGCAAGCCCAGCTCGGCGTCGTCTCGCGGCTGAAGCAGGCTTACTATCGCCGGGCGTACGCCTTCGCCGGCGTCGATGTGATCGACCGCAACCTGGCGCTGCTTCAGAAGCTGCTGAAGATAACCGAGGCTCGCTATGCGGTTGGCAAAGCGGCCCAGCAGGATGTCTTCAAGTCTCAGACTCAGCTTGCGATTCTCGAAACCAAGCGCGTTCAGCTCGAACGCGAGAAGGGCGCACGGGAAGCCGAAATCGTCAGCCTTCTGAACCGGCGGCCCGGCGGCGTGCTCCCGAAACCCGCGGACCTCAAGCCGCTGACCGCCATCGTCAGCCTGGAGCAGCTCTATGAGTCGGCCCGCCAGAACAGCCCCATGTTGCACCGGGACGAAAAAATGATTCAGCGCGCCGAACTTGCCGTGAACATGGCTCGCAAGGAGTATTACCCCGACTATGCGGTAAAGGCCGGTTACTTCAACATGGGCCGCATGCCGGATATGTACCAGGTGAGCGTCGACTTCAAGATACCGCTCTACTTCTTCCGCAAGCAGCGGCCCGCCGTCGCCGAGCAGGCGCAGAACCTGGTTCAGTCCCGCAAGACTTACGAGGCGACTAACCAGTCGCTGCACTTCCGGATCAAGGACGATCACTTGATGGCGGAAACCTCCGCGCAACTGGTGAAACTCTACGGCCAGACCGTAATCCCGCAGGCCAGCTTCGCTCTCGAGTCGTCGCTGGCTTCCTACGAAACCGGCGCGGTGGACTTCCTGAGCGTGTTGATGAACTACGTGACCGTGGTCGAGTACGAGATGAACTACTACGAGGAGTTACAGAACTACTACCTCGCCTTGAGCCGGTTGGAAGAGATGACCGGCCGGCCGCTGATCCAATGAGTAACTACAAATGAAAGCCGGACGATACATTCTGATTCTTGCCCTCATCGCCGCCGCGTGGGTGGGTGGCTACGGTTACGGACGCTGGTACGGGCCCAAGCCGGCCTCGGGCGGCGCGCATCAGGCCGACCATAAGGCGAGCGGCTACCACTGCCCGATGCACCCGAGTTTCCGCTCCGACAAGCCCGGAAACTGCGGCATCTGCGGCATGCGGCTGGTGCCCGACGATGACGCCGCGCACCCGGCCGGCGCCGCGCCGCGGGCCGAAGGCGCCCCCCCGGCAAGCATGCCGATGGGGACGATCAATGTCAGCCCCGAAAAGCAGCAGCTCATCGGAGTGCGCTATGGGACGGTCGAGATGGCTGCCGGCACTCACAGCTTCCGTGCGGCCGGCAAAGTCGCGGCGGACGAGACCCGTGTCGCCAAAGTCCAAACCAAGGTCGAAGGCTGGATCGACAAGGTCTATGTGGACTTCATCGGAAAGCTGGTCGAAAAAGGCCAGCCCTTGCTCACGCTTTACAGTCCCGAGATGCTGGCGACGCAACAGGAGTACCTGCTGGCGCTGAAGAGCCGGAACATCATGAAGGGCAGCCCGCTGCGCAGTTCGCTCGAACAGAGTGACTCGCTGGTCGTCGCGGCGCGCAGGCGGCTCGAATTGTGGGATCTCGGCGAGCGTCAGATCGAGGAGCTGGCCCGGACTGGCGAGCCGGTCAAGAACATCACCATCTACTCGCCCATCACCGGCTACGTGATGGAGCGCAAGGCATTCCCGAAGCAGCGCATTACTCCGGAAACCGAGTTATACACGGTGGTGGATCTTAGTAAGGTGTGGATCATGGCCGACGTGTTCCAGAACGAGGCGCCGATGATCCGCGAAGGCATGCCGGCGCGCGTCACGCTATCCTACGGCGGCGGGCGAACATTTTCGGCCCGGGTGAACTACATCCAGCCGCAAGTCGATTCCATGACCCGCACGCTGAAGGTGCGCCTGGAAGCGGATAACCCGGTGCTGGCGCTGAAGCCCGACATGTTTGTGGACGTGGACTTTCAGGTGGCGATGCCTCGCCGGCTGGTCGTTCCCGCCGAAGCCGTGCTGGATGCCGGTCTGAAGAAGACCGTGTTCGTGGACCTTGGCAACGGGTACCTGGAGCCGCGCCAGGTGGAGACCGGCGAGCAGATCGGCGACCGCGTCGAGATCACCAAAGGCCTGAAAGCCGGCGAGCGGATCGTGACCTCGGGGAACTTCCTGATCGACTCGGAGAGTCAGTTGAAGTCCTCCGCCGCCGGCATGGCGGGCCATCAGCACGGCGGTTCTCCCGCGGGCGGCAAGCAGGGACGCGAGCAGCCCGCGGCCCCCGCCCCGCAGGATCCGCACGCCCAACACGGCGGAGGCCGGAAGCAATGATTAACCGGCTCATCGAGTTCTCCGCCAACAACAAGTTCCTGGTCTTCCTCATGATCGGCTTCGCCGTTGTGGCCGGCGTCTGGTCGATGATGAACATGCCGCTGGACGCCATTCCCGACCTGAGCGACACCCAGGTGATCGTCTATTCCCGGTGGGACCGCAGCCCGGACATCATGGAGGACCAGGTCACTTACCCCATCGTCACCAGCATGTTGGGCGCGCCGAAGGTAAAGGACATCCGCGGTTTTTCGGATTTTGGATATTCGTTCGTCTACATCATCTTCGAGGAGGGCACGGACATCTACTGGGCGCGCTCGCGCACGCTCGAATATCTGTCCTCGGTTCTGCCCCGGCTGCCGAAAGGCGTGCAGACCGAGCTGGGACCGGACGCGACCGGCGTCGGCTGGGTTTTCCAGTACGCGCTGGTGGACCAGACCGGCAAGCGATCGCTGGCTGAGTTACGAAGCTTGCAGGACTGGTTTCTGCGCTACCAGCTCAAGGCCGTGCCCGGCGTCGCCGAAGTCGCTCCCCTGGGCGGCTTCGTCCGTCAGTATCAGGTCAACGTCGATCCGAACCGGTTGCAGACCTACAACATCCCGATCATGAAGGTCGTCGAGGCCGTGCGGAAGGGCAACGACGACGTCGGCGCGCGGCTGATCGAGCTTTCCGGCACTGAGTACATGGTCCGGGGACGGGGTTACGCCAAGAATGTCGACGACATCGGCGGCATCGTGCTGGGTGCGAGCGAGAACGGAGTGCCGATCCGCGTGAAGGATGTCGGCAATGTCGTGCTCGGTCCCGACATCCGCCGCGGCATCGCCGATTGGAACGGCGAGGGCGACGTAGTGGCGGGCATCATTGTCATGCGTCAGGGTGAGAACGCATTGGATGTTATCGAGCGGGTGAAGAAGAAGATCGAAGACATTCAGCCCGGTCTTCCCCAGGGAGTCAAGATCGTAACCGCCTACGACCGTTCGGACCTCATCCTGCGCTCGATTGAGAACCTCAAAAGCACGCTCATCGAAGAGATGGTGGTCGTCTCTCTCATCATCTTCATTTTTCTCTGGCACATCCCCAGCGCCATCATCCCAGTGATCACCATTCCCGTGGCCATCATCATTTCCTTCATACCGATGAAGATGATGGGGCTCACCTCCAACATCATGTCGCTGGGCGGGATCGCGATCGCCATCGGAGCCATGGTGGACGCCGCGATCGTCGTGGTGGAGCAGACCCACAAGAAGTTGGAGGAATGGGAAAAGACCGGCCGCAAAGAGGACTACCACCGCGTGGTGATCAACGCCGTCAAGGAAGTCGGCGGGCCAAGCTTCTTCAGTCTGCTGGTGATCGCCGTTTCGTTCCTGCCGGTGCTGACGCTGGAAGCCCAGGAAGGCCGGCTCTTCAAGCCTCTCGCCTACACGAAGAACCTGTCGATGATCATTGCGGCGGTACTGGCCATCACGCTCGATCCGGCCTTGCGGCTTCTGTTCACCCACATGAAGAACTTCGAGTTCCGGCCGCGTCTCCTGTGCAAGCTGACGAACGCGGTGTTAGTGGGCACAATCCACTCCGAGGACCACCACCCCGTCAGCAAGATCCTGATCCGCCTGTACGATCCGGTCTGCCGTTGGGCTCTCCGCTGGAAATACCTGGTAATTGCCGGATCGCTCGCCATGGTCCTGGTGACGGTGCCGATCTATGAGAAGCTCGGCTCGGAATTCATGCCGCCGCTGGATGAGGGATCTCTGTTGTACATGCCGTCCACCCTCCCGGGCATCTCGGTTAACGAGGCTCAAAAGCTGATGCAGACTCAGGACCGGATCATCAAAGGCTTCCCCGAGGTAGATTCGGTTCTTGGCAAAGCCGGGCGCGCGGAGACCTCCACCGATCCGGCGCCGTTCTCGATGATGGAGACGGTCATTATCCTTAAGCCGCAAGACCAGTGGCGCAAGGTCGATACCTGGTACTCGTCCTGGACCTGGACGCCGGAGTGGCTCAATGGCGTTTTCCGGCACATCACCCCGGATCACATTTCCACCGAACAGTTAGTCGAGCAGATGAACGAAGCGCTAAAGCTGCCCGGTGTCTCCAACGCCTGGACCATGCCGATCAAGGCGCGCATCGACATGCTGACCACCGGCATACGCACTCCGGTCGGCATCAAGATCTACGGCTCCGACATCCGCCAGATCGAGCGTCTGGGCACGGACATCGAAGGAATGCTGCCATCCATCCGCGGCACCCGCAATGTGTTCGCCGAGCGCACCGGCGGCGGCTATTTCGTGGACTTCGAGTGGAAACGGGACGAGCTGGCCCGCTACGGCCTGTCCATCGAGGACGTGCAGGGCGTGCTAATGAGCGCGGTCGGCGGGGAGAACGTCACCACCACCATCGAGGGCCGCGAGCGCTACCCGGTCAACGTCCGCTACTTCCGCGACTTCCGCAGCGACATCAACCGCCTGCGGCGAGTGCTGGTGCCGACCATGGATGG
>JAUYBU010000464.1 GCA_030693045.1 Bryobacterales bacterium | reverse complement strand
CACGCGGTCCACTGGTTGCGGCCGCGCCGGTGTTCGCGGAACTGATGGCGGCTCCCGGCCGCGACATCGCCTTCCTCGATGAGTTTGTCCGGAACACGAACATCCGGGTGGATTGGGATCTCAATGAGCGGGTCTGGCGCGCCGCCGGGCGAGCCTTCCAAGCTTATGCCTCGCGCCGCCAAAGGGCTCGCGAAGTCCGGCCAAGACGCATTCTCGCCGACTTCGTGATTGGAGCGCATGCCGCGGTGAACGGGTTCGGCCTGCTCACGCTTGACTCTGGAATCTACGAAGCCGCGTTCCCGGATTTGGCGATTGAGCGGGTGTGAGCGGAGTGTGGAGGCGAGCGCGCCGGGCCCCGAAACGGGATCGACGGGCGAGGGGATGAGCGCCGGCATGGTTTTCCTGAGCGTTAACGACCGGCACAAGGCGGACCTGGTGGATCTGGCGAACCAGTTCGCCTGGCTCGGCTTCCAACTTGCGGCCACACGCGGCACCGCCGACGCGCTGGCCTCGGCCGGGCTCAAGTGCAAGAAGATCTTCAAGGTGAACGAGGGCCGGCCCAACGCGGTGGGCCTGATGAAGGCCGGGCAACTGCAACTTGCCATCTACACCTCGGCCGGCGCGCACTCGTTCAGCGACGAACGCATCATCCGCCGCACCGCCATCGCCTATCGCGTCCCCTGTATCACCACCATGAGCGCGGCCAAGGCGGCGGTGGAGGCCATCGCCTCGCGCCGCCAGGACCCGGTGCGTGTGTGGGCCTTGCAGGACATTCACGGCGCGCGGTGAGAAGGCGGGAACAAGCTGGAGCGTGTTCCGCGTCGGGCATGCTTCAGCTTGCCCAGCCCGGCAATTTCGGGGACAGTCGGCGCCATGGCGCGATGCGCCATCGCTGACGATAAAAATAAACGGCTGGGACACCAAGTCGGCCGCCGGCCGCGGCCCGACCCCGAAGTTCGTCGAGCCATGGAGGGTGGTTTTCAGCCGCTGGCTCGCAAATGGTGGCTCGTGACAGGTTAGCCTTCAGCCCGTGCCACCACGCCCGCCGAGCGCGCCCCGGCGGCGGTGATGTATCCTGTCCCCATGTCCTCTCCGGCCGGTTTCCAGCCGACGACTCTCGGGCGCACCGGCCTGGCGGTGGGACGGTTGGGGCTCAGCGCCAGTTACGGAGTCCCCGCCGCGGCGGTTGAGCGCGGGTTCGAAGCGGGCATGAACTACCTGTTCTGGGCCAGCATCCGCACCGCGAAGTTCGCCGCCGCGCTGCGCAACCTTAAGCCGAAGCGCGACCGCATGGCGTTGGTGATCCAGTCCTACTCCCGCCTGGCCGGCCTGGTCGGCTGGAGCGCTGAGCGCGCGCTGCGCACCATCGGATACGATCGCGCCGATGCGCTGTTGTTCGGCATGTGGAACAAGCCGGTGCCGGAGCGCATGATCGAGGCCGCCCGCCGGCTGAGGGAGCGCGGCCTGGTGCGGTTTATCGGCGTGTCCACCCACAAGCGTTCGCTGGTCCCAAAGCTGGCGGCCGATTTCGACGCGGTGCATTTCCGCTACAACGCCGTTCACACGGGCGCCGAACGCGACGTTTTCCCGCACCTGGCGACGGAGAACCGTGCCGGTCTGACCGCCTTCACCGCGACAAGCTGGAAGCAGTTGCTGGGGCACCGGCGAATCCCCGGAAACGCGCGCGTGCCCACGGCGGGCGACTGCTACCGGTTCGTGCTCGCGCGGCCCGAAATCGACGTTTGCCTCACCGGCCCGGGCCAGGCCGGGCACGTAGAGGAGGCGATCGCGGCGCTGGAACGCGGCCCCATGACGGAAGAGGAACTTGCCTGGATGCGCCGCGTCGGCGCGGCGATCCATGGGAAGGTGTGAGGAGAAATACAGTATCAAGAGTACTGTACAAATGGCGGGAGACTGATATGCTGGGGGACCTTGGGTAATCCAATGCCAATCCGCCATGTTGTCAGCTTGAGCGTGTTCTTTCCGGCGTACAACGATGCGCCGTCGCTGCCGGGCCTGATCGCGAAGACCTTCGAAACGCTCGATCCGCTGGTCGAGGACTTCGAAGTCATCGTCGTCAACGACGGTAGCTACGACAACACGGCCGAGGTTCTGGAGGGGCTTCGCGCTCGATATGCGCCTCGCATGCGCGTGATCGCCCATGAGAAGAATCGCGGCTACGGCGGCGCATTGCGCACCGGTTTCGCCGCGGCGACGAAGGATCTGGTCTTCTACACCGATGGCGACGGACAGTACGACGTAAGCGAGTTGCCCAAGTTGCTCGATCTGATGACGGACGACGTGGGGCTGGTCAACGGCTACAAGCTGGAGCGCAACGACCCGCGGCACCGCGTCTGGATCGGCCACACCTATAATCGCTTCGCGCGCTTCCTGTTCCGCATCCGCATCCGCGACGTGGACTGCGACTTCCGCCTGATCCGCCGCCGCCTGCTCGAGGAGATCCGGCTGTTCTCCACCAGCGGCACGATCTGCGTGGAACTGGTCCGCAAACTCGAGCTCAGCCGTTGCCGCGTGGTAGAGGTCGGCGTTCACCACTATCCACGGCTGCACGGGCGGTCGCAATTCTTCCGCTTCCGCTCGTTGCTGAAGACCTTCTATCAGCTCGCGAAACTGTACCTCGGCTTTTGCCTGCTGCTCGCGCTAAACTGGTGCGAAAGCACCGTGTTATGCCGATTCCCATCGCGAACCTGAAGCCGGCGCTGGAAGCCACCGAACCGCAATGGCG
>JAUYBU010000418.1 GCA_030693045.1 Bryobacterales bacterium | reverse complement strand
GCGAATAGCTCAAGCAGAATCGGTGCTTCGGGTATGTTCACCCATCAAAACATAACCGATCTCTCTTGTTTTGTCCGGAAAAAACCGCCGGCCGGCCACAGGAGGCCTTCCTCTTTACCCTGCAATGTAAGTGGCATTGGGCTGTAGGCTGTGTCGCTCCGATGTGTTAGAGATTAGAGATGACTTTTACACGACGCGATCTGCTCTGGATGCCCGTGGCCGGCCCGCTGAGTTCGCTGGCGCAGGGGCAGAGCCGCAAGACGAATGTACTGTTCATCGCCGTGGACGATCTCAACAACCGGATCGGCTGTTACGGCGATCCGGTGGTGAAGACGCCGAACATCGACCGCCTGGCGCGCCACGGCGTCCGCTTCGACCGTTCCTACTGCAATTACCCGCTGTGCAATCCCACGCGAACGTCGCTGCTGAGCGGCCGGCGTCCGGAAACGACGCAGGTCTTCAACAACACCACGCCGCCGCGGACGCACTTGGGCGACGTGGTCTTTCTTCCCGAATACTACAAGGCTCAAGGTTACTTCACCGCGCGAGTGGGCAAGATCGCGCATGGCACCTACGAGCACCAGATCAAGTGGGACATCTCGGAAAGCTCGGCCGGCGTGCCGATCGCGGGCGGCCGCGGGCTCAAGGACGAAGACACGGCCCTGGATCGCGTCCGGCGCAAGCAGAGCGCGAAGAAGCAGAACCGAGCCGGAAAGCAGGCTAAGCAGGCTGAGGCGGGCGGAGGCGGAGTGAAGCTGTCCTGGACCCCGACCAACCGCGCCGACGCCGACGAACCCGACGGCGCCACGGCCCGCCGCATCGTCCAAATCATCCGCGAGAACAAGAGCAAGCCGTTCTTTGTCGGTTGCGGCTTCCACA
This sequence comes from Bryobacterales bacterium, assembly GCA_030693045.1. Taxonomy (GTDB): domain Bacteria; phylum Acidobacteriota; class Terriglobia; order Bryobacterales; family Bryobacteraceae; genus JACQZT01. The sequence continues at coordinate 7,491 of JAUYBU010000418.1, read as the reverse complement.
AGCCCCACCTGCCCTGGGTGGCGCCGCGGAAGTACTTCGACATGTATTCGCTGGACCAGATCAAACTGCCGAACACGCCCGCCGACGACCGGGACGACATCCCGCCCATCGCCCTCACGTCCACGCAAGGCGACGCGCAGATGACCAACGACGAGCGGCGCCAGGGCATACTGGCCTATCACGCCGCCACCACCTTCATGGACGCGCAACTCGGCCTGGTGCTCGACACGATGGACCAGGAAAAACTCTGGGACAATACCGTGGTGGTGCTGTTCGGCGATCATGGGTGGCATCTGTACGACCATCTTCAGTTGTGGCGGAAGATGAGCGTGTTCGAGCAGGCGTCGCGCGCGCCGCTGGTGGTTCACGCGCCCGGAAAGGCGGAGGGAGTCGGCTGTCCGCGGCTGGTCGAGTACGTCGACATTTACCCGACCCTGACGGAGCTTTGCGAGTTGCCGCAGTCGCCCGGCATGCAGGGTACGAGCTTCGCGCCGCTGCTGGATTCCCCGCAACGGCCCTGGAAGAAGGCGGCCTACACCATGGTGGCGCGCGGCGGCGAGCGGTTTGGCCGAAGTGTGCGAACGGAGCGCTATCGCTACACCGAATGGGAGGACGGCAAGTCGGGCGTCGAATTCTACGATCACGAATTGGACCCCAACGAGTTTACGAATGTTGCGTGGCCGTCGCGCACGCGGACCCAGCAGCAGGGCGTCCAGTTAGGCGAGATGAAGGCGCTGTTGCACGCCGACACGAAGACGAATTTGCCGCCCAGGACGTAGGACGAGCGGGGCGGGGCGGGCTTCAGCCCGGCCATTGCGAGGCATGAATGCCTCGCGCGGGCTGAAGCCCGCCCCACCAACGGAGATACAATGTGATCGGCGGGAGCCAGTCATGGACGACGCGACGCGCCGGTTGTTTTTCGTCGAAACGCTTCTGGGGACGGGTATGCTCGAATCCTGCTCGGCGCCGGCGGGCACCGGCGGACCGGTGATTCGCCGCAAGGACTTCAAGCCCGCCTACCTGGCGCTGGAGCAGAGCGGCGACCTCAAGGCCCGCATCAAAGAGCTTTACGCCATCTACAGGAGCTGCCGTTTGTGCCCCCGGCAGTGCGGCGTCAACCGGCTGAAGGGGGAGATGGGCGTCTGCCAGTCCACCTCGCGCGTCAGAGTGTATTCGATGCACGCGCACTTCGGCGAGGAGCGGCCGCTGGTGGGCCGCGGCGGATCGGGGACCATCTTCTTCAGCCAATGCAACCTGCGCTGCCAGTTCTGCCAGAACTGGGAAATCAACCATCGCGGCGACGGCCGGTGGATGAGCGACGACGACCTGGCGGGTCTGATGAAGAGCGCGCAGGAGACGGGCTGCCACAATGTCAACCTGGTCACGCCCACGCATTTCGTGCCCAACATCGTCAATGCGTTGCGCGCGGCCATGGCGCGAGGCCTCACCGTTCCGCTGGTTTACAACTGCGGCGGCTACGATCCGGTGGAGATCATCCGGCTGCTCGACGGAATCGTGGACATCTACCTGCCCGACTTCAAGTACATGGACGGCGCGATGGCGGATAAGTATTCCTCGGGGGCGCGCGATTATCCGGAGCGCGCGGCCGAGGCGATCGCGGAAATGCACCGGCAGGTGGGCGAGCTGACGGTGGATGAGAGGGGCATCGCCGTGCGCGGGCTGATCATCCGCCACCTGGTGCTGCCGCACAACATCGCGGGCACGGACAAGTTCGTGAAATGGGTGGCGGCGAAGCTGACACGGTCCACCTACGTCAACATCATGGCGCAGTACCGGCCGGAACACCGGGCGCGCGAGTACCCGGAACTGTCGCGCCGCCTCACCAACGAAGAGTTCTCGCGGGCCATCGCGTGGGCTCGCGAGGCGGGTTTGACGCGGCTGGACACGTAGCTCAGCGCGCCGAGCCGAGGTAGATCGCGTTTAGCAGCAGCTTGAAGGTGCCGAAGGTCTGGCCGCGAAACTGCGGCCGGAATCCGAACAACACCACCCGCCCCTTGCCGTGGCGGGCTTCGATCATTGCCGCCCGCCCCGCAATCGTTCTTTCACCCGACAGCCAGCCCGAAGCGAGCAGGTCCTTGGGGGCGTAACGGGCCACGGTCTTAATCTCGCGGTCGCCCGTGTTGAACTCGTCGAGCAGCGTCACTTCGAACGCCTGCCCGCCGGTGGAAAAAACGTGCGCATCGATGGGCATGCCGAAGGCCAGCGGATGCGACGCGTCGACGGTGGCGCGCAGGATCGAGCCGGGGCAGTAGTAGGCGCTGGTCGAAGACGCCTCCGACGGCGGCCCGCCTTCCCCGCCCTCGGCGCCGCCGCGCACCAGCGCGCGCAGCGGCAGCGGAAAATGCTGCACCGGCAACTCCGTCGCGCTGTCGAGCGCGATCATCACGCCGCCGTCGCGCACGAACGCGTCGAGGTTCACCAGCCCGCTCAGCCCGATGCCTCCCGTGAACTCGGGCCGCTGGAGCGCCATCACGCCGGGGGTTTGCGAGCGGCCGCCCGGCCTCGAGCGCTCGCCCTGCCGCACTCCGTTCAGAATCGACGCGGCCGATTGCGAGGCGAACAGGATGGTGTCGAAGCGCGCGCGCAGGCCGGGCTTCTGCAAATCGCCGTTGTGGATGAGCGTGTACGGGACCTGGAAAGTATCGAGCACCCACTGGGTCCAGCCGGTGTCCATGTTCCCGGTCCAGGGCTCGTAGAGCGCCAGCCGCGGCTTGCGGATCTCATAGGCCGCCACGCCATCGGTCGCGATCTCGCCGGTCTTCGACCAGAGCACTCGCTTGCCGGAGGCGAGCAGTTCGGCCATTTTGAGGAACGACGAATTGTCGCGACGATCGGGCGAGATGGCCGCGGCCGCAATCTCGCCCGCCGGCGCGAGGTCGGCCTCGAAGGCTTCCTCGACGCGCTGAACTTCGACGCCCATCAACATGCGCAGGGTCCAGCCCGCGATGTCGTAAGGCCTCTTGGTGACGCCGCCGGAGGTCTTGATCTCGGGGTACTTCTGCGGCTCCATCAGGTCGGCCAGGTACGGCCGAAAGGGCTGCCCCGCGAGCATGACGAAGGTCCCCGCCGGGTGCGTCTTACCGCCGGCCCTGAATTCGGCGCGCGCGCGCCGCACTTCGACGCCGGCCATTTGAAGACGCCGCAGCATCTCGACGGCGGTCCAGCGGTCGGGCTGATCCATCGGCACGACATACGCGAAAGGCTTGCCCTTGCGGCCCTGGTCGATCGACGCGCGGGCCAGTTCCCAGGACTTGTAGAGGTAGTGGGACGAGCGCGTCGAAGCCAGGTCGAGGATCGCGAAGTCGGCCGCCAGCATATAATCGATGGCCTCGCGCACGCTCCAGCGGCCGCCCATCCAGGGGCGCTGGTAGAAGATGCTGGGCTCGCGCGTGGAGATGCCGTTGGCGAAACGATCGGGAATGTCGCTGGGCTTGTAGACCCGCGGCGTGGCGTAGCCGGCGGCCGCGGTTTCGGTGAGAATGCCGTGCATGTTGTGAAACGCGGGCACGCTGCGCAGCCCGCCGTTCCACCAGCCGTCGAAACCGAAATAGGACAGCACGCCGGGCTTGTTCTCGCGCGCCAGGCGTTCGGACATGGCCGACCCGATGAGGTTGATGCCCTCCATCACCGGCGCCGGGATGTTCGGATTCAGCGGCTCGGCGTAGGGCGGAACGAAGATGCGCGCGGGGAAGGCCGGCTGCTGGTGCTGGTTGTAGACGATCTCGGGGAACCACTCCTGGAACAGCAGCTTCGAGACGTGGCGCGTCTCTTCCAGGTTCAGCATGAAGTAGTCGCGGTTGTTGTCGTGGCCGGCGTATTTCTGGTACAGCCGCGGTAGGTTCGCGAGTTCGTGCGGCGTGCCGACGTTGCCGCGATACCATTCCACGATCCAGTCCAACCCGTCCGGGTTGATGCAGGGGATCTGGAGCAGAATGACGTTCTGGCGGATGCGGCGCGTTTCCTCGTCCTCGCCGGTCAGCATTCGATAAGCCAGGTCCGGCGCATGTTGCGTGGGCGCAACTTCACTGGCGTGCAAACCGGAATCGATCCAGACGATGACCTTCCCCTCCGCAGCCAGGCGCCTGGCCTCCTCGGCCGAAGCCGTGCCCAAGGCCAGTTGGCGGTTGATGGAGCGGTAGTGCTCAAGCCGATTCAGGTTCTCGGGCGCCGAAATGATTGCCAAATACATCGGCTTGCCGGTCGAGGTGCGCCCGAACTCTTTCAGAACCAGCCGGTCGCTCGACTTTTCGAGCTTCTGGAAATAGGACGTGATTTGCGAATAATCGGCGAGCTTCTTCTCGTCGCCGGGCGTGAACCCAAGGTGCTCTGTGGGCGTGGGGACGGCGGCCCACGCAGACGCCGCCAGCGCAAGGATAATCCAAAAACGCATCCGCATAGAGCACAATGATACTAAATGGATCAGTCGAAACCCCAAACGGCCGGGAAGTTCCGCGCCGGCCTCATTCAGATGTCCTGTTCTCGCGACCCGAACCAGAACCTGGCCAAGGCCGAATGGAAGATCCGCGAGGCCGCTGGGCGCGGCGCGCAAATCATCTGCCTTCAGGAGTTGTTCCGCTCAGAGTACTTTTGCCGCGAAGAGGACGCCGCTCAGTTCGCGCTGGCCGAACCCGTGCCGGGGCCTTCCACCGAACGCCTGGGCGCGCTGGCGAAGGAATTGGGCGTCGCGCTGATCGCATCCTTGTTCGAGCGCCGCGCCGCCGGCCTGTATCACAACACCGCCGCCGTCATCGACGCCGACGGCTCGCTGGCCGGCCTGTACCGCAAGATGCACATCCCGGACGATCCGCTGTATTACGAGAAGTATTACTTCACTCCGGGCGATCTGGGCTTCCTCAACTTCGACACGCGCTTCGGCCGCATCGGCGTGCTGATCTGCTGGGACCAGTGGTATCCGGAGGCCGCGCGACTAAGCGCGATGGCCGGAGCGGGCATTCTCTTCTATCCCACAGCTATTGGCTGGCACCCATCCGAAAAGGCGCTCGACGGCGCGGCGCAGCTCGACGCATGGCGCACAATTCAGCGCGCGCACGCGATCGCCAACGGGGTCTACGTGGCCGCGGTGAACCGGGTGGGTCACGAAGGGCCGCCCGGGGAAGGTCTCGAGTTTTGGGGGTCCTCGTTTGTGGCCGACCCGTTCGGCCAGTTAGTCGCGGAAGCCTCCAGCGGCATGGAAGAGACGCTGATCGTGGAATGCGATCCGCGGCGGGCGGAAGAAGTGCGCCGGAATTGGCCGTTTTTCCGCGACCGCCGCATCGACGCCTACGGGCCGATTCTGGGCCGCTGGCTGGGCTGAAGCCGGCAATATCGCCGACGGCGGCCTTGACAAGTTCGTAAGCCTATTCCTATCATGGGTTTTGCTGTTGGGCTCGCGCTGGAAGCCCCTGGTTGCGAGGTTTCCGCCCATCCCGAGGAGGATGTCTTGATCAAACTCGATATCATCAACGAAGTCGTCAACCGCACCGGACTCACCAAGACCAAGGCCGAGTTGGCGGTCGAAACCGTGGTTGAAAGCATGAAGCGAGCCTTGGGCCAGGGCGAGCGGATCGAGTTGCGCGGCTTCGGCATATTCAATGTGCGGCCGCGAAAGACCGGCATCGGGCGCAACCCGCGCACTGGCGCGGAGGTGGCTATCCCGCCGGGCAAGGCGGTGCGCTTCAAGCCGGGCAAGGAATTGCAGAGCCTGCAATAACAGCCGGGCCTTGTGTCTTCGCAGGATTATCCTCCGGCCCTCGAAGTTTCGACGCCGACAAACGGTTCCCGGCGCAGGCTGGCGTTCGCGCCTGCCGGCAGGCGGCCGCGCTACTGGCTTCATGCGTTGCTGTTCCTGCTAACGCTGATCACCACCACGGGAGTGGGCGCGCGGCTGGCCCACAACTTCCAGGCCAATCGTCCGGCGTTCGAGCTGGAGCAGGACATGTCCGCGCTCCTGGAGATCGCCTGGCATCCTTCGCTGCTGTTGGACGGTCTCCCGTTTTCGCTGACCCTGCTGGCGATTCTGCTGGCGCACGAGATGGGACATTACCTGACCTGCGTGTGGAACGGCATCGACGTTAGCCTCCCGTATTTCATTCCGGCGCCGACCTTTATCGGAACTTTCGGCGCGTTTATCCGAATTCGTTCGCCGATCTACTCCAAGCGCGTATTATTCGACGTGGGGATCGCCGGGCCGCTGGCCGGCTTCCTGTTCCTGCTGCCGGCGATGGCCATCGGGCTGGCGTATTCGAAAGTGGCGCCGGGCTTCGCCGAGGGCGGCGACCTGATTTTCGGCACGCCGCCGGTGCTGCGCGCGCTGGAGGCCCTGATCTTCCCCGGCGTCGCCCCGGGCGACATCTATCTGCATCCGATCGCGCGCGCCGCCTGGGTGGGAGTGCTGGCGACGGCGCTGAACCTGCTGCCCATCGGCCAGCTCGATGGAGGGCACATCCTGTACGCGTTTATGGCCAGGCGTCACCGCCTGTTGTCGCGGCTGTTCGTCGGAGCGCTGATCCCGATCGGCATCTTCTACTGGTACGGTTGGCTGGTTTGGGCCGGATTTTTCGCGTTCTTCGGATTGAGACATCCGCCGACGATTTACGATCCGGTCGAACTCGACCCGGTGCGCCGCCGGCTGGGCCTGCTGGCGCTGCTGATCCTGCTGGCGACTTTTACGCTGGCGCCTTTCCATGCGGGTGAATAGCGGGATGAAGATTTCGGCCACCATCATCACCTACAACGAGGAACGCAATATCGCGCGCGCGATTGAAAGCCTGCGTTGCTCGGACGAGATTCTGGTGGTGGATTCCGGCTCGACCGACCGCACCATCGAGATCGCCGAAAAGCTCGGCGCGCGGATCGTCGACCATCCCTTCAAGGGCTACGCCGAGCAGAAAAACTACGCCGCCGAGCAGGCCGAAAACGACTGGATCCTTTCCATCGACGCCGACGAATCGCTGAGCGAGGGCCTGGAGGGCGAAATCCTGCAGGTCAAAAAAAACGGCCCGGAACACGATGCCTACACCGTGCCGCGGCTGGCGCAATACCTGGGCCGCTGGATTTTGCATTCGGGCTGGCACCCGGACCGCAAGGTGCGGCTTTACGATCGGCGCCGCGCGCGCTGGGCCGGCGAGTTCGTGCATGAGAGCGTCCAGGTGGACGGCCGCGTCGGACACTTTCGATCCAACCTGCTGCACTTCACCTGCGATTCGCTCTCCGAGCATTTGAGGACCATGGACCGCTACACCACGCTGGCCGCCGAACAGGTGGTGTCTCAGGGCGGCAAGATCGGCTGGTCGAAGTTGCTGCTCGATCCGCCGTGGACGTTCTTCAAGACCTACGTCGTGGACCGCGGTTTTCTGGACGGCGCAGAGGGCCTGGCCATCGCCTACATGGCCGCGATTTACAACTTTCTGAAGTATGCCAAGGCGCGTTTCATGAGCTAGGAGCCCTATTTCGGGGACAGGCTACGAAATC
>JAUYBU010000376.1 GCA_030693045.1 Bryobacterales bacterium | reverse complement strand
AATGTACTACTACAACGACATGATGCGCGTGACGCATTCGGCGCAGGGAAGCGGGCAATCGTCGAAGCCGGACTTCGACTGCCCGTCCGTGTACGGTGTGTCCGCGCGGGTCCATTCGCTTTCCGCCATGCTGGCGGCCATTACCGCCGGGTATATTGGACTTCCCCTCAATGGTGTGGTTGGGGATCCCGAGCACCCCGAGGACCCGCAGCACCTCGGCACTACGATGCTGTGTGGAGGCACCGTCGGTGTTCCGGGATCGCCTCCGTTCATGTTCCAAGTGCCCTACTACTTTTCGCCGCCGACCATAGCCGACACGCACCAGAGCCCATGCTTGCTGAACAACGTGCCGGGCGAAAACCCTCTGCACGGCAGGTGTGTCACAACACAGAGTTCCGAGGACGTACGGCGCGAAGCGGTCAAGTTCTTCGACGGCGCCAAGCAGTTGCTTGACAGCTTCGGCCCTTCGGGCGGGCACTACGAGCCGAATCTCTACAACGCGATGTTCATGTTAGGCGAGACTTACAACAACAGCATCGACGGGAGCAAGTATCCGCTGGAGACCTGCGAGGGCGTCGGAAGTCCGCCCGGACCGGTAGGCCCGAACGGTCTGGTGGCGGGCTTCAACCAGAGTGCGCTGGCCGGACGTCGGCTGCCGAGTGGGTGGCCGGGCGTCACCGTACGCCCCTGGCACTATCCGAACGGGAAATGCTATCAAGCGCCGGGCCAGATCAACCCGCCGATCCAGGCAACCTGGTAGCTCTCTGGGAAACGGAGGCAATGAAGCCATGAGGACCCCGAACTTCTTCAAAACAGTTACCACCGCCGTCTGGCTGCTCTCCGGCCTGTCGTTGATGGCTGTCGCGTGCTTTGCCCAACCCGGTAAAGAACCGGTCAGCGCGAAGGCTCGCCTCCAGGGTGCGGTGATTGGCGAAGATGGAAAAGCGCTCGCCAGGGCCGTCGTCATCTACACACGGCTCCCCCGGTATTCCAGGCGGACTAGCGATCCGCCCGTACCGCTGCCCCCCGGTGCGACGGTCCCCGGTCCCAAGTTTCCGCCACCGGCCGGCCCGCGTTTCATCACCGAGCCAGCTCTGGCCAGGAGCGTAACTGCGGACCAGAATGGCGTGTTTGATGTGGGGGACCTGGATACCGCCTCGTATTATCTGTGCGCCCAGGTGGTGGGCGGGGGCTACCTCGATCCCTGCAAGTGGTCCGGGATCGAGACGCTGAAACTGAATCCCGGCCAGATCCGCACGGGGCTTCAGATCAAACTGAAGAAGGGCGCGATTCTCCGGTTTCGGATTGAAGATCCGAAGGCTTTGCTGCCGAAGGACAGTGTGGTTGCGGCGCCACACCTGATCATTGGGATCCGCACCGAGACGGGCGCGTTTCACGCGGCATACACGGCCCGCCAGGATGCCACCGGGCGCGACCTCCAGTTGACTGTTCCGTTTGACACACCGTTACGCCTCTGGGTTTACAGCCGGCACGTGAAGTTGACCGATACAACGGGCGCCGTGGTGGACGTGACGGGCGCGGGACCCTCCATCCAGCTCTCGCCGAAGGATGAAGTCAAGCAGTTTACCTACGTCGTGACCGGACCGCTACAATGAATCCGGGGGCGTCATGACGGGCGCTCGAATAACTCTGGCGGCGTGCCTGCTGCTGGTGTGGTGTGACGCCCGCGCGGCCGAAAGGCCGAAGGTGTTTGAGGGCGGTGTGGTAAGTGCTGCTACCTTGCGCCCCCCGGACCAGCCCGGCGGCGGAGTGGCTTTGGGCTCCATTGCCACGGTGTTTGGCGCGAGTCTAGCCGCCCAGACTGCCCAGGCGGCGTCGGTCCCGCTGCCCAGGGAGTTGGCCGGAACGTCGGTTTTGGTCAACGGTGCTGCGGTGCCACTGTTTTACGTCTCGCCGGGACAGATAAACTTTCAGGTGCCAATGGCGCCTGCTGCCCCCCAGGGATCTTCCGGTAGCGCTCTCGTAGTGCGCACCGCCGCCGGCAGCAGCGATCCTGTCCCTCTTCCGACCCGCCTAGCGAGCCCCGGTATCTTTACTCTCGACGGCTCCGGCTGCGGTCACGCAGCCATCCTAAACTATCATGAGGGCGGCGCAGTCTCCCTCAATGGTCCCGACCAGCCGGCGCGGCCGGGAGGCTTCATCCGCATTTGGGCCACTGGCGCCGGGGAACCCTACACGACGCCATGGCCCCCCGACGGCATGCCTCCCCAGACGAGCGAGTCTGCCCGGGTGTTCGCCGGCGCCACGGCCGGCGACCGTTCCGCAGGCGTGACGTGGGCCGGGAAAGCCTTCGGCATGGTGGGCGTCGACCAGATCGACGTCCAGCTTTCCGCGGATGTACTGGAAGGGTGCGCCATTCCAGTTCGAATTTGGAGGTACTACCCTTACGAGCCGTCCGTAAGCAGCCAGCCGGTGCCCCTCAGCATCGCAAGCGCCGGTGACACCTGTGTCGACAAGCCGCGAAGCTACGCTCAACTGGAGTGGGTCCACCGGGAATCGAGCGGCGTTGCGCCGGCGCCGCCGTCGGATTCGTTGGAAGTGAGTTTTTCCGCCGCGTTGTGGATGCGTCCCGTGCCGCCGGCTGCCGCTGCCCAGTGCAAGTGCGCCGACCAGTGGAAGACGCCCTCCGGGCCATCTTGCGGGGGCTTTGATAGCTACGAGCGACTCACGCAGTTGGATGCGGGACCGCTCACCGTGTCGCCGGCGGGAATGCGGGCCGAGACGTTCCGGCCCGAGGGGAGCGCGAACGGACCGGTCTACCGCGTCCCGCTGCCGGCGGGCGCGGTCCGGCAGGGGCAGTACGCGGTCTCTTCGGGCGGCGGGGCGGAGGTGGGCGCCTTCCTGACCAGCGTATCGATTCCGGAGCCTATCCGGCTGACCACGAGCTTCCCGCCGGGGACGGTGTTGCCATACAACGGCTTTGTCGAGATCACCTGGACGGGCGGCGCGCCGGATGCGCTGGTGCGGGCGCGGTTTACTTCCCGCACGGCGGAACGCGACCGCGTCTGCGAATGTGTCTCGAGCACAAAGTGGGGCTGGATGGGTTTCTCGTCCTCCGCACCGTCGGGCCCGCGCACCGTCGGTCAACTCCGCAGCGACGACGCCGAGATTGAGATCTCCGTAGTGCCTTCTTCGGAGACGGGGTTTGAAGCGGCCGGGCTTACACTCGGCGGCAGGCACACCTGGAGCTACCGCTCCCTTTTCGGTGGGCTGAAGGTCAAGTGAGGGCGGCGGATCTTCTGGCTGGCGCCCGCGGGCCTGCATGACGCCCTGGCGCGCGGCTTCGATCGAGATGCGGTTTTCTTCCAGGATCGTGCCGGTGGCGCGGGCCAGCGCGGTGCGGGCTTTAACCACGGCGCCCCGGGCGGCCACTTCACGTTGCCGTCGGCGGCGCTGTATCCGCGTCCCACCGCGCCAGGAGCGGCGCGGCGGCCTTCCCAACACCCCTACACCGTATCGGGCCCGAAGTGGATAGACGATCGTTCTCTCCCCCGAAAAAATATTCTTCTTCCTGCATGTTTCTTGCAGCCGCCTTTGGTTTCTCAGTGTTCCAACGCTCCCCCCAGTGTCTGAATTGCAGGTCATGTAGTTAAACGACTTGACAGGGAGGTGCGGGGGTGAATCTCCTCGACCCCTACGGGCGCGCGCGCGACGGGATTCGAATCAGCACCCAGGCGATGGCCGCGAAGGCTCCCAGCGACAGCCATCCGCCCAGGGCGGGGAAGAAGCTGAACTGGTCGGCGCCCGCGATGAGCTTGGTCAGCGACGAGAGGCCCGAGACGTACGTCACGGCCAGCAGAATGCCGACGATGGCCTCGCCGGCGATCAGGCCGGAGGCCAGCAGCGTGCCTTTGTCTTCCGCCGCCCCGGCGCGGTCGGCGATCCAGCGAATGAGCCCGCCCACGAAGATCGCCGACGAAGTCTCGAAGGGCAGGTACATGCCCACGGCGATGAGCATGGGCGCGCGCGCGCCGCACAGGATCAGCGCCAGCGCGAAGGCCGCCCCGACGGCCAGCAGCCCCCAGGCCATCTGGCCGCCGACGATGCCCTTGG
>JAUYBU010000374.1 GCA_030693045.1 Bryobacterales bacterium | reverse complement strand
AGTTGGTCCTACCGCGAGGTGAACGAACGCGCCAACCAGGTTGCGCACACGCTTCGCACGCGACTGGCGCTGCAGGTGGAAGATCGCGTGGGTGTCTTGATGGAGCGCGGCGAGTGGCGCGTGATCGCGCTGCTCGGAATTCTGAAGGCCGGCGGCGCATACTTCCCCGTCAGCTCGACGTGCCCGGACGAGCGTCTGCGGTTTCTGCTCGACGACAGCGGCTGCCGCGCCGTGGTCGGGGACGACGCCGGCGTGCGGCGTGTGAACGCGGTGCGCGCCGGCGTAGCGGTGGACGTCGAGGAATGCCGCACCGGGCCGGTTCACAACCCTCCGGCCGTCTGCGGCGCGGCGAACCTGGCCTACCTTATGTACACGTCGGGATCCACGGGACGTCCGAAGGGCGTACTGATCGAGCACGGCGGTTTCGTGAACATGATCCTGGACCAGATCCGTAGTTTCGGGGTCACGCCCGCCGACCGTGTGTTGCAGTTCGCTTCCTCGTCGTTCGACGCCTCGCTTTCGGAGATCTTCATGGCGCTCGCGGCGGGCGCGCACCTGGTGCTCATCGGTGAGCAGACTCGGCGTGACGCGAACCTGTTTCAGGCGTGCATGCGGACCCAGCGGATCAGCGTGGTCACGCTGCCGCCTTCGTACCTGCGCGCACTCGAACAGCCGGAATTTCCCGATCTCCGCGTGCTGATAACAGCCGGCGAACCGGCCGACGCCGCCGACGTTCGCCACTATTCGACCCGGCTGCGATACTTCAACGCTTACGGCCCCACCGAGGCCTCCGTCTGCGCGTCGTTTCACGAGGTCCGTCCCCAAGATACGGGCTCGGCCGTGATCCCGATAGGCCGGCCCGTGTCCAATAGCGGCATCCGGCTGCTGGACCGGCGTCTCCGCCCCGTTCCGATGGGTGTGCCGGGCGAGATTTGCATCCAGGGCCCAGGCCTGGCGCGAGGATACCTGAACCGTCCGGAACTCACCCAAAGCCAGTTCGTGCGTGCGCCGTCCGGCGGCGGCGCGCGCCTGTACCGAACCGGCGACCTGGGATGCCTGCGCGAGGATGGCCAGATCGTTTGCCTCGGCCGGACCGACACCCAGGTGAAGTTCCACGGCTTCCGCGTCGAACTGGGCGAGATTGAGAGCGTGCTGCGGGAATACCCGGGAATCGGACAGGCTGCTGTCACCCTGTACACGACGCCGATGGACGCCGGGAAATTAGTGGCGTATTACGTAGCCGGAAGCCCGCTCGATCCGGGTAAGCTGCGAGACCACCTTTCCCGCCGGCTGCCTGCGCACATGATTCCGTCGGCGATGATTCCCGTGCGAGAGATTCCGCGGACCACGGCCGGCAAAGTGGACCGAGCGGCGCTGGCTGCTCCGGCCGAGGCGCTTGCCGGGACCGCCGGGCCGGTCAACGACGTCCAGCGCGCGATCGCATCCGTGTTTCAGGAAGTTCTCGGCCGCGCCGACATCGGCATTCACGATTCGTTCCTGAATCTGGGAGGAGACTCGCTCAAAGCGATCCTGGCGGTGGGCCGGCTCCGCCGCAGCGGTTTGAACCTCAACCTGCGCGACCTGTCCGGCCTGGGCAGCATAGCCATGCTGGCCGCCGCGGTCCGCGAGTGTCCGCCCGCCGCTGCAGCAGCGGCCGGGCCTGCTCCGTTGACACCGATCCAACATTGGTATTTCAAAGAGCATTCGCGCGCCCACTGGCATCGTCTCAGCCACGCAATCCTTCTGCGGGCCGCCGATGGTATCGAGGAAGTTCCGCTTCGCGCGGCCGTCGCGGCGCTCTGGCAACACCATGACGCGCTCCGCATGCGCTACCAGGTTGAAGACGGCGGCGCCGTCATTCAGACCATCGGCCCGGCCACCGCCAGCCCCGCTCCCCGCCCAGAGGGCACCCGGTCGCGGCTCGGAAACGATACTGAGCCGCGCGCGTCAGCAAGCGGAAGAATCGAATCGTGCGGTCAGAGACCTGGCCCCGGTTTCGAAACCCTCGATCTGCGTCTCGAATCCAGCGCCTGGGGCCGCCTAGCCACTCACGCGAATGCCCTGCACGCGGGATTCTCGCTCGACACAGGCCCGTTGTTCAAAGCCGCGCTATGCCGGATGCAGGATGCGGATCACGCGCTGCTGGTTGCGCATCACCTGGTTGTCGACGGCGTGTCCTGGCGGATTCTGCTGGAAGATCTCTCCGACGCTTACCAGCAGGCTCGGAACGGCCATCCAATCGCGCTGCCCCCCAAGACCTCTTCGTACGCGGATTGGGCGAATGCGCTGACTGCCTGGAGTTGCAGTGAATCGTTGCTAGGCGAAAAGGCCTATTGGAGCGCGGTCGAATCCAGCCGGCTGGATCCGATTCCGACGGATTTCCCCGTGACGCCCCATCACTACGGGGAAACCGATGTGCTTACCGTCAACGTTCCGGCGGCGCTGGACGGCGGCGATGCGGAGTCCGCCGTCCAGGCCGTGCTGCTCACCGCGGTCGCCCGAACGCTACGCCAGTGGACCGGGTGCGAATCGACCCGCGTGCTTCTCGCCGGGCATGGCCGCATCCCGCTCGCGGATGTGGACGTCAGCCGCACGGTCGGGTGGTTCACCGCCAACTACCCCGTGGTGGCGCGCGCGGCGGAGGCGGCCGATGTTGCGGGCCAGGTCGCGGCAACGCGCCGGATGCTGGCCTCCGTTCCAACGCAGGGCGTGGGCTTCGGAGTCCTCAAGTACCTGACGCCGGCGCGGATGACAACCGGCCTCGTACTGGCCGGAGAACCCGAAATCGGATTGAACTACATAGGGCGCATCGACCGGAAGCCGGCCGGGGCGTTCGCCCTCTCGGACCGCCTCCCCGGCGCCTCCGCCGGTGAGATAGAACGCACGCAAAAACTGGAGTTTGACGCGATGCTAACAGAAGCGAGCCTGATAGTGTCGGTGCGTTACTGCCCGAAACTGCACCGTTCCGCGACCATAGCGGGAATCTGCGGGTGGTTCGAAGAGGAGTTGACGCGCGCATGGGCGGCAGCTATGGCCGGTTCATCCGGCCGATTGGAGCTACAGAAAAAATGAAACGAAAACGCATCGTATTGCTGTTGTTGCCGCTGCTCTGGGTCGCGCTGTTCACCGCGTTGTCGGACGCAGCCTCGAACGCCCTGCCACATCAGGCGTTCCCATCATCTTGGCAGGCGGCGCTGGACCGGTTTGCCGCGGACAGAACAGTTCCAGGCGCGGTGGTCATCGTTAAGTCGCCGGAGTGGGGCGTGAGAGTCGGGGTCACCGGATACGCCAACCTGCCGGCAAAAGAGAAGATGTCTCCCGATCTGCATTTCCGGATCGGCAGCGTCACCAAGGTGTTTACCGCCCAGATGGTTCTCATGCTGGAGCAGCAGGGGCGTCTCAAGCTCACGGATCCGGTTCTGCGCCACTTGGGCGACAACCCGGCCGTCGCCGCAATTCCAAACATCGGGAGGGTGACGATCGCCGATTGCCTGCAAATGAAGTCCGGCATCGCCAGTTACACCGCCCACCCCACCATCGCCGCCTCAGGCGATGTCAATCCGGGCAGGCAGTTCACACCCTCGGAACTCCTGCGCGTTCTCGCTCCGGACATCCCCAATCCGTTGACGCCGGATTTCGCTCCCGGCGCCACCTACCCGAATCCGTACTGGGTTGCCTTTATGGGTCCCAGTGTGCCGGCGTCGCCAGACTACCCGCCATACAAGTGGTGGATGTATTCCAATTCGAACTACATTCTGCTCGGGCTGGTGGTGGAGAAAGTGTCCGGGATGCCGATGGCGGAAGCGATGCAGCAGCTCATCTGCCGGCCGCTGGGCTTGAGCGACACGTTCTTTGCGGTGGATTTGAACCTTCCCGAGAACATGATGCGCGGCTACACCCGGCTGGACGCGGTGCGGAATCCAATCCACTCCGATTGGAGAGATGTCACGGAGGTAAACCCGTCGGCCGCCTGGGCCGCCGGCGCGGGCATCTCGACGCCCTGGGATCTTCTGCGGTTTCTCGAAACCATTCTTAAGACCGGGAAGCTGTTGAACCAGGGGACCAGGCAGAAGTGGCTCACCTTCGCTTCGGCCGACATTCATTGGGCCGGCGTGCAGTACGGGATGGGCGGGCTCATGCAAGCGCAGCGGCCCTACGGCGACTGCCGGGGTCACGGCGGCGCCTATTCGGGCTTCAAGAACGTGATGTACTATTTTCGCGATTCGGATACAACGCTGATTATTGCGGCCAACACCTGGGACGGCCAACCGGAGGTGGACATCATGGACGCCATCATGCCCTTGGTGACTTCCGCTCCGGCTGAACCGCGGCCCGCGCCGGATGGCACCGCGGGGCTGGAGAGTGGCGGTGGCCTCACGCTCGCCTGGCAACCGGGTTTCGCTTACGGCGAGGCCTACACCGTGTTCTGGGGGACCCGGCCGGACCTGGTCGAAGCCGCCACCAAGGATTCCCACCCGGGCGTCGAGATGAAGACCACCAGCCCCCCGCGCGCCGCGATCACCGGTCTCTCGCCGGACCAGACCTACTTCTGGCGGGTCGAGACCGTTTCCACTCAATCCGCCGGCATCAGCGGACCGCTTTGGCAGTTCAGAACCGGGACCCGGCCCAACTGATTACGGGGCGCCCGGCGCCCCGCCGCGGCTCGGAAACTCCTACCGAGCCGCGACCGGGTGCCGGGCGTCCTCTCTATCAGCCTAAGGTTTTCTGAAAGTGGCTCGGAAGGAGAGCGAGAGGTCAAGTTCATGGTGCAAGGGATCCGCGGGAACGCGATCGAGGTGGTGGATGAACCGGCCCGCCGGCCGCACCGCGCATTCAAAAGCGCCTGCCAGTTGCACGGCTTCCATGACCTCGCCGGATTCAAACGCGGAATCCAGAGACCTGAGAAAATCCTCTCGAATCTCGGGATGCATTCGGTTCAACTTGGCTGACACTTCCGTTTCAGGAGCGTCCCGGCGCAAATCTCCAAGGTAGGCGAAGGCACCCGGTTTAAGGACCCGCAGAAACTCGCGGATGGGCGTGTTCTGCGACGTGAAGTGATGCAGGGCATTGAGAGAAACGATGAGATCGATGCTGTCGGATTGTAGGGGAAGAGCCTGGGCATCTCCCTGGATGAACCGCACATTCCCGTAAGTTTGGGTCGAGTGCCTGATCATCTCGGGAGAGGCATCGATCCCGATAACTACCGCGGTGGGACGTTCATCTTTGAGGAGAGAACAGAGTGTGCCGGGTCCGCTACCGACGTCCAAAACAACGTTCGCACGCGCTATACAGCCGCGCATAAATAAAGGGACATTCTGGTTAACAAAAAGGGAGCAGATACGAACGGATTAGTTCCGGGTTGGATTGCATCTCTGCGAACA
>JAUYBU010000351.1 GCA_030693045.1 Bryobacterales bacterium | reverse complement strand
TCCTGAGCGCCGCCGACACTCGTCCGTTGAACAACGAGCACCCCAGGCGAAAGCGCCCCAACGTTTCTCCGTTTTTCCAGGCTCCGCGCCGCCTCAGCCCCAGCTCGGCCTCCGGAGCCTCCGCCACTGTCTGAATCGCAGAGTTCGGCCCGCCGAACACGACGGTGACCAGCGCGGATTTTGGTATAATCACGGGCTATAACGACCAGATCTGCGAGAGTTGCACACTTCTGCCCCCACGGCAGATCCAGGTGTCCGCGCGGATCACCTGGTGAAGCGCCGGCACGAGTGGGGCCGGCGGCGGTCCGAAAAAATGATTACAGGTGAAGCGCTAGTGCCCAGACCGCTAATTCCGCTCCGTGCCGCGCCCAGAGGGCACCCGGCGCCCAGTCGCGGCTCGGAAACAAGGCTGAGCCGCGCGCGTAAGCAAGCGGAAGAACCAAATCATGCGGTCAGAGACCTTGGAGCGCCCGCGCGGGGATCCGGACCTTTGGGCGCTTGAACCGGATTCAGGAAAGAAGATCACCAAAAGGAGATTGTCACATGAGACATACGATTTGGAAGGCCGTTATCATCGCCCTTGTGCTGGGCGTCATCGCCGGCTACGGCCAGCCGGCAGGCGCCGGCGCGCCGAAGGACCGGATGTTCGCTCGCATTTACGGCTCCGTGGCCGCCGCTTACATCGGCAATGCGATGGGCGAGCCGGTCGAAGGGTGGCCCTGGGAGAAGACGGAGAAGACGTACGGTTTCCTTGACAAGTTCGTGGTCAGGGAAATGAGAGACAGCGAGCGCGCCGTGCCGCAGCGCTTCGGGCCGCCTTGGATGTCCAGATCTTATCCCCGCAAGCCTGGATGGACCGAGGACGGCATGGAGCGCTATAAACTGCTCGCTTCCGCCGTCATCAGGAAGGGCGGGAGGATCAACGTTGAGGACCTGGCTCGGGAGTGGGTCGAGAAGATCGACCCCAGCAAGTTCGGCTACAATCTTGGCAGCCAGGACCAGGTCATTTATAACCTGCTCAAGTTTGGTATGCCGCCCTGGGAGGTCGGCCGCTATGCGGCCTGGCCGGCGTTCATAGGCACCAGCAAGATGATCCAGCCCGTCGGCATGGTGAACGCCTGCCGGCCGGACAATGCCGCCCGCGACGCGCTGGATATCGCCCGCATAAAAGACGCTCAGGGCTTGCCGAATAATTTCGCGCTCGAGACAGCCGCGGCCATTGCGGCGGCTACCGCCGAGGCGCTCCGGCCAGGCGCCACCGTCAACTCGG
This sequence comes from Bryobacterales bacterium, assembly GCA_030693045.1. Classification (GTDB taxonomy): domain Bacteria; phylum Acidobacteriota; class Terriglobia; order Bryobacterales; family Bryobacteraceae; genus JACQZT01. The sequence continues at coordinate 2,772 of JAUYBU010000351.1, read as the reverse complement.
TCATCGACACCGCGCTGGCGCAACTCCCCGACGTGCCCGGGGCGCGCAAGGAGGTCGAAATAGTCCTCGGCTGGGCGCGGAAGGCGAAGGACTGGAAAGAGCTGCGTGTGCCTTACGCGGAGAGATACCACAATAGGCCCATCTCGAACGCCGTCGAGATCCTCGGCGCCGGCTTGGCCTGTTTCCTGGTGGCCGACGGCCGCCCGCGCGAAGCCATCCTCTACGCCATCAACCTCGGCCGCGACACCGACTGCAAAGCCTACGTTGCGGGCGGTATCGCCGGGGCCATGCGCGGAATCGAGGCCCTGCCTCCCGAGTGGGTGGAAGTGGTCGAAAAGGCGGTCCTCACGGATCCCCACACCGTCGATAAGCGCACCGCGCGGCAGATAGCCGAGGGCCTCTATCAGGCCTTCCTGAACGAGCTGCGTAAGACCAAGGCCGCCACCAGCGAGGCCGACTCCCTGCTGGCGAAGTGAGGTCCAGGAATAGTCTTGACTTTGGGGTCCAGTTTTGACAACATTCGTCATGTAGAAACGAGATCGACGCAGACACTCGATGCGGAAGCCAACGGGTTCTTCCGTTCTTACGCGGTGGTGATTGGCGCTTGGAACCATAACCGCGCGCGGAGCAGTGATACCAGACTTCAGAGAGGACATATCAAATGAGAGATTCGACTCGGACGTGGCTTGTCATCGCGCTACTGTCGGGCGGTGTTGTCAGCTATGGTCAGCAGACTGGTGGCAAGCCGCCGAACGATCGGCTTTTTAAACATATCTACGGCGCGGTGGCAGGCGCCTACATTGGCAATTCGATGGGCGCTCCGGTCGAGGGCTGGACCTGGGAGAGAATCGAGAAGACCTACGGCTTCCTGGATAAGTTCGTGCCGGACGTCCGGGCCAACCGGCCTGGCGTTGTGGCTCAGGTCGGCTGGACCGAGGACGGCATGGAGCGCTATAAGCTGCTTGCCTCCGCGGTCATCAAAAAGGGCGGCAGAATCAGCATCGAGGAGTTGGGGCGAGAGTGGGTCGAGAAGATCGATCCGACCCGGATCGGCTTCCGCATTGGCGCCCAGGACAGGGTTATTTACGACCTGCTCAAGGCGGGCATACCTCCCTATGAGGTCGGCCGGTATGCCCTCTGGCCGGGCTTCATGGGCACATCCAAGATGATGCAGCCTCTGGGCCTGATCAGCGCCTGCCGTCCGGACGTGGCCGCCAAGGACGCGCTGGATCTGGGCCGCATCAAGGACGCTCAGGGCCGGCCCCTTTGGCGCAATGACAAGCAGGGCGATGACGGCAGGTTCAGGAGCACGCTGATTTACAACAGCGCGCTGGAAAACTGCGCCGCCATCGCCGCGGCCACGGCCGAGGCGATGCGGCCGAACGCCACCGTGGACTCGGTCATCGCGGTCGCGCTGGCGCAACTGCCGCCGGGCTCGCGCAAGGAGGTGGAGACAGTGCTGGGTTTCGCCAAGAACGCGAAGGACTGGAAAGAGATCCGGCCCTTGTACCAGAAGTTTTATGAGGGAACACCCGTATCCAATGCCATCGACATCCTGGCCGGCGGCCTGGCCTGCTTCAAATTAGCGGACGGGCAGCCGCGCTTAGCCACTCTGTACGCGACCAACCTGGGCCGCGACACCGACTGCAAGGCGTATGTGGCGGGCGGCCTGGCGGGCACGCTGCGCGGGATCGACGCTTGGCCCCCGGAGTGGGTGGAACTGGTCGAAAAAGCCGTCCTGACGGACCCGTACACGGTTGACAAGCGCAACGCGCGCCAGATCGCGGAAGGTCTGTACTGGGCCGCGATCAAGGAAATGCGCACGGTGAAGAGCCAGACCGGCGAACTCGAGTCGCTGCTGGCGAAGTAGGGTTCGAAACTGATTTACGACTAGGTCTCTGACCGCATGGTTAGGTTCTTCCGCTTGCTGACGCGCGCGGCTCGGAATCGTTTCCGAGCCGCGACCGGGCGCCGGGTGCCCTCTGGGCGCGGCACGGAGCGGAATTAGCGGTCTAGGCACTAGACGCGCGGAAGTCTGAAGATTGACATTGCCTGGGACTGCGATTAAGATCACGAGAACGCCCAGGGTGTGAAAAATGAGATGCAGAGGAGGTAGCACATGTTTGCTCGTTCATTCCGGTTTCTATTGCTGCTGGTGGTCCTGGTAACTCTCCCGGGTCTGCTGAGCGCGCAGGTAACCGCGACTATCACCGGTACCGTCCGCGACTCAAGTGGCGCTGTCGTTCCGCAGGCCAAAGTGACGGCCAACAACACCGGAACCAACCTTTCGCGAACTGTCACATCGGACCCGACCGGACAATATGTGATCCCGCAGCTTGTCGTGGGCGCCTATGAGGTCCGGGTGGAAAAGGAAGGATTTTCCCCCTTCCTGCAGACCGGCGTCTTGCTGCAAGCCAATACGCAGGTGCAAGTGGAGGCGGTTTTGCAGGTGAAGTCGGCGACCGAGCAAGTGACGGTCAGTTCAACGGTTAACCTGCTTCAGACGAACTCTTCGACCCTGGTGCAGGTAGTGGATCAGCAACGCGTGGCCGATCTTCCACTCAACGGGAGAAACGTGCTGAGCTTGATTTCGTTGGACGCCAGCGTCATGACCAAGAACGTGCCCTCCAGTGTCAGCCAGTCCTATAATCTGGGCCAGGGGATGTACTACTCACCGATCGCCATGGCTGGCGCCCGCGGCGGCAACGGAAATTTCCTGCTCGACAACGCCGACAACAACGAGGTGCAGAGCGCCATGCCCCGGCCGTTCCC
>JAUYBU010000277.1 GCA_030693045.1 Bryobacterales bacterium | reverse complement strand
TAAATGCGGGCGGCGTGCGAAACGGCTTTGGGCTCCCTCGCATCCAACCTAGCGAGAGGAAGGATACGAAGATGAAAAGCCGATTCAGGAAAACGACCCTGGCGCTGGCTGCGGTTCTGGTAGCGGCGCCCACAATGGCGCTCGGGGAGAAGCCCACACCCGACCCGCTCGACCAGTTAAGCAACCAGGTCCGTCACGAGTTGGTGACGCTCCCGTTCTACAACGTGTTCGACAACCTCACGTTCCGAATCGACGGCGGCACGGTCACTCTGGCGGGCCAGGTGAACCGCCCGACGCTGAAAAGCGACGCCGAGGCCGTGGTGCGCCACGTAGCCGGAGTGCGTGAAGTGAAGAACGAAATCGAAGTTTTGCCGCTGTCGGGCTTCGACAGCCGCATCCGTCTGAGCGTGCTGCGGGCCGTTTACGGCAGCAGCGTGCTGAACCGCTACGCCATGGGCGCGCAGCCGTCCATCCACATCATCGTGAAGGACGGTAACGTGACGTTGGAAGGTGTAGTGTCCACCCAAATGGACCGCAACGTGGCGTTCCTGGCCGCCAACGGCGTGTTCGGGGTCTTCTCGGTGACCAACAACCTGCGCGTTGATCGCACCTAGACGTGCGCCGAATCCCGCCCGATTCGACGCCGTCCGCCCTGGCCCGGCTCCGCGAAAGCGGGGCCGGGCTTTATTTTGTATCGGCGGACGGGTGTATGCTGGTATACGGTCGGCAAGGCCGGTGTAGCGGGTCATCGCTGCCGCCGTTGGCGTCGTTGGTCCGCCGCGCAACGGAAACTCGAGGGCCATCGAGAGGCGTTTCCATGCGATGTGTCGCGATGTGCCTGTTCGGTCTCTTTAGCGTTATTCCCGCACTGGCGCAGACACCCGCGTTGAAGACCGTCTCGGCCGCGAGTTTGCGCCAAGGCCCGCTGGCGCGCGAGATGGCGGCGTTCAGCCTGGGCCTGGGGCTTGCCACCGGGACCGCCAGCTACGCAGGCCAGGAACCGGGCATCGAGCTCCTGGGCACCACCGTCAAGCTGGTGGACAGTGAAGGCAAAGAAGGTTACGCGACCATTCTGGCCGTTTCTCCGGCGCAAGTGAACTGGATCGTCCCGGAATGGCCGGCGGACGGGAAAGCCAAAGTGTTCGTCGCCAGTGGAAGCGGTGTGGTCTCGGAAGGCGAGATCACGGTGAGCGAGGTTGCGCCGGGTCTGTATTCGGCCGACGGAGCGGGGAAGGGCTACGCGGCGGCCGGCGCGGTGCGAGTGTCCGCCGACGGAACGCGGACGTCGCTCCAGACGCTTCTTTGCGCCGTCGAAGGCGGCGTCTGCCTGCCGCTGCCCCTCGATCCAGCCGTTCCGGGCGAATTGGTAGTCGGGCTTTACGCCACCGGCGTCCGGCGCGCCGCGCAGGTCGCGGTGCGGTTGGGCGGCGAGATGGTGCCGGTGCGTTCGGCCGGCCAGCGCCCGGGCACGCCCGGAATCGATGAGATCGTAATCCTGGTTCCGTCCGCGCTTGCGGGGCGAGGCGATCTGGAAACCGTCGTCGTAGCCGACGGGCTGGAGTCGAATCCGGTAGTGCTGGCGATCGGTACGCCGCCGCACGCGGTCCGGGAACTCCGCCCGGGCGCGATTCGGGCGGGCCAGCTTTCGGCCGAGATCGAGGCGCTGGGCGAGGGCCTCGGCGATGTAAGCGCGATCCGGTTTCATCCCCCGGACGGCGTGGCCGTAAGCGGAGTCCAGGCATCGGCAAATTCGGTGCGCGCCAGAGTGAGTATTCTTGCCACGGCAACGCCGGGCACGCGTCTGGTTACGCTCGAGTCCGAGCGAGGCCGCTCGAATCCGGTTCCGGTCACGCTCCAGACGTCCGCGCCGCGCATCACGACGATGTCGCCCTACAACGCGGTCCAAGGCGCAACCGCGGCCCAGTTCAAAATCGAGGGAGACAACCTGACGGGCGTGAGCCGGGTGGAGTTTTCGCCGGCCTCCGGAATCACGGTGACCAACCTGCGCGCGTCCGCCGCCGAGGTCACGGCGGCGCTGACCATCGCCGCCGACGCGACGCCGGGCGCGCGGGCCGTCTCGGTGACGGGTCCGGGCGGGATTTCGAATCTTCTGACGTTCACCATTCTCCGGCGGCCGTTGATCGCGTCCTTGAACCCGAATAAAGCCGAGGCGGCCCAGAGCGTGAGCCTGATGATCGCGGGCTCAGATCTGGCGGGCGTCACCGCAGTGCAGTTTTCTCCGCCGGCGGGGATTACGGTCTCCGGCGTCAGGGCTAGCGCAACGCAGGTGACAGCGACTATAGCAATCGCGGCGGGCGCGGCCGCCGGCGAACGGCAGGTTTCCGTGACTGGCGCGCAAGGGCCTTCGAACCCGCTCGCGTTCACCGTCGCTCCAAGTGGCGTCTACGACGGAGAGTGGGTGGGCGGCACCAGCCAGGGTGTCACCGTGGGGTTTACGGTGAAGGGGAACGTAATCACGCAGCTCACTTACGGATTCTGGGCCGCGGGTGTGCCGGGGCAGAATTGCCTCGTGGTCAATTTCTCCATTACCCGGCCGTCTCTCCCCATCCTGGGGAACACGTTCTCGAACGGGGAGTTTTCGGGCACGTTCACTTCGCCCCGGGAGGCGAATGGCAAGATTGCCGCCACTCCCGTTTACTCTCCAACGCGTCCCTCCAGTTGCTCGGAGTCCCTGGTGGAGGCAACCTGGACCGCGATCCGGTGACCGGCGCGACCGCCTTGGCTCAAGCGGCCGATTGCTTCACAGCGGCTTCACGCGAATGTTGCGGAACTCGATGCGCGAACCGTGGCCCAGAAAGCCGATCCGGCCGCTGGTTCTCGCCGCTCCCGGGTGCTTCTTAAGCACGGCCGGGTCCTTCACCGTATTGAGATCGGCGTCGGTGATCAACACGCCGTTGAGCGTCACCTGGACCAGGCGGCCCTGGACCCGGATCTCCTCGGAATTCCACTCTCCGGCCGGTTTGAGCGCGTCGGCGATGGGCGGAATCATATCGTAAACCGCGCCGTGGCGCTGAGTCGGCTTGAGCCAGCCCTTGTACTTCTCGTGGTCGTGATCGAGAATCTGGATCTCCATGCCGGTTTGAGAGATGTCGCCGGCCAGCGGCGCGCGGATGCCGACGCCGTTGTTGCCACCCGGTTCCATGCGGAACTCGAAGCGGAAGATGAAGTCGGAGAATTCCTTCTCTGTGAGCAGGTTGCCGCCGCCGTCCTGTGGGCAAACCAGCATTCCGTTCTCGACGACGTAGCCGCGGCCCTTCTGGCCTTTGTCGAACAGCGTCCAGCCGTCGAGCGTCCGGCCGTCGAACAGCGAAATGAATCCCTCTTCCGCGGCGGCCCAAACCAGCGTCGCGGCGAGAAACGTGAGTGCCATGTAGCGCAGAGATGTTTTCATGAAAGTCACCTTTCGGCGGGCCTGGTTACGGCGCCCACTGCGTGGGTGCCCGCAGTCCTGTTCCTGGTTTCAGTGTAGGCGCGCTGGATGGGTTCCGGGAAGGTGGCCATCAGCCGGTCGATCCGGGTGCGGATCTCGGCCACCACCCGCGGGTTCTCGGGCGCGACGTCGTAGCTTTCGTCCTGGTCGCCGATCAGGTCGTAGAGTTCCGGCTGCTTCAGCGTGAAATTGATGCGGCCGCCGGCGGGCGCGGGACTGTAGGCAACCGAGTTGTAGCGGCTCAAGTGAAGTTTCCAGCGTCCCCAGCGGGCGCATTGCACGTGCACGTCGTCGAAGTATAGCAAAGCCTCGCGCTCGATTTCGCCTTTGGCGCCGGAGAGCATCGGCCAGATGTCGATGCCGTCGAGCGGATTCTTGGGCGGCGCGGCGCCGCACAGTTGCGCCAGCGTCGGCAGGATGTCCATGGTGGACGCAATGCCGCCGCAGGTCTTTCCTTTCGGGATGCGGCCCGGGAAGCGCGCCAGAAACGGCTCGCGCACGCCGCCTTCCCAGGTCATGCCCTTGCGGCCCCGCAAGCGCCCCGCCGAACCCTGGTACCACGGGCCGTTGTCGGACGAGAACATCACCACCGTATTGTTATCCAATCCCTGTTTCTTGAGCGCGCCGAGCACTTCGCCCACGCTCCAGTCGATCTCCTCGACCACGTCGCCGTAAAGACCGGCTTTCGACTTTCCGCGAAAGCGCGCCGAAGCGCCGAGCGGAATGTGCGGATAAGTATGCGGCATGTAAAGGAAGAAGGGCGAGCCTTTGGAGCGCTCGATGAATTTAAGCGCCTGCTCGGTGTAGCGCGGCGTCAGGGTCTCCAGCGTCGCCGTCTGTTCCACCACTTCGGTGTTGTGAAGCAGCACGCGCGGCGTCATGTCGTTGGAGTAGGGGATGCCGAAGTACTCGTCGAAACCGCGGTTGGTGGGCAGGTACTGAGGCAGGTGGCCGAGGTGCCACTTGCCGACGCACATGGTTTTGTAGCCGCGCGTTTTGAGCGTCTGCGCGATGGTGGTTTCCGAATCCGGCAGCCCGGTGGTGTCTTTCGGAAAGAGCACGCGCGGCACGCCGGCGCGTGTCGGATAGCGCCCGGTCATCAGCGCGGCCCGCGACGGCGAGCAGACCGGGTTGGCCGAATAGAACTGCGTGAACCGCATGCCCTCCCGCGCCATGCGGTCGAGATTCGGCGTACGCAACGGCGAGCCGTAGCAGCCCAGGTCGCCGTAACCCAAATCGTCGCAATAGATGAAAACAACGTTTGGCGGCGTCGCCGCCGAGGCGTGTCCGGAAGCCAGCGCTCCGGCCGCGGTCGCCAGGAACGCGCGCCGGTCCAACAGTTCAGGCATGATTTAGTCTCCTGTTCTGATGTTGTACACTAATTCTCAGGTGGAGGTGTGTTTTCCCCAGTCGATGGCTACAGCGTGTTTCGCCGGTCGTCGCCCCGCCCGCGGTTCTGAGGTTCCTCGCCGAGATTTTTGCGCTCGTTTTTCCCGACCGCTGCCGCATCTGCGACACCAGCCTGGTGGAGGTCTCGCGAATTCCGGTGTGCCGCAAGTGCCTGGCCGCGCCGGCGCCGCTGGAAGCCGAGCACTTCTGCCTCTGCTGCCGCACGCCCTTCGCGAATTCCTATCCATTGGACGAGACCGGGCGGTGCGGTCTGTGCCGGCTGGGCCTGAACCGTTTTGACGCCGCCTACTCGTTCGGCGCTTACCAGGACACGCTGCGGACGCTGATTCACCTGTTCAAGTACGGATGCATCCAGCCGCTGGCGCGGCCGCTGGGCCGCCTGCTGGCGTCGACCGTGGCGAGCGGCGAAAGGTTCGACGTGGTGGTGCCGATGCCCTTGCACTGGTGGCGGCGCTGGCGGCGCGGTTTCAACCAGGCGGAACTGCTGGCGCGCGAAGTGGCGCGGCGCTGCGGCATCCAGGTGGTGGGCGCGGTGCGTCGCACGCGCGCGACGGCGACGCAGACCGGACTGAGCAATTCCAGACGCCGCGAGAACGTCGCCGGCGCCTTCCGGGTGCCCCGCCCCGAGCGGGTGCGAGGGCTGTCGGTGGCGCTGGTCGACGATGTTCTGACCACTGGCGCGACAGCCAATGCCTGCGCCGCCGCGTTGAAGGACGCCGGGGCGCGCCGGGTGACGTTGCTGACGCTGGCGCGCGTGGATCGCCGCGTGGCGGGAGGAGTTTCCGCATGACCAGCCTGGATCGGCTGCACAGGCCCGTGCTGGTGCTCAACGCCAGCTATGAGCCGATCAACGTGTGCGCCGCCCGCCGCGCCATCGTCCTGGTCCTCAAAGGCGTGGCCTCGGCCGAAGAACTGTCTCACGCCCACGTGCACTCGAGCCGGCAGGCGATCCGGCTGCCCTCGGTCATCCGCCTGCTCGAATACCGCCGCATTCCGATCCAGACGCGGCCCCTTTCCCGCAAGAACATCCTGCTGCGCGACCGCTACACGTGCCAGTACTGCCTGCGCACGCTGCCCTCGAGCGAACTGACTCTGGACCACGTGATCCCGCGCTCGCGCTCGGGCGAATCGACGTGGGAGAACCTGGTGGCCTGTTGTTTGAGCTGCAACAACCGTAAAGGCAGCCGGACGCCCGAGGACGCCGGGATGAAACTGGCGCGCACTCCGCGGCCCTTCAGCCTGCACACCAGCCGGCACCTGATGCGCATGTTGGCGCGCGGCGACGACAAGTGGCGCAAGTACCTGTTCTACTGAACTCGGGACGGAGCAGCCGGTCCCTGAATTCGTCTAGTATCATGCTAGACTTTTTCTAGGAGCTTCCTATGCCCACGCTCTACGTCGAGAATGTACCCGAAGAGCTGTACGAGGCTTTGCGGGAACGCGCCCGGGGAGACGGAAAATCGATATCGGCCGAAGTGCTGGCACTTCTGGCGGAGAACGTTCCGGCGGCCAGTGAACTGGCCCGCCGCAAGGAGTTCCTGAACCGGGCGCGGCGCATCCGGGCCAGACGATCTCGTCCCACAGGTCCTTTCCCTACTTCGGAAGAGGTGCAGCGAAAGGATCGTCTGCGGTGATGGCGTATGTGCTCGACGCGAGTGTCGCGGCGAAGTGGTTCTTGCCGGCGGCTCAGGAGACATTGGCAGCCGAAGCTCTCCGAGTACTCGATGGTTATGCCGAGGGGCGCCTGCGACTCCTGGTGCCGGACCTGTTCTGGCCGGAGTTCGGCAACGTCCTTTGGAAAGCGGTTCGGTGCCGGCGAATCTCGCGCGAAACGGCGGAAGAGGCGATTGAAGCGCTGGCGGAGAGGAGAATCCCGACGGTTGCTTCTTCCTCGTTACTGAAGGAGGCCTTCACGATTGCGGCGGCATTTGACCGGCCGGTCTACGACGGCACATATGTTGCCCTGGCCATTGTTTCCGGCGCGCCCCTGGTTACCGCCGACGAGCGGCTGGCGAATGCCCTCGCCGCCCATTTCCCAGTCCGCTGGTTAGGCTCGCTGTAGCTGGGAATCCCTCAGCCCGCCGGCTGCCCCTCGGCGTGCCGGGCGGCCTCCAGTGCATCCCAGGTCGGGAAGTGCGCCGTCGATCAGACGGCGGGCGGGGCGCTGGGCGGCGGGACGGGCGGCCGGGGCGGCTTCTCCTTCTCTTTTTCCTTCGCCGTCTTGGCCGGGCTGATCAGCAGGTGGGCGTTGCGGCCTTCCAGCCGCGGCTGTCCTTCGACCGCGCCGATGTCCTTGAGGTCCTCGGCGAACCGCAGCAGCAGTTTCTTGCCCAGGTCGACGTGCGCGATCTCGCGGCCACGGAACTGAACCACCGCCTTCACGCGGTTGCCCTCCTTCAGGAAACGGATGGCGTGGTTCTTCTTGAAGTCGTAGTCGTGGTCGTCGGTGTTGGGGCGGAACTTGATCTCCTTGACCTGGACCAGGTGCTGCTTTCTCTTGGCCTCGTGCTGCTTCTTCTTCAGCTCGTATTGCCACTGGCCCCAATCCATGGCCTTGGCCACCGGAGGCTCGGCGGTCGGCGCAATGCAGATCAGGTCGAGCCCCAGTTCCTGGGCCCTGCGGATAGCCGCCGAGGTCGGCATGATCTCGACCGTGCCGTCTGGAAAGATGGCTCGCACCTCGCGGGCGCGAATGGCCTCATTGACGTTCTCGCGAATCCTCGGGGGTCGCCGCGATTGATATCCTCTTGGTGGGAAAGTCGCCATGTGGGTTTAGCTCAACTCCGGATACACGTCAGCCTGGACGGATCTGCCGCGCGTCGCTCATCTCCTTGGGGATGCGCCAAGCAGGCGCAAGACATACTCGTCCTCCGCGCCGCGGCGCGAAAGACCGAATTGGCAATCGAGTCGTAATAACCTGAAATTACTATATACCGATGCTAGCAGATCGACCGGGGTGTGTGTGACATGAACCCCGGGGGGGCGGGGTGCGCAATGCCGCATAGTTTCTCCTTCTTGATCGGGTCGGGTGACGGGGATTGCGCCCCGCCACCCGGCCCGATCTTAACAACACTGGGTCTACAGCCCGTCCCAGACCAGCGCGTCGAAGCGGTGTGCGGTGTGGAAGCCGGCGCGCTCGTAAAGCTGGACCGCGTGCGCATTGGAAGCGGTCACGGTGAGGCTCACCGTGCGGCAACCGTGCGCGGCCAGCGCGATCAGCGACCGGCGCAGCAGTTCGTAACCGGCACCCGTTCCC
>JAUYBU010000259.1 GCA_030693045.1 Bryobacterales bacterium | reverse complement strand
TATTTCTACTGTGTCATAAACTATACGCGCAGGCGACAGCATAAGGGGCAGCACGGAAGCCGCTGCACTAGGAATCGGGCGATCTGGATTCGCAGCGTCGCGATCGAGTGGGGGTTATGCCGTTGGGCGCGAACCCTTTGCCCCCCGCGGCCGGAAGTGGGGAGGTATTGGGGCGGGGCGTAGTTCAAGCTGGCCGACGTGGGCTGAGGGGGAAAAACGGCTCCTTTCCGCTATCAAGAAGCCGTACGCCGCGATGCATAATGTGCCGTGGTGGTGAAATCCCCGCCAGTTGCGGCCTTCATAGTGGCCCAACCCAAGTTCCTGTTTGAGTTCCTCGTAGTCGCGCTCAATCACCCAGCGGTGCTTGCTGATCCCGACCAGCCGCTTCAAGGAGAGTTTCACTGGCAAACGCGCCAACCAGTAACCGCTTGGCTCCTCGGCTCCGGCAGGCCACTCTATCAGCAACCACTGTTCCGGCTGTAAGCCCCCTTGGTGATCGTCTCCGTACGCGGGTCGAACCCGTAATCTGGCAAAGCGGGAGCACAACGTTTCTTTACTGCCTTCGCGCCAAGCCACCTCCCGCCAATCTTTCTCCGGCAACTCCCGCGCCAGTTGCTTCACGGTAATCGGTTGGTGCGTCTGGTCCCGTCGCACCCGTGTGGCCCGCCGCCCCTTCCCCTTCCAAGGCTTGGGTGGCAAAGGTTGCCGCTCCAGCGCCCATACCGTAGTCGTGGATCTCACCGCCAGCGAATAGCTCAGCTTCAGTTCCGCTACCCCCGCCCGGAACTCGCGATTGGATCCGTACACTTCATCGGCCAGCACCACTCCGGGCGACACCCCGTCCTCCACCGCTTGCCGAATCTGCTCCAGCGCAATCTGCGGCTTGGTCTGAAACTGCACCTCCTCGGGAATACCGGTCTCTTCACGCCGCTCTGCGTCGCTGACCCATTCTTCCGGCAGGTACAACCGCCAGTCAATCGGCAGACTCCCGCTCGCAATAGCCACCGATAGACTCACCGCCACCTGGCAGTTCTCCTTCTTTCCCAAACGGCCACAATACTGCCGTGCCACTCCAACCGAATGAGTGCCCTTCTTGACAAAGCTGGTCTCATCCACAATCCATGCCGTCACCGGTCCATTCTTCTGCATCGCCGGCAGGACATAATTCCGCACTTGCCGCAACATGCCGGCATCGCTCCAGGGCGACTGTGCGACGAAGTGATGCAGCGACTCGTGCATAGCCTGCACATGATCGGGAGCCAAGCGCGCCGCCATGGGCTCGACGCTCTTTCGTTCTCCGTCCAGCAACAGGCCGGTACAGTAATTCCGCAGAGGCAGGTTGCGGTCAGCATGCCCCGCGGCTTGCGCCAGCCAGTCCAAATATGCCGCGAGGCGTTTCTCTTGTGGTGCTGGCGCTGGGGTTTTGGCAGCCACGAAAACATTTTAGCACAGTTTTGTTGTTTATGACACAGTAGAAGTATGGTCATCGATGAGTCCTGCGATCTCGAAAAGTCTGCCCGACTGACGCAATTCGTGGGCCTGCTCTGTCGCGAGTAGGACCTGGACGTCGTCGGTCTGCTCACCCGCAAGAACAGCCAACACTCCGGTCGGGCAACCCGAATCTGCCATTGCCCGCAAGAGAGAAGAGATACCCTTGCTTCTGCTCAGGCTACCATAGACGAGGATGACGACAGCATGGCCAGGTATGCCCAGTTCGCACCGGGCATGTTCCTTGGGCATGGCTCCCCGTAGTGCATTGAGATCATCGACATAATGGATCTTTTCCAGGCAAGGGAGTCGAGAGTTGACAGCATACGATGCAAATTGTCATCAGTCATCAGAAAACGTAGTTTTCTGATCATCGGCCGAGTGTAGGGGGCCGGCAACATCATCCGCGCCGGAGGCGCGATCATCCGTCCATCATCATCTTTGAAGGGTGTATTGTGTCTGGGAAGGCGGTAAAGAACCCCGCCGTTGCAACCGGCGGGGTTCCGGCTTGGCAACCTTTGTGACGAGGCCACCACGCATCGAAGCTGGTTCTAACCTGCCATGAAATGATTGCCGTTGTCAAAGCCCGCCCACTGGGCGCATGGTGGAACACGGCAAAGGGGTTCTCCGTTCGCGGCTTTGTCTGCGTCGCGATTGCAACGCCCTGTTCTTCATCTGCTCGCACTGCGACCGCGGGCAGCGCTACTGCGGCCAGACCTGCAGTGCGACAGCGCGGCTCCGGCAACGCCGTGAAGCCAACCGCCGCCATCAAAGCAGCCCGGAAGGCCGATTGGATCACCGCGACCGGCAACGCGACTACCGCCGGCGCCAGGCCCAAGCCGGCGTGACGGATCAAGGTTCCCTTCCAGTCGTCTCTCCGGCATTATCTGATTGTGGAGAACAGATCGACGCACCGGCCGTGGTAGTTGTGGCCGCTTTGAGCCGACGGCCCCAACCAACAACCGGCCTGCGGCTGTGTTGTTGCATTTGCGGCCGCCCCGGCCGGTTCGTCAATCCGTTTCCACGCATTCCACAACGAAGGTGAACCGGATGATCAGTCCCGAAACCCGCGTACAGATACGCCGCTACTTTTATGCCGAACACTGGAAGATCGGGACCATCGCCCAACAACTGGGACTGCATGCCGACACAGTGCGGCTGGCGATCGAAGCCGAGCGCTTTCATCCAGCCGAACAGTTGCGTGCTTCCATTCTCGATCCCTATCTGGAGTTCGTCCGTCAAACACTGGATCAGTATCCTCAACTCCGCGCCACCCGGCTCCACCAGATGATCGGCGGCCGCGGCTACACTGGCAGCGTCGAGCAGTTGCGGCGCGCCGTCGCCCGCTTGCGGCCCAAACGTACGGAAGCATTCCTCCGGCTGCACACCTTCCCCGCCGAACAGGCTCAGGCCGACTGGGCGAACTTCGGTCGCGTAATGGTCGGCCGCGCCCAGCGCCCGCTGTCGTGCTTTGTCATCACCCTGTCCTGGTCGCGAGCGCTCTACCTGGAGTTCTTCTTCGATCAGCGGATGGAGAACTTCCTGCGCGGTCATGTCCATGCCTTGGAATCCTTCTCCGGCGCACCGCGCGCGATTCTCTATGACAACCTCCGCAGCGCTGTGCTGGAACGGCGCGGCGATCAGATCCACTTCAACCCCCGCTTGCTGGAGTTGGCGGGGCATTACCACTTTGTCCCGCGCCCTTGCCAGGTGCGGGCGGGCAATCAGAAGGGCCGCGTGGAGCGCGCCATCCGCTACGTGCGCGATTCGTTTTGGGCCGGCCGTACCTTTACCACGCTGGAAGAGTGCAACCGCCAAGCGCTCCAGTGGCGCGACCAAGTGGCCCATCAGCGCCAATGGCCCAGCGATCATACGCGTTCGGTGGCGCAGGCTTGGGAAGAAGAACGGCCACGCTTGCTGCCCCTGCCGCTCCATCCGTTCCATACCGATTGCATCGTGGACGTCCACTCGGCCAAGACCATTTACGTCCGCTTCGATCTCAACGACTACTCCATCCCGCCCGAAGCCGTGGGCCGCGCCTTGACCCTGGCCGCTTCCGCCACCGAGGTTCGTATTCTGGATGGCGCCGTGGAAATCGCGCGCCATCCGCGCAGCTACGACCGGCAGCAATTTGTGTTGGAACCCGCGCACCAGGAAGCATTACTCCAACTCAAGCGCAAGGCGTTCCATTCCACTCCCGGCGGACGCCTCGCGCGGGCCGCGCCCGAGTGCGAACAACTGCTCGATCTGGCCTTCGCGCAAGGAGAATCGGCGGGTACCCAAACCGCCCAACTGCTGAAGTTGCTTGACCTCTACGGTGCGCCCGCCTTGCGCCGCGCGGTGGCCGAAGCACTTGCGCGCAATACCCCACGCGCCTCCTCTGTCGCCTTTCTGCTGCGTAAGCGGAAACCATCCGCGCCGCCGCTGGCCGTCGATCTCAGTCGGCATCCGTTGGCGCAATCCGTTGACGTCCAACCCCATGACCTGGAGACTTACGATGAACTCGCCCGCTCCAAACCAAACCACGACCCCGAACCATAATCTGCTCGTCCAACTCCGGCAGATCGGCCTGCGCGCTTTGCCCGCCCAACTCGACGACTTCCTGGCTCGCGCCACCAAAGCGCGCTGGTCGCCCCGCCAGATCATCGAGCAACTCACTCTCGCCGAAAACGGCGAACGCTCGCGCCGCAGCCTGGAGCGGCGACTGCGCTTGTCCGGCTTGAAGAGCTTCAAGCCCATGACTGACTTTGACTGGGCTTGGCCCTCCAAGATCGATCGCGACATCGTCGAACGCGCTCTTTCTCTCGACTTCCTCGGCGAAGCCCGTAATCTGATCCTGGTCGGACCTAACGGCCTGGGCAAAACGATGATCGCCCAGAATATCTGCCGTCTCGCCGTGCAGGCCGGCTACTCGGTTCTGTTCCGCTCCGCCCCGGCTTTGCTGGAAGACCTTCACAGGCAAACCACCGAAGGCCGACGCCGCAAGTTGCGCGCCTACGCTAACGCCGGTCTGTTGTGTATCGATGAGGTCGGTTATCTCTCATTCGACGACAGGGCTGCCGACTTACTCTACGAAGTCATCAACCGGCGCTACGAGCGCAAGCCGGTCATCCTCACCACGAACCGGCCGTTCAAGGAATGGAACCAGGTGTTTCCCAATGCGACCTGCATCGTCACGCTGCTCGACCGCTTGCTGCATCACGCCGATGTTACCGTTATCGAGGGCGACAGCTACAGGGTCCGCGAAAGCGAGCGGGAAACCGCGGCGCGGCGGAGGAAGAAATGAACGACCAAGCCGCTTATATCGCCTCGGTTGTCGCCTTGTACGCCAACCTTCCCGATACTCCATTGCGCGCCAACGTCTCCGATCGATGGCTGGCGCGCCGACTCTTTGACGAGGGCGTGCCCTGGCGCGTGGTCGAGACGGCCCTGCTTCTTGGTTCGCTCCGCCGCATCGTGCGTCCGCCTGGTGCGCCGGCGCTCCAACCCATTCGCTCCCTGGCTTACTTTCGTCCCGTCGTGGACGAACTCCAAACTCAACAGGTCCCCGACAGCTACCTCGATTATCTTCGCCTCAAGCTAAGGAACGCCGCAAAGCCGCTGCCGGCCGACGTTCAAGAAACTACGTTTCTTGATGACCGGTAACAAAAGGCCGAGGTGCTCGACTCAGAACGAGCACCGCCATGTTTCCGGCATCAATTTAACGGCATTTTCCAACGGAGGCTCGACGGTGACACTCCGGGCGTGCTTGGCGAAAAGGTGAACCCGATAGATGCGCCAGTCGGCTGGGCGCTCCGCAGCCAGTTCGCGCTCGTTCCGGCTTAGAAAGAACGGGGTTCACGCCGACCCATTCGTCGTTCTTACTTCGATCAGCTTTTCAGTTCCCCGAGGATCGAAAGACAGAACATCATAGCCGGCCCCGTCTCCGTCCTCAGCCGCCACCCACCTCACCTTTCGCGCGAGGTCTTCCCGTTCCCCATCCGCAAGTTTCCGGCGTTCAACGTCGATCACAAAAGCCTCGCCGGCTTTTCCAAGTGAGCGGTTCAGATGATCGCGTTCCACGGGATCGAATTTTCGGACGAGGCGTCTCAGCGCTGCCGGTGCCGGATCACTGCCTCGCAGAGTCGGCGGCTCAACGAAAACAGTCGACGGGACTCCGGCGAAAGCCTTCGAGTTCGCCGAGGCCGAGTCTGCCCGTATCAGAGGGGCTATTGAGACATGGCACTCTTACAGCGCACACGTGGACCGAAGATGGCTACAACCGCTCCTCAATGTGCTATTCGACGTCGAACCAAGACATTGAGACGACTTTGCGCGGCGTGCGGAACGCCTCGGATAGTGGTCGAGCCCGGAATTCAGTGCGATACTGCAGGAGATCTCAGGGCAGCAGGCGCAAAACCCCGGTCCACGTCAGATTCTTGTTGGCAAGATCATCGTCCCCCGTAACCTGCCAGGAGTAGTCAGACGGCTGTGCACAAGTACCGCCACAGGAAGTACGGAAGCTCCCTCGAACTTGTCCTCCTGGCACGATCCTGTTTGTCCCGAAGTAGCTATTGATGGAGCCAGAGACGTCGACCCCGGTGATCACAAGCTTCGTCATCGTGAGCCCGACGCCGTTTGTCTCGCGAATTGTCAGGCGGATCTTCCCCCGGCGAATGAGCGAGATTTTGCCTGTATGTATTTGGGCGGATGGGAGTTACTCGCTCGGGGCGACGAATTGCTCCTGCCTACAGCGTCACTTCTTGGGCAGGCTGACACCGAGCGCCGCAAGGATCTCTTTCTGGCGGGCGTCGGGATTGGGCAGGCGAGTCAGCTTGGTCTTTTCGTCAATCTGGTATTCCAGCAGGCACAGCCGACTGAGCGCCGCCAGCGCATCGCCGACCGTCAAGGCGTACGGATCGGCGTCGGTGGTCCCGAAGGCCGCTTGCAGCCGCCGCTCTATTTCGCGGCTGAGTTTCAGGGCCAGCATGCAGCAGAACACGTGGCCCCGTGTCCGGCTCTCTTTACGCACAAACACCGGCCGCACTTCCAGCAGCCCGGTCTTCAGCTGCCGGAAATCGCGCTCCACTTTCTGCAAGCTCACGTAGTTGTCGTGTACCGCCTGTTCACTCATCTGCTGCTTCGGCACATCCGTCACCACCACGTAGCAGCCCGCCAGTTGCATGGCCTGGTCGATGGCGTGTTGCTTGCGCTCCAGCACGAGGGCGCGGTCTTCCACGCGCAACTCCACCTGTCCGGTCAGCTTGTGGCGCGACACCCAGGCCTGCATCTGGCGCCGGCCCGCCTCCGGCTGGCAGCGTTTGGATTTCTTCACTCGTTGGTTGCGGTCCTCCAACTTCCCGCTGAGCTTGGCCAGTTTGTCCTCCCAGCGGTGGCGCACGCGCGCCTCCTCGGCCTCGTTCTTGCGCAGCACATAGCGCACTCCGTCGGCCTCCACCTCACACACCTGTTCGGCGAACAAGCTCATCTGCAGCGTGCCGGTGCTGAGCAGCTTTCGGATCTGCGGGTCGGTCAGGGCGCTGATGTAGCGCAGTCCTTCGTCCTTCAACGCCTGCTTGCCCGTGCTTTTGACCATGCCCCGGTCGCCCACGAGCACCAACTCCTGGACGCCGAACTGCTCTTTCAGGATCCGGATCTGCTCGGCCACTGTGGCCGGATCTCCGGTGTTGCCGGCGAACACCCGTACGGCCAGCGGTTCACCCTGATCGTCGGCCAGCAACCCGATGACGATTTGAAGCTTGCCGGGCTTGCCATCGCGGGGGTAGCCGTACTCGCCCAGGGCGTTGAGTTCACCCTCCAGGTAGCTGCTGGTGACGTCATAGAGGAACAGCGAGGGCGGGGCCGCGCGGCGATCGAGATAGCGCCGGTAGAGCGCTTTCTCGATCGCTTCCTGGCGCAGGCAGAGATCGTCGAGGGCGGCATAGAGGTCGTCCTCGTCGAAGGGGGTGAGACCGAGGACTTCGGCGACCGCATGATCTTTGGCCCAGCGGACGGCAGACAAGCGCGAGCCCTGGTGGGCGACGCGGGCCAGGACGAGGAAGAGGGCGAGTTTGGCGAGGCGGGACTTGCCGAGAGCGGCGGTGAGGCCGAGGAAATCGGCCAGATGTTTGAGGGCGAACAGGAGGCCGAAGACGAGGCCGAGGGTGGGGTCGGGGCAGGCGAGATGATCGAAGTCGCCGCGGAGGGCGCGTTGGACGGCCTGGATGTGGGCGGGGGCCCAGTGGGAGAGATTGGCAAGGGTGCGGGAATGGACCTTGCCATCCTGGCGGAAGGATTCGCGGAGGAGGATGGCGGATGGGGAGGAGCGGTTGGGGACGGTGGCGATGTACATGCTTACATACTATCACACACAATTAATGAACACGATACATAAAACAAGCTTTACATGCCTACAATCAAAGGCAAAAACACGCGTAACTCGTGAAGGCTCTGCTGGTTAGCTCAAATCAGATGGGGGAAGATCCGTCAGGCTGTACCTCCAGAAACCGTCGGATGAACGCGAAACGGGATTGGGACTAAACTCGAACGCCAAATTCGCCTGCTGCTGTCTGACCGCCATGGTCACGCCGGACGGGCTGGGCGAGTTGCCGACCTTCAGCACGATCGGAACACTATCTCCTCCCGCGATGTTCGCCGGGACTCGGGCGTTGACTTGCATAACACCGGAGACGATGCCCGGCGCGGCGCCGGCGTAAAGAACCTCTGCCGTCTGCCCACCGATCATGACGCTCACCGGGGCCGTCGGTTTTCGGAGCAGTGTTCCCGTGATGGTCCCGTCGACACCGGCTGGAGATGTCTGGCCTTCCCCGGTCGCGTAAATGACGACTACTGAGTTCTTGTCAGCCGGGCTCGATGGGCCATTTACCGAGTTGTTCTGATTCAATACGGCACCCTGTCCGGAGCCTTGCTGGTTCACCGTAAAGATTCCGGGATTCGAGTCTACGACACGAAGATCGACAGTCGCGGACTGAGTGCCCCTAAACTCGACTTGCAGCTTTGTCGATTGCTTTCCCGCAACCGAATAGGGAACAATCGCACCAACCTGATCATTCCAGGCATAAAGCAATGGCGCCGCTACTCCGTCGAAAAGGACACGAGTCCCCGCGAGCGTTGTATCAACCAGACCGTTGGCCGCGACCTTCAGCGATGTTAGCGTCGGCAGGCCGAGGTTCGTCCCATAGGTGGTAATCAATTCGCCGGGTGCCACTGGCCCGACGGCGGAACTAGCAGCATGAGTGATCGCCGTGATCGTCGGGGTGGAGGATGTCACGACGAGTTGGAACGTATTCGAGTTCTGCAGACTGCTACTCTGCCAATACTCGACGCGCCAAGTACCTGGCAGACTCGCGGCATTCGTACCGGACACGTCTATCCATGACCATGCGCACCCCTTGCCCGAGAAGCTGAGACTTCCAGTGCTCCTGGAATACCGATTCTCCGACGGATCATACCAGTCCCAACGTAGCGGATCGCTCTGATTTCCCTGTACGGGAAGCCATGCGTAGATCCGCGATGTGGTCGCCGTAGTAAACTGCGTCGAAGCCGTCGGCGGCGCGCAGCCATCGGCGATCGGGCCGGTTGTGAATATCGGATACGACTGAGGCGGCTGCCCCGTGTAATCTTCGCCCGAGCGGTTGCTGGAAAGGCTCGAATAGGATCGACTGCTTGGATCAAAGACGTAACCGTTCAGCAACGGTGTTGCTGTGCCGCTATAGCCGGGCAGAATACTTGCACTGTAGTTGCCATTAGAATCGCTGGAGACCGTTGGGCCACCGTTGCTAAACGCGACGGCAACCGCCGGGATTCCTTGACCGGAAGATGTGCGGACGGCCCCCGATACAGAGACGTACGTTGGGGTCGAAACGACGAGACTGACCGAGATCGTCGGAGCCGGTCGGTACCTGATGTCGCCCGCGCTAATGATGATCTGGACTGTATAGGTGCCAGCGGCGAGACCCGCAGGATTTGCGGTCACGGTGAGATTTGATGGCGTGGTGCCCTGTGAAGGACTCACCGAGAGCCACGGCGCCCCGTTTGAGACGGCAACCGTGAAGTTCAGGTTCGCGCCAGTGCTCGACACGGCCAGCGTCTGAGATGCCGGTGTCGCGCCCGCCTGAGATGCAAAGGTGAACGAGTTGGGTGAAGCCCTCAACTGTTCGGTCAGGGTGGCCGTGTAATCCTGTCCCGAAATGTTCGACGTGACATTAGTGTAAGACCGGTTGGGCGGACTGAAGCCGAAATAGCCGGGGAACGACGGAGTCGCCGTGCCCGAATAGCCGAAGGGAACTGTCGCGGTGTAATTGCCATTGTCGTCAGTGACGGCGGTTGGTCCATTCGAGAAGGACACCGTCACGCCGGCCAATCCATGCGATCCGGGTAGGACGATGTACGGGGTTTGAACCGAGCCGGAAACTGTGAGGTTACCGCCTACTCCCCCAGTCAACTGGAAGGAGTTTGCGTTGTTCAGGGTGTTGTTGAACCAGAATTCGACCCGCCAGGTGCCCGGCCGGTTCGCCGCGTCTGTGCCTGCGACATCTACCCATGACCACGCACAGCCGGTTCCAGTGAAGCTCAAGGTCCCGGAAGATCTTTGCCAACGATTCTGCGAAGGGTCGTACCAGTCCCAATAATAGGGGTCGCCCTGGTTCCCTTGCACAGGAATCCAACCGTAGATTCGTGCCGTGGTTGCGGCCGGAAACTGTGATGCCTGTGAGGGGACGCCGCAGTCATCGGGGATCGGCCCGGTTGTGAAGATCGGGTACGCCGTGGACGTGCCTCCTGCATAGTCCTCCCTGGTGCGGTTGCCCAACACATTCGTGTAGGCACGGCTGCTTGGAGTGAATGTGTAGCGGCTGAGCGACGGCGTCGCCAACCCGGTGTAGCCAGCCTGCACGGTCGCGGTGTACCCGCCGCTCGCGTCCGTGAATACGGAAGGCCCGCCGTTGCCAAAAGTGTAGTTGATTCGCGGTGGAGTGCAAGCAGAATGTTGCAGTTGCGGTGGAGCGGTGTGATTTAGCCGGAGTCCTGGGGTGGGGCGGAGTCCGCCGGATGCAGCAAGGAATGTAGTCCTTGAGCAATCGAAGTATTGGCCTT
>JAUYBU010000304.1 GCA_030693045.1 Bryobacterales bacterium | reverse complement strand
GATCTGTCCGGTCTACCCACACCAAACAGCGAAGAGCCGTTTTTTCAGCACGCCGATCGGGTGCTCACGATGAACGCCTGTCACCTTGACGAATTCGTCACGGATTTCCTTCTTCCCTTCGCGTCCGCCGGCTCGATAGCGAGCCGCCACCGCCTCAATCAATTCACGTCTTGCCGCCACACTCAGTTGCCTCCTCAATCTGCCCCCGTCCCTTCCACTGGAATGGGTAACATATTTCCTGAGGCAACAGGCCGCGCCGGGTAGCAAAAGTGATGAGTCAACGCGACCGGGAAAAATAGTTGACGCCGGACAGCAACTCGCCCGCGAGACACTCGCAACTCTGGCGCTTCATCGAGCAACCGAGGAATACGATCCACGGTGAGCACAAGAAGCGGGTTGGCTAGTCGATTCGAAATACCTCCTTCCGGCCTGTTTCAGGCGTCATCAGGTCGCGGTAGGCCAGGTTGAGGAGCGGTGGCGCCAAGATAGTCGTGAGCACCGCCATGAAGACCACCACCCCGTAAACTTGTTGCCCGATCACTCCCAGGCCCAATCCGATTTGCGCCACAACCATTCCCACCTCGCCCCGCGGGACCATGCCAACGCCCACCCGGATAGCGTCGGCTTTCCCCAATCGCAGCGCCCCTGCTCCGCAACCAAGAAACTTGGAAAGAACGGCGGCAGCCAGAATGACCAGCGCCAGCAGGATGGTTCCGGAATCGGTGAACGCCCGTAGATTGAAATGCAGGCCGATACCCGCAAGGAAGAATGGCACCAGCAACTCGGTCACTCCGTGCGCCAGATCATGTACTCGATGACCGACGCTTTCAGAAAGCGCCATGCCCGCCAGGAAAGCGCCAATGATAGCAGCGACCCCCGCATAGACAGCCAGGAGAGAGAGCGCAAATAGAAGGATCATGGCAAGAGCGAACTGCGATTCGCCGACGCGCAGCTTTTCCTGAACGCGTGCAACTTGCCCCATCGTCCGAGTCCCCCATTTCGCCACAATCACGGTAAAGCCAACCGCCAGAGCGGCAGTTACCCCGAGTTCGAGCAGATTCGCTTTGCCTTTGGCGAGGCTGGCGACCAAGGCGAGCACCAGCAACCCCAGCACGTCATCGATCACGGCCGCGGCCAGGATGATCTTACTGGACCGTTCCTGCAAGAGACCCTTCACCGCCAAGACCTGCGCGGTGATTCCCACACTCGTGGCCACCATCGCCGCACCCACAAACAGCGCCTCGATCTGTGGCGCTCCCCACAGCAATAGAATGCCCCATCCCAGAAAGAAAGGAACGACAACCCCCAGCACAGCCGTGAGGGCAGCCGTCCCGCCCACTCTCATGAGCTCCGAGGACTTGACCTCAAGCCCGACCCGGAACAACAGGAACATGACGCCCAACTCGGAGAGGGCTGTGAGGAAGTCGCTTGGGGCGATCCATCCCAGTACGCTGGGACCAATCAGTACACCGGCCAAGATCTCCCCTACGATGCCGGGCTGGCCCAGACGTTCGAACAGTTCCGCCAACAGCTTCGCGGAGCCAAACACCAGCAGCATGGCCAAGGGGATCTTGGCGGCGTCCGCGCCGCCGACAAACAGGCAAAGCAGGGAATACGATTCCGCACCAAAGCTCATCCAGGCCATGGTACCTCTTCCGCGCAGGTCACCATGCGCGCGGGAGAGAACGCGTGAGCGGATCAACGGGGAGTTGCTCATGGGCCGGATGCGGGTCACCGAGCAGGGAGAGGTGATCGCCCAGAAGTACGCAAACCGGGTCACGGCCGCCTTTCACCTCGAGCGGTTGCTGGCTGGGGTCACCCGCACTTCCTTGCTGCACGAGGCCGGCGAGGCCCCGCCCCATCCGTTGGAAGACGTCTGGTCGCTGGTCGTCGAGCGGAGCTTCCAGGCTTACCGCGGCCTGGTCGAGACCGACGGTTTCGTCACGTTCTTCCGCCAAGCCACTCCAATCGATGCGATCGAGCGGACTCGGATTGGCTCGCGGCCTTCCCGGCGTACCGGGAAACAGACCGTCGAAGATCCGCGAGCCATTCCATGGGTGTTCAGTTGGAGCCAGGCGCGCTTCCATCTGCCGGCCTGGTATGGCGTGGGCACGGCGCTCGGCTGGCTGCGCGGCGAGCGTCCCTCGGACTGGAAGGCCCTCCGTGATGAAATCCAACGCTGGCCTTTCCTCGCATACCTGCTCCACAACGTCGAAGCCGCTCTCATGATGGCCGACACCGGGATCATGCGGCTCTACGCGTCTCTGGTCCGCGACGCGGATCTGCGCCGGGCCTTGCTCGGCACGATTCTCGTTGAATACCGGCTTGCCGACATGTCGATAAGTGAACTGTTCAGCGGCCGTCCCGAAGAGCGGCGCCCCCGGCTGGCGCTCGCCATCCGGCTGCGGGACCGGGCGCTGAGGCGGCTTCACGAAGAGCAAGTGCGCCTGCTTGCGGCTTGGCGGACAGAACCCAAGGAAGATGCGCTGCAAGCGCTCCTGCTCACGATCAACGCGATCGCACTGGGTCAGAAGATGACCGGCTATACAGCCGCGCATTACCATGGAGACATCAGGCGATCCGAAAACACCGTAAACATGGCCATTTGGCGATGCTTAGATGTCCCTTGAATTATGCGCGGCTGTATAGCCGCGGCCGGCGGCCGTTCTGCCGGCACCCCACAAAACGCCGCGCACGTGCTCGCGGCCTGTCAGTGAAGCATCCTGATCAACTTGACCACGGCCCAACTGATGCCCGCGCAGATTGGAAAGGTGAGCAGCCAGGCTATCACCAGTTCGCGGGTCACACTCCAGCGCACCGCGCGAGTTCTGCGAACCGCCCCGACCCCCATGATCGATGTCGAGATGGTGTGAGTGGTGCTAAGCGGGATACCGAATGATGAAGCCAGAGTGATCGTGCCCGCGGCAGCCAGCTCGGCGGCAAACCCCTGGTGAGTCTTCAGCTTCGTTATTCTCCTGCCCAACGTCCTGATTATCCTCCAACCACCGATGGCGGTCCCCAGCGCCATGACGGCGGCGCAGAGAAAAATGACCCACATCGGAATATGAAACGTGGGCAGAACACCCCCCAGGAGCAGTGCTAGGGTGAAGGCCCCGATGAATTTCTGCCCGTCGTTGGAACCGTGGCTGAAGGCCATGAACGCAGAGGAGCAGATCTGAAGCCAGCGAAACAAGCCACGGACCTTGCCGGGCACGGCCTTCCGAAAGAGCCAGTAGACGACCAGCATCAGGCTTAGGCCGGCCCCAAAGCCGAGAAAGGTGGAGAAACCCAGCCCCACGAGGACCTTCTTCCATCCGGCCCAGAGAAGCACCGAGGGACCAGCGGAAGCTAGCCCCGCGCCGGCCAGACCCGCGACCAGCGCATGACTCTCGCTGGTTGGGATTCCCCATCGAGCCGTTGCGCTCGACCAGACAATGATGCCGACCATCGCTCCACCAACGGTGGCCAGATTTACGGCATTCGAGTCGATGATCCCCGTGCCGATGGTTGTCGCCACCGCCGTCCCGGACATAACGCCAATAAGGTTGAACACGGATGCCATGGCAAGCGCGGCACGGGGAGAGAGCGAGCGGGTTCCCACGACCGTCGCGATGGCGTTCGGGGCGTCCGTCCAGCCGTTTACGAACTCAGCTCCGAGGATGAGGAAAAGAACGGCTGGAAGCGCCAGGTCAGTCGCTCTGGGGAGGACGATGAGGACCACGCCCAACGCAAGGAGACTCGCGGCGACTACGAGCGCAAGGAACTTGCGCGTCCTCTGGGATGCACGAATAGGTCCAGTAATCGTATGCGCCTCGGAACTCACGGTTCGATCTCCGCTGGCTGATCAGCGAGCGGGGGTGTCGGCGGTCCGTGCGGCGGCGGGACTGGCAGCGGCGGTTCGGCCGGAGGGCGGATCAGGGAAGCCACGACGGAGCCCGCGAGCAACACAGCCACGACGACGAGGGAGGCCACAATCGGGATCTTGTACAAGTCCGTGAGCATCATCTTCGCGCCCACGAAGGCCAGCACGGCCGCCAGGCCTACCCTGAGGTAGTGAAACCGGCCCATCACCCCCGCGAGGACGAAGTAGAGCGCCCGCAAGCCAAGGATGGCAAAGATGTTCGAAGTGTAGACAATGAAGGGATCGCGAGTGATGGCGAAGATGGCCGGGATGGAATCGACGGCGAAAACGATGTCGGTTGCCTCGACACACACAAGGACCAGGAGCAGCGGAGTCGCGTAGCGCTTTCCGGCTTTGACCGCCGTGAAGTGCGAGCCCCGGTACTCTCCTATGGACGGGACAAACCGCCGGAACAGGTGGAACAGCGGATTGCGCTCAGGATGGACTTCACTCCCACGCTGGAGGAACAGCTTCACTCCGGTGAACACCAGGAAGGCGCCAAAGATGTAGATGACCCAGTGGAACTTCTGGAGAAGTGCGGCGCCCAGCAGGATGAAGATCGCTCGCATGACCAAGGCGCCCAAAATCCCCCAGAACAGCACCCGGTGCTGGAATGCCGCCGGAACGGCGAAGTAGGAGAAAATCACGAGGAAGACGAAGATGTTGTCCACCGAGAGCGCCTTCTCGATGAGGTAACCCGTAAAGAACTCGAGTGCGCGCTCCGGCCCGAACCAGAAGTACACTCCGACGTTGAACAGCAGGGCCACAGTAATCCAGACCAAGGTCCACAGGAGCGCCTCCCGCACACGGACCTCGTGCGCCCGGCGGTGGAACACGCCGAGATCGAGGGCCAGCATCGCGAGCACAAATAGGGTGAAACCGATCCACAAGGTCGGCGTGCCAATCGTTTCCAGGCCCATGTCAGCAGCCCCCTCCTTCCGTGATCTGATATAGAAGGCCTTCGCCAACCTGATAGAAGAGCGGCGCAACCATCACACACGGGTAGCGTTCACGCAGTCGTTGCGCCTCCGAGAAAACGAACTCAGCCGGGTCGCGGATCTCGAAGACCGGCGAGAACTGGTCGAAATGCCGTTCAGCCTCACGGCGCTCCCAGCCGCCGTTCTCAACCAGGCCGTTCACAAAGACGTCGCGCCGCGCGCGCAGGCCGGCCATGCCGCACTGATCGTGGCCGATGAGGCAGATCGTCCGGATTCCACCAACGGCCACCGCATACGAGACCTTGAATTCAATTCGCTGGAGGTTCGCGCCCCCCGCGCGTAGGATGTAGACATAGTTGTCGGGGATCCGAAGCATTATGCGGTTGTCCATGCACATGCCGATGAGAAGCTCCGCCCGGTCGTGGCTCCGGTGCGGGGTTCTCAGGTTGTGGCAGGCAAGAAGATCCGCGACCGGCGTGTTCCGGTAGGCAGGCAGAATGTCGTCCCAGCAATTGACCGGAAGAAGCGCGCTCACAAGTTTGAACCTCCACCTGTCTTCGACGGCGCCGGATCTGCCGCCCAGTCGCGCTCTCGCTCCAGCGCACGCCCAACCGCCCGGCCAGCCTGGTCCGCGAGCCGGCTAATGGTTGCGTACAGGTCCTCTTGCGCGTCCTCGACAA
>JAUYBU010000209.1 GCA_030693045.1 Bryobacterales bacterium | reverse complement strand
GGGTGTGGCTACTTTGGAACGACGCTCCATTCGACGGGATAAAGGCGTCGTTGATCCTGTTCGATGTGGAACTGCCAATAGGCATCGAAGTCTCCAGAGAGGTAGATGGCTCTGAGTTGGACGATGGCCTCTGCCATCTGCTCAGTCCAGCGCATGCCTGAGCGCTCCATCCGATCTTTGATCAGGTTCTTGCACGCACCTTCGACCGTGCCACTGGCGATTGGCCAACCTTGGGCGAGATATTCGTCGTAGCTCATTCGAGCGCGGTTTCGGTAGAGATAGGCGGCAACCCCTTCCAGCGTTTTGCACTTGGCTCCGGCCAGGCCGCGCTTGGTGATGCTCTGACGAATCCCCTTGACCACTTGGCCCACGTCACCGAGCAGGATTCGCAAGGTGCGGTCCAGGACCCAGAGATCGGCTTCCAGGCTACCCTCGGCGTGAAAGACATAGGCAGCCTTCCACAGCTTTTCCAGGACGTGGATCAGATCCAGGATCAAGGTGACGTTCAGTGTCCGGTCGATTTGAATCTGAAGGGCACGCTCACCGTCGGTCAAGGCAATGCGAGTCTTGGATCTGGACGGATCGCGACGTTCCATCTCTTCGGCCACCTCGTGGATGACGGCCGTCTTGCCTTTGAGCAAACTGGCCCACACCCGCTTGTTCTCGGGGCGCGGGGGCGTTGGGGCATCGCCCCGAGGCCGGCGGCCGGCAGGGAACAGGCTTTCCACAACCTGTTGTGGGGTACGCACCCAAGGTGCGCGGGTGAAGACGACAGCGACGGTGGCCATTCGTTTCTTGTTGGCCTTCTGCCCTTTGGTCAGCCGTAGCACGGGTTGCGCGCCGGCGGGCTTGACCATGGGAATGCCTTTGCAATCGACCGCCGCCACCAGGAGCGAGCCAGTGGCGGGCACGGGGCAGCGTTGCCGGTAAAAGGCGTCAAAGTCCTGGGCCGCATCCGGTAGGATCTCCTCCAGGCTGCGCTTGGAGACGGCAACGCCGGTCAGCTCGGCCATGGTTTGAACCGATTCCAGGAAAGGATTCTGCACGGCGGCCTTGACCAGGCGCCGTTGAAGTTCGTAGGAGAACGAGCGTGCGGGCAAGGCCAGTGACCGGTCCAGTGGAAAGATGCTGGGCGCACCAGGACGGGAGTAACCCATGCGGACGAGTTCCACAGTTCCAAAAACGGTGGTGAGAGAGCGGGCGCCCAGTCGGCGATGGGAGTAGCGCACCTCTCCGCCTTGCCGTTGGATGCACAGCGCGGGTCCCACATCGCCGTTGCCGCGAAGCTGCAAGTGGGTCTGGAGGAGCAGGCGTTGCACCTCACGGCCTTTGGCTTGTTGTTGGGATTCGATCTGGTGGAGGGGCAGTTGGAGAGCACTGGAGGAGGCCAACCAGGACTGGAGCAGCGCGAACTCGAGAGCCGCTGGTGTAGTGTTCGAGAGGGTGGGGCTTGCTGTTTCCATATTCTTACGGTATTATTACCGTAAGAACAATGCCGCCTACCCGTATGTCCAGGAGCGGAGTCCGGCGGCTGGAACAGAGTGTGGAACGCCACTCGCAGCGCTTCCGTGAACTCCGGCGGGATCTCGAACAACTGCAGCACTTCTGCAAAGGCACCGTGCTGCAGCGGATGATGAAGTGCGGCAAAGCCCATTGCGCTTGCGCCTCAGACCCCACCAAACGTCACGGGCCTTACTTCGAGCTCACCTACAAAGCCAATGGGAAAACCGTCAACGTGAAAGTCTCGCCAGAGGCAGCTCCCCTGTATCGGGCCGCCTCCCAGCAGTATCGAAAACTGAAGGTCCTGCTCAACCGCCTCGACAAGCTCTCGCAAACCATCCTGCGCCATCAGGCCAAACTGGCACAATCCCAGCGCCGCGGCTGACTGCAAAAACCGGGGTTATCTCGATATCCCCGCTCCAAGCCGCCTTCGGCGAGGGGCCAGATTACCCTAACGGTATGATTCTACAACTCGTTAGCCGTCGTTCCAAAGTAGCCACACCCGAATGATTTGGAATGTCATGTGGGACGGGCCTTTCGCGGCGTCGCGAAATACAGAAACAGCAGGCCCACGGCGGGGGTGAAAATGATGGAGGAGAAAAAGAAACCCCAAAATCCGATGCGCCGGTTGCGTCCCACGATTCCCGCCGCCAGGCACAGCGCCAGGTACACGAGCGCCAGTTCCAGGCCCATGGGAGTTTAGACCGGGACTTCGGTCCCCGGTTCGGTCCCCATCGTCGCGGCCACCTTCCGGCCTTCCTCGAACCGCGCCTGGAAATACTCCTTCACTTTTTCCGGGGCGAAGGTAAGGAACGTGCCGCCGGACTCGAAATGCTGGATGAACACGTTGCCCAGCGCCCAGGTATAGGCCCCCGCGAACAGTCCCATCGCGGGCGCGCCCGGCAGCACGCCTACCACCGGAATCGCTTTTAACAGGCTGCCGACCGCGCCGAACGCCATCGCGTGCGGAAGCACGAAACCGACCAGGGAACTGATGGCCGCCTTTCCGGCGTTTTCCTGAAACGGGACGCCGTAGATCTTCGAGATCTCGGCCAGCACCTTCAGTTGCACGCCCGCAACCGCGGCCAGATCCACCCACGGCACCGGGATCAGACCCGCGCCCATGGACCACCACATGTAATTCTTGACTGTTTTAAGAGCTTTCCGTTCGTTTTCGCTCAAGGCCGTTCACTCCTTTTGTCATATCGGTACAGCGCGGGAGATTCTGAGAAAATTCCGCGTCTTGACGTCACATTTCGCCGTTGCGGGTCGAAACGCTCTGTAGCGGCAATTGCGGAAGGAGATCGGTGATTGAGGATACGGTCCCGGGTTTTCTGATTCTGGTCCTTTTCGGTGCCGGGTGCGGCCCGCCGGCAAGCCCGGGCGCGGCCCGGACGCCGGCACCGGCGGTGATCGTCGAGACCGCCGAGCGCCGCGACGTTCCGGTGACGGTGGAACTGGTGGCCCGGACCGAGGCCGCCGCCACGGTCGAAATCCGCGCCAGCGTCGAGGGCCGGCTGACCCAGATGTCCTTCCAAGAAGGACGCATGGTGGAAAAGGGGCAACTGCTGTTTCGCATCGATCCGCGGCGTTATTAGGCCGCGGTGCAATCGGCCGGGGCGGCGGTGGAAAAGGCGGAGGCGGATCTGGAAATGGCGCGCGAGCAGCAGCGCCTGGTCAACGCGCAGTCGGGGCTGCGTCAGGCCGAAGCCGGTTTGCTGAAATCCGATCAGGACGCCGAGCGGCTGAAGCCGCTGACCGCGCGCCGGGCGGTGCCGGAACGGGACCTGGAGGCGGCCATCGCGGCGCAGTCGTCGGCCCGGGCGGCGGTGGAGGACGCGCGCGCCACCTTGCGCACCACCGCGGTGAGCGACCGCATGGGGCTGCGGCAGGCGCAGGCCGGATTGACGGGGGCGCGGGCGGCGCTCGA
>JAUYBU010000129.1 GCA_030693045.1 Bryobacterales bacterium | reverse complement strand
CGCGCGCCAGGGCGCCCGCTCCGATGGTGGCGGCAAAGCCACGGCGTGTAAGTGGCGCGCCGTTCGCCGTGGATGAGGAGGACATGATGAGAATCCGATTCTACATCGACTCGTACGGCCCGTGCACCGCGGTCACCTTGTACGTTTCCGCGGCGTCGTCGAGAATGATCACTTTGTACCGCGCTCCACCCGGTTCGACTCGGATCAGGATGTGCCCGTGCTCGCTTTTCAGCCTGGAGAGGTTGGCGACCACGATCTTATTGGCCTCGGTCATGTTAGTGGCGAAGATATCGCGCGGTCCGGGATAGAGCCGTGTGGAAAGCAGACGGCCGAGCACGCGGGGGCAGGGTTGTCCCGGCGACCAGACCGAAAACACATGCACGCGCGGCCGCAGCGTACTCACGAAGAACGCGTTTTCCGTGTCGATGTATCCGTGATGGTTCAGCACGGCCACGTCCACGGGCCCGACCGCCTTCGCCACCGGCGTCTCGACATCGTGCCACAGCGGCGCTCCCTCGTCCGGCAGGCCCGTGATGTCGCCGCCGCTGAAGTAGTCGAACTTGCCGTAACTCAAGCGGAAGGCGGCGCTGCACATGTTCTCGCTGGGGCGATCCTGCGGAGGAACGTCCGCCAGAGGCGGGAAATGCCGGCGCGTGACGGTCCCGACCCCGGTCCAGATCTCTCCGTTGGCCGCCACGTTGCGCACTTCGAAATCCGCGTACTTGCGCGGTTCCTTCACCAGGACGATCTGATCGTTTCGGCCCGGCTGAAACCGCTCGACCTTCATGCCGCGCTGGGTGGATTGCCAGGCGAGAAAGGCGCGGTAGTTCTCCATCATCTGGCCTTTGAGCGGTTCCGGGTAGTTATAGTCCGGCGAGTCCCGATCCAATAACTTCCGGATTGGAATGTGTTCGCCGACCTCGGTGATTCCGGTGAGCCGGTACTTCCCAGAAGCCGACATTCCGGACTTTGGAAAGTAGTCGCCCATGTGGTCCCCGTGGAAGTGAGTTACAAAGGCATAGTCCAGAGATTGCCCCGGGAGCATCCGCTTGACATATCGGACGACCCATTCCCCCGGCGTGCGCGAGCTGTCGGGTCTTTGGGCGGTGACGCGCGGGCCCTGCCGGCCGGTCGCTCCGGGATCGACGAGCATGCTGGTGCCGTCGGGAAATACATACAGAACCGCGTCGCCCTTTCCGGTGCTGATGCGATGAATGTCCAGCATTCCGGGAGACCAGGGGGGCAGGACCTCGCCTACCCCCTGGGGCTGAGCCGCGGCCAAGGAAACGAACACAAGCGCGGGCAGAACCTTACTCAACACGATAGCCTCCGCGTCAGAAGTGGAGCCGCAAGGTGAACGAGATGACCCGGCCGCTGCGAGCCGAGGTGAATGCC
Organism: Bryobacterales bacterium; assembly: GCA_030693045.1. GTDB lineage: Bacteria > Acidobacteriota > Terriglobia > Bryobacterales > Bryobacteraceae > JACQZT01. The sequence goes on along the minus strand of JAUYBU010000129.1, from coordinate 3,608 downwards.
CCGAGATTCGCGTTCACTTGAGCGCCGGTCGCGTCGAACCGGGCCGCGCTGTCCAGGCCGCTGAACTGGGTATGGTTGAAGGCGTTGTAGAACTCGGTCCGGAACTGCAGCGAGCGGTTCTCGCCGAGTCCGATCGGAATGTTCTTGCGTAGCGAAACGTCCCAGTTGTTGCTGCCGGGTCCGCGCAATATCCCCACACCAGCGTTGCCGAAGCTGCCTACCGGGGTCAAGGCAAACGCCGCCGTGTTGAAATTGCGATAGAACGTCTTCTCGCCTTTGCCCAACGGCGCTTTGCCGATTACGGTGATTCTCGCCCCTTCGCCCGAACCGGTGATGTCGCTGGTGTAAGTAGTGGAGAAGCCGGGCATGAAAGGAGCCCCGGATTGGAAGCGCGTCACGCCGGTCACGGCCCAGTTGTCCGTCACCGCGCCAATCACCTTGTTCTTCAGCCGCTGGCCCAGTTTGGGAATCTCCCAGATATAGTTCAGCGTGAACACGTGGGAGCGGTCGAAACTGAGCGGGCCGTATTCCCACTTACGAAAGTCGAAATAGCTTGTGGAACTCTCGTTGTAAGTGCTGGCGACGCCGAGAGACTTGGACCAGGTGTACGCCACTCCGAAACCGAATCCGCGCGTAAACCGCCGCTCGATTCTGGTCTGCAGGGAGTGATAGTTGGCGCTAGCCGCGAATTCGTTTGCGTTCAGCGCTCCCAGGCCGCGGTAGGGCCGCAGAAAATCGTCCGGGAGCGGTTTGCCCACCAGGGTCGGGTCCGCATTCTTGGGATCGAACCGGGAGAACATCGGGATCGGATTCAGGTTGCGGGATTGCAGCAGGTGGCTGGAGGCGCTGCCCACGTAGGAAACATCGAGCAGGGTCGCGGACGGAAGCTGCTGCTGCACTCCAAAGCTGAAACTGGCGACGGAGGGAAGTTTCACGCGTTCGGCCGGAAACACAAAGGAACTGGTGGTTGGGCCGATTGCGCCGCTCGAGTTGGCGAACGTGTTCAGGTCCCCGTAGTACAGAGTTGGCGCATAGTCCACCGGCGGATTGTTTGCGGTACCGGAGTTCAGAAGTTGCCGGGACCGGTCCAGGAAAATGCCCGCGCCGCCGCGGATCACGGTCCGGCCCTTCCCGAAAACGTCCCAGGCGAAGCCGAGCCGCGGAGTCGCCGAAATCGGACGCACGCCGTACAAGCCCCACCGGTACCCGTCCACGCCCCCGACCCTCATCCCGTTGGCATAGTCGCCGGTACCCGAAACGTACTTGCCGATCAGCGCCTCGTATGTGGTCGCGCCCGTGCGCGGGTCCACGGCAACCCGTTTCTTGGCCGCGTCCAGGCCGGGGCTGTAAAGCAGCGGCGTCTTCTTCGGATCGTAAGTGGCCGGGTCGAATGCCGAGAAGGACTTATCCAGCCCTACCTGCGGATTCAGGTGGTAAAACCGGACTCCGTAATCCACCGTCAGTCTGCTATTCACCCGCCAGTTGTCCTGAATGAAGAACTCGGTGGTCCAGTATTTCGCGTCGAAGAAAATATCTTTTCCCGATTCCGAGTAAGTGTTGATCACGCCGAGCAGCGCGTTGGCGTACCCGTTGCCCGAGTCGTACGGGTTGTTCTTGTTCACTCCGAAGTTGAACGCGCCATTCCAGACATTGCCCGACACCTGGACCTTGTCCGTCAGGTTCACATAGACTCCCGTTTTGATGTTGTGCCGCCCGGCAATCCAGTTCAAGTTGTAAGTGATGTCCCACGTGTCATTGTGGTTTTGGTGCTGGATGTTATTGATGCTGACGCTCGGCGCATTCACCGGCGTGCCGCCGAAAGCGACATTGGGGAACATTTTGGCGTCGATGGCTTCCGACTCGGTTCCGGACGAGGCCTGATTGGGGAACCACTGCGGGATGTTGCCCATCAGGGTCCGCATGGTCGCGTCCGGGGTCTCCAGTTCCCAGCGCGAACTGTTCCAACTCTTGCCCAGCGTGAATTCGCTGAGCAGGGTGGGGCTCATGGTGTAGGTGATGTGGCCGGCGTAGCCGTGCCCGGGAACGTGGTGCAGGGTGGTGGTGTAAGCGAAGTTGAACCCCTGGTAAGGCTCCGAGATCACGTCCGCGTCCCGGATCCACCGGAAGTAGCCATTCAGTTTGGACGAAGCGTACAGGTCCAGCCGGATCATGTCGTTGCGTCGTGGGTCGGCGCCGCTCGCCGCGGATTTGTAGTTCTGCCGGTAAACCAGCGTCGGATCGGGATCGATATAGTTGGGCAGCGGGAAGAACTTCAGAATACCCTGGCCCAGCTTGTTGATCCGGTTAGCCGGGATGATGTTGCCGGGGAAGACCCTGCCGGTGGTCGAATCGGTCACCGGGATCAGCTTTCCGCTGGTATCGAAGCTGCGTGAGAAATCGCCGTTTCTCTCCAGTTCGGTCGGCATATTCCGGAACTGGTTGCCCGCGTCGGCTCTCTGCCGCGTGTACTCCTGCGAGGCGAAGAAAAAGAGCTTGCTCTTGTCCTTATTAAACTTGTTGGGAATGTAGGCCGGACCGCCAATGCTGAAGCCGGCGATGTTGTAGCGGTAGGGCACCCGGTCGAGCCCGACGCGGTTGCGGAAGAAGGTGTTCGCGTTGAACTGCTCGTGCCGGTGGCTCCACCACCCGCTGCCGTGGAATTGCTGGGTGCCGCCCTTAGTAATGACGCTGATGAGCCCGCTCGAACTGCGGCCGTATTCCGCCTGGTAGTTGGAGACCAGCACCTTCACCTCCGCGATGGAGTCCATATTCGGCTCGTAGTGCAGGCTCCCGTTGCTGCCGGTATCCATGTCGGTGACGCCGTCCACGGTAAAGTTCTTCATGTCGCTGCGGCCGCCATTGACAAAAACGCCGCCGAACGCGGACCGCGAGGCTGTGTCTCGCGCCTGGCTGCCGTCGTCCACGATACCCGGCATCAGCGAGAGCAGGGACATGAAATCGCGGCCCTTCAGGGCAATCTGGTTGAGTTGCGTCGCGCTGATCGCGCCCGCTTTCTCGCCGCTCGCCACCTGGAGCGTTACAGGCGTGTCCACGACGCTGACGGTGGCGCGGAGTTCGCCGATCGACAGGGGCATGCTGCCAAGATCGCGGATCTCGCTGGCGGTCAGCTCAATGCCGGTGCGTTCGTACTGCTGGAATCCCCGCGCCTGAATGGTCAGCGTGTAACGTCCCGCCAGAACGCTGGGAAAGGCGAAGAGCCCCGAGGCGTTCGAGGTGGTCTTGGCCACCGAGCCGGTTGCGGCGCCGGTCAAGGTCACGTCTGCGCTCGGTACCGCCGCACCGGTCGGGTCGGCAACCGCCCCCTTGATGGAGCCGGATATGTTTTGCGCCTGGAGGCACGCCCCGCTCAACAGGATTGCGGCGCAGCAGACAACCACGGAAAGTACTGGTTTACTTCGCATTTCATGCCCTCCAAAGAAACTGATTTCAAACACGGACATCCGTTTTCGGCTCCCGGACGAGTCGATGGGACGCTCCGTGTCAACCCCGCGGCGCCGCTTCCGGCGACCGGGGCATCCACGTTGTCCACACGAATCCATCCCGACGCCTGCCGGGGCCTTGAGCGCCAACGTCTGCGCCTGCCGCGT
>JAUYBU010000273.1 GCA_030693045.1 Bryobacterales bacterium | reverse complement strand
GCGGTCAGCGTGACGTCGATTCCCGTGCCCAGGCTCATGTAACCGTAGTCGTCGGGCCGCGAACACTGGATCAGCGCGACGTCCAGCGGCAGCGCGCCGGAGCTGAACAACTCCTCGATTTCGTGGAGAAAGATGGGGATGTAATCGGCGCGGCCCTCCTGGACCGCCTGCCTCACGTTGCCACCGATGAAGAAGGTGTTGTGCCGGAAGTGGCCTTCGAACTCGGGCCGCGCGTAGTCGGCGCTGCCCATGGTGGCCATGTGAATCACTTCGACGTTATACAGCTCGTGCCCGCGGCGCACCAGCGCCCTCACCAGTTCCTCGGGCTCGTTGCAGCCCTGGTGGATCAAGACGCGCTGGCCCGACTCGACGGCTTCCAGCGCCTTGTCGGCGGTCGCGATTTTCGAGCGGTACAGATCGGTCCATTGCATGGGCAACCCCCGGGAATCATCCGGCCAACAGCTCGTTCAGATCGCCGCAGGGCGCGTCCCAGGCCTCGGCCACGGCCGGATGCACGCAGTACCCGCGGTAGGTGTAGACGCCGCGGCGCAGGTCGGCCGAAATGGAAAGCGCCCCTTCCACGCCGCGCTCGGCGATCCGTTCGACGTACGGCAGCATGGCCTGCGCCAGGGCCGTGCTGGTCGAGTGGCCCAGATCCGAGGTCAGGTTGGGGATCGCGCAATGCACCACGCCGTGGCGAATGAAGGCCGGCGAGGAGACCGACGTCGGCCGGCAGGTTTCCACGCACCCGCCCTGGTCCACCGACAGGTCGATAATCACCGCGCCGGGCCGCATGTCCCGGACCATCTTCTCCGAGACCAGGTGGGGCGTTCTGGCGCCCGCCACCAGCACTGCGCCGATGAGCACGTCCGCCGACTCGACCCCCGCCGCGATCGACTCCGGCTCGGCGAACCCGGTGGCGACGTTGGGCAGATGTTCGGTCAAATGGCGGAGCTTCTCTCCGTCGATGTCGAACACCGTGACGCGCGCCCCCGCCGCCCGCGCCGTGCGCGCCGCCCGCGTTCCCGCCGTGCCCGCGCCGAGAATGACCACGTGCGCCGGCGCGACGCCCGGACTACCTCCCAGGAGGATGCCGCGGCCGCCGGAACTCGAGCGCAGCAGGTGCGCCGCCAGCGACACGGTCATCTGTCCCGCGATTTCGCTGGCCGGCGCCAGCACCGGCAGCCGGCCGTCGGCGGTCTCGACGATCTCGCAACCGATGGCCGTAATCGAGCGCCCGAGCAGGGGCTTGGAGATCGCCCGGTCGGCCACCGCCAGATGGTAGAAGGCCATCACCGCGGTGTCGGGTTCGCACAACTCGAGTTCCTCGACCCCAGGACGCGAGATTCTCACCAGAAGCTGCGAACGGTGAATGACTTCGGGCGGCGAATACGCGATCCGCGCCCCGGCCCGGATGAAATCCTCGTCGCGGAACATGGCGCGCGCGCCCGCGCCGGCCTCCACCCACACCGAATGCCCGCGCTCGACCAGATGCCGCACCACCGGCGGCGTCAGCGCCACCCGGCTGTCGGTCCCCTCGCCCTCGCGAATCACCCCGATGTTCATAGCCACCTGCCTCGGGACGATTATCGCGCACTTGGAGTGGCACGGCAGCCTCCAGGAGGTGCTACAAACCTGCTACACTCAAGTAGCATTTGATTGTCCCGCCTGAGCTGGGAGTGACGATGCCATTTGATAACTGTATTGCCAGGGTGTTCACCAACACGTCGATTTACAGAGACGCGCCGGCCGTTTCGGGAGTCTACGGGATTTCAAACGCGAGGGAGTGGATTTACGTCGGGGAGACGGACAATATCCAGGCCCGGTTGATGGAACACCTACAGGAAGAGAGTACGTTCCTAACCGACAGGAAGCCCACCGGGTTCGCCTATGAGACGTGCCCATCCCACAGCCGAATGGCCCGTCAGAACCGGCTGATTCTGGAACTCGAACCGGTCTGCAACCGGCGTCCCGAGCAACGCCGGCCCGACCGGGGAACTCAAGGCCGGCTCACGGGGTAGCGACAACCGTGCGCGGAGGGCGCTTGAAATGAGACCTCGCGCCCGGAACCGGCCTGCTCGCCAGGTAGGCCAGCAGTTCCCGGTCCGAGAGCGAGAATTGTGACAGTGCCTGTCCCTCCACGCCGGCCGCGTCCAACTCCGCCACCAGCAGATGCAGACACAGGGCAGGTCCTTCCTGGATCCCCACCCGATGTTTCCGGAATAGGGCCAGGTCGGTGGTTACGAAGAAGGTCTTGGTCCGTTCCCCCGGCGTAGTCTGTTCGAACCGGTAGGCTCGAAGGCCCTCCCGCTGCTCGAAACCGACGTAGCGAGGACGGACATTCTCCTGGTGCTTGGCCTCCGCCTGGGCCGCGCGGTGCGGTTTCTGGACGCACACGTTGACGGCCTTGGGATGCTCGCCGCTCTCCAGGTCGAAGGTCACGGTTTGGCCCACGGCCAGACAGGAAATGTCATACTCCATGACCGCGCGGGAGTCAAAGTAGGCGGTCTCCCCGTTCTCCGCCCGAATGAACCCCGAGGAATTTCCGGCGCCCAGGCTCTTGATCCTTCCCGTCATCCGGTGATGGCTCCCGCATCGGGACCAGGTTTGACATCCTGACCAGGTTCGACATCGGGACCAGGTTCGACACCGGGAAGAGGTTCGCCATCGGGACCAAGTTCAACATCCGAACCAGGTTCCGCACCGGGGAGAAGCTTCTCGATCTTTCTTTGAGCTCTCCTGGCAACCTTCTCCTTCTGCTTCTCCTGACGGGCGAGTTCCTTCTGACGCTTCTTGCTGCTGGTCTGCGACCGCGCGGCCATAGACTTCTCCTCTTCACTGTTCCGGCTGGGCAACCGGAGCCGGACGATTCGGACGGGATTGGGTTACCAGCGGGGTGCGCGGCGCTCGCGACCCCCGCCACCGCCGCCGCGGTCCTCTTTCGCGCGGGCTTCGTTCACGTTGAGCGCGCGGCCTCCAAGATTCGTGCCATTCAAGCCGGCGATGGCGCGATCGGCCTCGCCCGAGTCGGTCATTTCGACGAATGCAAAGCCCCGCGAGCGGCCCGTGTCCCGGTCCGTCACCAGGCTGACACGCTCGATAACGCCATACGGCTCAAAGAGCGTACGGATCGATTCTTCCGTGGCTCCGAAATCCAAGTTGCCTACAAAGATCTTTTTCAAGTGATTTCCTTTCCATTTGACGGCGGGCTGCCCGAAGCAGGGTACGATCTTAGCCAGGTCAAGCGGGTCGATCAAACGCACTTTCAAGTGTAGCAGATTTCCGTTTGCCCGAACGCAACTTTATGCATAATGTTATGGAGACGGAAAAACCGTTCGGAGGCAGGCATGCGAATTGCGCCGCTTTTCGTGCTCGCTGTAGCCGCTTTTCCGTCCACGCCGCGCTGGCGCCGCTGGGGCGAATCACGTTCCCTCCGGTGACCATCGCGGTGCGCTGACAACGTCACCCCGACTGGAAAGCCGCATGCCGAATGGCATACCCTATCTTTCGTGAAACGAATTGCAGTGGTTTGTTCGCTGGCATGCTGGCTGGCCGGCTGCTCCGGCGCGCCCGAGAAGAAGCCGGATGCGCCGCCGCCCAAGATCGAGCAGGCGCCGGCTGGATTCCGCGCGAAGTTCGAGACCTCGAAGGGCGACTTCGTCATTGAAGTGACGCGCGAATGGGCCCCGCGCGGCGCCGATCGGTTCTATGAGCTGGTCAAGACCGGGTTCTACGACAACCAGCGCTTCTTCCGCGTGCGGCCGACGTTCGTCGTGCAGTGGGGCGTTCACGGGAGCCCGAAGATCTCGCGGCTGTGGGCCAACATGCGGATTCTCGACGACCCGGTGAAGCAGCCGAACCGGCGCGGCGCGGTCTCTTTCGCCATGGCCGGACCGGCCTCGCGCACCACCCAGGTGTTCATCAACATGGCCGACAATTCGAAAACCCTCGACAAATCCGGGTTTGCCGTTTTCGGCAAGGTCGCCGCGGGAATGGAGGTCGTCGAAAAGCTCTATGCGGGCTACGGCGAAATGGCGCCCCGCGGCACCGGCCCGGACCAGAACAAGATCGAGATGGAAGGCAACGCTTACCTGGAGGCGAAGTTTCCGCGCCTGGATTTCATCAGGAAAGCGACAATAGCCACGGATGGACACAAATGAAACCAATCCTGCTTATTGCAGTTGCGGCGTTGGTGGCCTGGGCCGCCGACGCGGGACGCCCGGGCCTTTTCTTCCGCGAGGATTTTAAGGAAACGCCCGCCGAGACGCCGGCCACCCAGGCGCACATCGCCAACCCCAGCCTGGTCCTTGCGCTGTACGGGCCCGGCAAGGAGGGCGTCAAGAAGAGCCATCACGAAAAGCCCGCCGACGACCCGTACTACATCTGGACCGGCACTTGCGCTCGCAACTGCGCTGTCACCCTGCGCCACAAGGGCTCGTTCGCGGATCTGACCGGCCAGGCCAAGCTGCGCTGGCGCAGCAAGCAGGCGGGCTTCCGGTTTCTCCGCATCGTCCTGAAACTGGCCGACGGCAAATGGCTGGTGAGCGACCAGCACGACGACGCCTCGGACGACTGGCGCGTGCGCGAATTCAACTTCTCCGACATCCGCTGGCGCCGGCTCGACATCAAGACCGTCACCGAGGGCGCCTGGGAGCCCAAGCCGGACCTGGGCAGGGTGGACGAGATCGGTTTCACCGACCTCATGAGCGGCGGCCAGAGCGTGGCCTGTTCGCGCGTCGACTGGATCGAGGTCGACGGACGCCCGGTCAAACGCTAGAATTAAGAACGATGAGGCAATTCCTATTGGCTGTTCTGGGAATGGTGTGTCTGGCCGGGTGTTCCACGCAAAAGGCGCCCGGAGAGTTTCCGGCGCTGGCCGAAGAGTTCGTCTACGGCAGCCTGGCGCTGGCGCCGGCAAGCGCGACTGCCGCCGGCTACCACCAGCACGGCGGCGTCGCGCTGGACGAGCAACTGGACGACTGGAGCGAAGCGGGCGTCGAGCGCCAGCGGCGCTTCTACCGCGACATCAACGTGCGCCTGGACCGGTTCGACGCCGCCCGGCTTTCGCCGGAAGACCAGGCCGACCACGCGGTGATGAAAGACCAGGTGGCGCTGGCGTTGCTCGAACTCGACACTATCCAGGAGTGGCGGCACAAGCCGACTTTCTACGTCGAGTTGCTGGGCAACGCGCTGTTCAGCCCGTTTGTACTCGAGTACGCGCCCAAACCCGCGCGCTATCGGGCCATCGTCGCGCGCCTGGAGAATCTGCCGGCGTTCCTTGAGCAGGCCAGGAAGAACCTGGCCGATTCGCCCGAGATCTGGGCCGCGGTGGCGCGGGAGGAAAACGAGGGCAACATCGGGTTGATCGACGGCCCGCTGCGGGCGGGCGCTCCGGCCGATCTGCGCCTGCGCTACGACCAGGCCGCGATGTTGGCCATCCCCGCGCTGCGGGTGTTCAACCAATACCTGAAGGACGATCCGGCCAAGCGCCCGGCCGACTGGCGGCTGGGCACGGAGAGATACGCGCGCAAGTTCCGCCATGCGCTCGGCACGGACAAGCCGCCCGCGGACCTGCTGGGGGAAGCCGAAGCCGATCTCAAGGCGGTCCGCAAACAGATGTGGGACCTGGCCCTGCCGCTGCACCACAAATTGTTTCCGGCGCACAAGGACCCGGTCGACCTGAACCTGATCGTCGGCGAGACGCTGGCCAAAATCGGCGAGCGCCATTCCACTCCCGACCGGTACTTCGCCGACGCGCGGCGCGACCTCGAGGAGGCGCGCGAGTTCGTCAAGAAGAAGAACCTGCTGACGTTGCCGCCGCGCGACAACCTGCGGGTGATCGAAACGCCGGTGTTCATGCGCGGCATTTATTCGGTCGGCGGGTTCAACTCCGCGCCGGCGCTCGAACCGCAGCTTGGGGCGTTCTACTGGCTGACGCCGATCCCGAAGGATTGGCCCAAGGAACGCGTCGAATCGAAGCTGCGCGAGTACAACTTTTTCGGTTTGAAGCTGCTGACGATTCACGAGGCCATGCCGGGGCACTACGTCCAACTGGAGTACGGCAACGACATCCAGCCCAAGAGCCGCCGCCTGCTGCGCTCGGTTTTCGGCAACGGGCCGTATGTCGAGGGCTGGGCGGTGTACGTCACCGAGACCATGCTGGATGAAGGCTACCTGGACGGCAGCGTCGAATTGCGGCTGATTTTCCTGAAGCAGCAGTTGCGAATGATCGCCAACACCATTCTCGACATCCGGCTCCAGACCATGAACATGAGCGATCGGGAAGCGCTCGATCTGATGTTGAAGCAGTGCTTCCAGGAAAAGGAAGAGGCCGAGGGCAAACTGCGCCGGGCGAAACTGTCTTCCACGCAGTTGCCCACCTATTACGCGGGCTGGCGCGATTGGCGCCGCCTGCGCGCCGACTACCAGCAGCGGCAGGGGGCGGCGTTCCGGCTGGCCGAGTTCCACGAGCGGATGTTGAAAGCCGGGGCGTTACCCGTGAGTGTTCTGGCGCGTCTTAAGTAGGGGGCGCAAATATGGGCCGATCCGCGTTAAGCGCCGCTCTTTACTGGCTGCGCGATCTGACGTTGTCGATTTTCATCGCCGCCGTGGTAATCCTGTTCATCTACCAGCCGGTGAAGGTGGAAGGCACCAGCATGATGCCGGCGCTGGTGGACCAGGAGCGGATTTTCATCAACAAGTTTGTCTACCGTTTCGGCATCGGCCATGTCGAGCGCGGCGACACGGTGGTGTTCTGGTTCCCGGGCGACCCGTCGAAGTCTTACATCAAGCGCGTCATCGGCCTGCCGGGCGACACCGTCGCGGTGGACCAAGGAACGGTGCAGGTGAACGGCAAGGCGCTCCAGGAAGACTACGTGCCGGTGGAGTACCGCGACCGCCTCTCCTCGGCGCGCCAGGTGATTCCGGAAGACCACTTCTTTGTGCTGGGCGACCACCGGTCGTCGTCCAACGACAGCCGCTCGTGGGGGCCGCTCCACCGCCGCCACATCTACGGCAAGGCCGTGTTCGTCTACTGGCCCCTAGAGCGCCTCGGCCCAGTCAGGTAGGGACAGAGGCACCCTCTTTTGCGCTGGGTGTACCTCTATCCCTATCGGGAGCTACCCCCTCCGGCGCTGAGAGTGCCTCTGTCCCTGATACCCCCCTCCGGCACTGAGGGTGCCTGTCCCTATCTGGCGGCGTGATAGACTGCGGGTATGAGTGCGCTTCCGGCTCTTGGACCCATCACGGAAGAACAGTACCTCTCCGATCCCGCGTTCGAGCACTGCGAATACGTCAACGGGATTGTTGTGGAGCGTAACGTGGGCGGAAAACCTCATTCGCGAATTCAGGCAAATTGCTGCGGTTTCATCTGGTCGTATCTCCGAACGAACCGGATCGGCTATGTGGTGACCGAACTCACGTGCCGTCTCAACGGTCGCGGTTACAGCCGCTTCCGCCTGCCGGATGTGGCCGTCGTGCTCGGAGACGAATCCACGGAACAGCGATATCTGGAGCGCTCGCCGGATCTGGTGGTGGAAGTGCGTTCCCCCGACGACTCGCTCACCTCGCAACTGCGCAAAATGGACGACTACTTCGAAAACGGCTGCCGCCTGGTCTGGCTGGTGCTTCCGGAAGAGAAGAGCGTGCTAATTCTGGCCCCCAACGCCGCGCCGCGCACGGCGACGGCCGGCGAAACGCTCGATGGCGGCGGCGTGCTGCCCGGCTTGAGCGTTGCCGTCGACGACCTGTTCGTCTGACCCCTCTTCGAGGACAGAGGTATCCCCCTCTGGGGCTGAGGGTGCCTCTGTCCCTATCTGGCTGCGTGATAGACTGCGGGTATGAGCGCGCTTCTGGCTCTTGGACCCATCACGGAAGAACAGTACCTCTCCGATCCCGCGTTCGAGCACTGCGAATTCGTCGACGGGATTGTCGTGGAGCGTAACTTGGGCACAAAACCGCACGCAAGAATTCAAGTCAAGTGTTCGCGAAAGCTGGACGAGTATCTGGACAGCCACCTGGGCGGCTTCGTCGTGGTGGAACTGCACTGCCGGCTTAAGGTCCGCGGCTACCCGAGATTCAGGATTCCGGATGTGGCCGTCGTGCTCGGGGACGAATCCACGGAACAGCGATACCTCGAGCGCTCGCCGGACCTGGTGGTGGAAGTGCGTTCCCCCGACGATTCGCTCACCTCGCAACTGCGCAAAATGGACGACTACTTCGAAAACGGCTGCCGGCTGGCCTGGCTGGTGCTTCCGGAAGAGAAGAGCGTGCTGATACTGGCTCCCAACGCCGCGCCGCGCACGGCGACGGCCGGCGAAACGCTCGACGGCGGCGGCGTGCTGCCCGGCTTGAGCGTTGCCGTCGACGACCTGTTCGTCTGACCCCACTCCGTGACCCTCCCACGCTTTGAACTCCAGGCCGTTTGCCCCTGCACCGGCGCGCGCGCGGGCCTGCTCCACACGGCGCACGGCGTGGTGGAAACCCCGGTGTTCATGCCCGTCGGCACGCAAGCGACGGTGAAGGGCGTCTTGCAGCGCGATCTTGCCAACGACCTCGGCGTGCGCATCCTGTTGGCCAACACCTATCATCTTTACCTGCGTCCGGGGCATGAAGCGATCCGCCGGCTGGGCGGGTTGCACCGCTTCATGGCCTGGGACCGCGCCATCCTCACCGACTCGGGCGGCTTTCAGGTGTTCAGCCTCGACCGCCTGCGCAAGGTCACCGAAGAAGGCGTCCTGTTCCGGTCGCACCTGAACGGCGACGCGCACCTGTTCACGCCGGAATCGACGGTTGACGTCCAGTTGGCCCTGGGCAGCGACATCCTGATGGTATTGGATGAGTGCCTGGCGTATCCGGCCAGCCATGAAGCCGCGAATATCTCGATGGAGCGCACCGTGCGGTGGGCGCGCGCCGGCCACGCCCACTTTCTGCGCCGCGTGGAAGAAGGCGCACAGGGGCGTGCGCTGTTCCCAATCGTGCAGGGTTCGATGTATCCGGACCTTCGCCGCGCCTGCGCCAACCAGTTGTTGGAACTGGACGCCCCGGGCTACGCCATCGGCGGCCTTTCGGTCGGCGAACCGCGCGCGCTGAGCCTGGAGATGACCGAAGCCACCGCGCCGCTGCTGCCCCCGCACCGCCCGCGCTACGTGATGGGCGTGGGGATGCCGGAGGAACTGGCGGAGTACGTGGCGCGCGGCGTGGACCTGATGGACTGCGTGCTGCCCTCCCGCAACGCGCGCAACGGATGCCTTTTCACGCGCTCGGGCCGCGTGGTCATCAAGCAGGCCAGGAACAAGGAAGACGCGGCGCCGGTGGATGAAAAGTGCGGCTGTTATGCCTGCCGGAACTTCTCGCGGGCCTATCTGCGTCACCTGTTTCAGGCCGGGGAAATGCTGTTTTCCACCCTGGCGACCATCCACAACCTCCAGTACTACCTTGACATCATGCGTGAAATCAGAGAAGCTATACTGCTTGGGACCTTCCCGGAAGTCCTGAAGGCCGTCCGAGCTCTGCCGGTTGTCGGGGAGTAGGTTTACAGCTTCCGATGTTGTTGGGCGGAGCCGGTGCTGGTAAAGGCCGGTCGGGGAAGTCGAAGCGCCGAATTGAGGCAACAGGTGTATCCCAGTTTTCTTCTCCAAGGCACGCAGCCATCGTCCAATCCGGTGTTGGGCTTTCTTCCGATTCTGCTGATTTTCGGGATCTTCTACTTCCTGCTGTTCCTGCCCATGCAGCGGCAGAAGAAGCAGCAGCGGAAAATGCTGGCGAACCTCGAGCCCGGCAAGACCGTGCTGACCTCCGGCGGGATCATCGGGACCGTCACGATGATCAACCAGGATGATACCCTGATAATTCGGGTGAAGCCGGACAACCTCAAGATTCAGATCGCCCGCAGCGCCGTTTCCGGCCTGGTATCGGACGAGAAGAAATGAAGCGGACGACTGTCCCCGGGATGCAATTCGTCACATGAACAGAAATCTCAAAATCAAGTGGGCAGTGATCTTCGCGATCCTGCTGATCTGCATTTACGGGATCATCGGTTTGCCGAGGTCCTGGAACGACGTGTCCGCCAACTTGAGGCAGAACGTCAAGCTCGGCCTGGATCTGCGCGGCGGCAGCCACCTGGTTTTGCAGGTGCAGGTGCAGGACGCCTTCAAAGCCGAGGCCGACCAGGCCATCGAGCGGCTCAAAGAGGACTTGCGCAAGGCCGGCGTCGACTACAGCGCCATGGACCGCAACGATCCGCAGTCGCTGGCCGAGGCCGATCAGATCCAGATCAACGTCAAGGGCGTTCCCGTGGACAAGGCCGGCGGTCTGCGCACGGTTATCACCGAACGGCATCCCAACTGGATTCTGACCTCGGTCAACTCCACCGACTACCGCCTGAGTCTCCGGCCGACCGAAGCCCTCTCCCTGCGGCGCGACACCGTGATCCGCTCCATCCACACCATCGAGAATCGAATTAACGGTCTGGGTCTGGCGGAGGCCGGCGTGCGGCAGCGCGGCCGGTCGGAAGCCGAGGCCGAGATTCTGGTCGAGATGCCCGGCGTGGACGACCCGGCGCGCGTGAAGCAGATCCTTCAGACGGCCGCGCTGCTGGAGATATGCGAAGTGAAGGACGGGCCTTTCGCCAGCCGCGATTCGGCGCTGGCCAAGCACGGCGGCGTGCTGCCGCTCAACACCCGCCTGGTTCGCATGGGAGCGCGCGGCGGGCAGGATGCGGCCGAAAGCTGGTATCTGCTGACCCGCACGGCGGTGGTCACGGGCCGGGATCTGCGCAACGCCCGGGCCGGACGCGACGAGTTCCAGCGCTGGGAAACCGAATTCACTTTGAACCAGGACGGCGCGCGGCGCTTTGGCCGCTTTACGGAAGCCAATATCGGTAACCGCCTGGCGGTGGTGCTGGACAACCAGATCCGCAGCGTGGCGACCATCCAGAACCGGATTGAAGACAGCGGGCGGATCACCGGGCAGAACAACGAACAGGAAGCCGGAGACCTTTCGCTGGTGCTCCGGGCCGGCTCACTGCCCGCGGGCATCGTTTACATGGAAGAGCGGACGGTAGGGCCGTCGCTGGGCGCCGATTCCATTCGCGCCGGGCTGATCTCGGGCCTGATCGGCGTGGGCGCGGTGGTCCTGGTGATGTTGGTCTACTACAAGAGGGCCGGCGTGAACGCCACCGTGGCGCTGGTGCTGAACACCATTCTGCTGATCGCCGCCCTGAGCTATATCGGCGCCGTGCTGACGCTGCCGGGCATCGCCGGCATCATTCTGATGATCGGCATGGCGGTGGATTCCAACGTTCTGATTTTCGAGAGGATCCGCGAGGAGTTGCGCGCCGGCAAGGCGGTTATTTCGGCCGTCCACACGGGTTTCAGCCGGGCGTTTCTGACGATTATCGATACCCACGTGACCACGGTGGTTTCCTGCGCGTTCCTGTTCATGTTCGGTACTACGGCGGTGAAGGGATTCGCGGTAACCCTGGTAATCGGCCTGATTGCCAACCTTTTCACGGCGGTGTTTGTCTCCAGGGCGATCTTTGATTGGGAGTTCTCGCGCCAGCGGCAGATCACGAGTTTGAGTATTTGACGAAGTTGTGATATTTTTAGTGCTCCGACGGGAACTCGGAAAGCAGAGCCGGTGTCTAAGGCATCGAACGCCGGCAAAGACGGTCTGAATGCAGATTTTTGGTAACACGAATTTCGATTTCCTGGGCAAGAAGTGGCTCTTCATCGGCGCTTCGCTGGTGCTCACCGTGGCCGGGATGGCAAGCCTCTGGATGAAGGGCGGTCCAGCCTATGGGATCGACTTTAAGGGCGGGACTCTGATGTATGTGAAGTTCTCCGGCCGGCCCCCGGTGGACAAGATCCGCTCCGCCATCTCCGCCCGAATCCCCGGTGAGGTATCGGTGCAGGAGATTACCGGTACCAACGAAGTCATCATCGGCACCGAGCTCAAGGACGAGAAGACGCTCGACGTTCACCGGCGGCTGCTGATTGAAACGCTGGGCGCAACTTTCGGCGTCGCCGGCGGCAAGCCGGATCTTAACAACCTCGGCGCCCTGGTCATTGCGGACCGATTGCGCGATCCGCTTCAGCGCGGCGGGGTTCCCATGAGCGACCAACAGCTTCAGGACGCGGCCAAAGCGCTGGTTGAGTTTCGTGACACGCCTCCCCGCTCGGGTCTGGTTCGAAGCTTCGACGAGTTGTCCGGCGCTCCCGGCGTCACCGCCCCGGTTCTGGGCGTAGTGAAGCAGGAGTTCGCGCTGTTCCCTTATGCCATCCGCAACGTCGAGATCGTCGGCCCGAAGGTCGGCTCGGAGTTGCGCAACCAGGCGATTCTGGCTACGCTGTATGCTTTGAGCGGGATGCTGGTTTACATCGCCTTCCGGTTCGAGTGGGTTTACGGGCTGGGCGCCGTGATCGCGGTGCTCCATGATACGATCATTACGGTCGGGCTGTTCTCCATCCTCAACAAGGAGATTTCGCTCACGGTGGTGGCGGCGATCCTGACCCTGGTCGGCTACTCGATGAACGACACGATTGTGGTTTTCGACCGGATGCGGGAGAATCTTAAGATCCTGCGGCGCGAGAAGCTCGAGTCGCTGATGAACATCAGCATTAACCAGACGCTGAGCCGGACGGTTCTGACCTCGGGTCTGACGCTGCTGACGGCGCTGTCCCTGTGGTTGTTCGGCGGGCCGGTGTTGAACACTTTCTCGCTCGCGCTGGTGATCGGCATCTTGATCGGCACGTATTCGACGGTGTTCGTCGCGAGCCCGATCGTGCTATTTTTGAGCAATTTCCTGGAGGGCCGGCGGATGGGCCGCTCGAGAGCGTCCGCGGCGCCGGCGCCCGTCGAGGGTGTCGGAAAGATTTCGAAAGCGGTCAAGTGACCGCCAGCGATTGATAGTTTATCTGCCGGTGGCCGGCCGGTGCGAGGCTCGGCCGCAGGGTTTGAAAAGGAAGGACCAAGCATGTTTGAACAGACCTTCATCGAGGGCCGGGGAGAGACCACCAAGAGTTGGACCATCGTGGTTTCGTTCATCGGCCAGTGTCTGATGATCGGTGTCGCCATTTTGATTCCGCTGATCTATACCGACTCGCTGCCGCGGACCCAGTTGACCAGCTTCCTGGTCGCTCCGCCGCCGCCCCCACCCCCGCCGCCTCCTCCGGCCGCGGCTCCCGTCGTCGTCCGGATGATTCCCAAGCAGTTTGATGCCGGCCGCTTGATGGCCCCCAAGGTGATCCCCAAGGATATCGCCATGATCAAGGAGGATGAACTTCCTCCGGTGTCGGGCAACGTGGGCGTGGTCGGCGGCATTCCGGGCGGCATTCCGGGCGGCTCGATGGGTGGCGTGTTGGGCGGCATTATTAGTTCCGTGCCGCAGGCCGCTCCGCCGCCCCCGCCGATGGCGGCGCCCAAGCCGGTGGCGCCGCAACGCATTCGCGTGGGCGGCAATGTGCAGCAGGCCAGGCTGCTGAACCAGCCCAAGCCGACCTACCCGCCGCTGGCCAAGCAGGCGCGCATTCAGGGAACGGTCCGTTTCAACGCCATCATCGGCAGAGACGGCGCGATCCAGAACCTTACGGTCGTCAGCGGCCACCCGCTGCTGGTGCCCTCGGCCCTGGAAGCGGTCCGGCAGTGGAAGTACCAGCCGACGCTGCTCAACGGCGAACCGGTGGAAGTTGTGACGCAGATCGACGTGAATTTCACGTTGCAGTAAAGGAATGGTCGAAAGACTCTAACTCAACTCAACTCGCAGGAGAACAACACGATGCTATTACAGATGCAAGTATGGGCGTTTTTCCTTTTGCAGGAGGCCGCCCCCGCAATTTCGATGGACCCCCGAGCCATGTGGGCCCAGATGGGCTGGATGGCGCGCCTGGTGGTCATCATTCTGTTTATCATGTCGGCGTGGTCGATCGGGGTTATGATTGACCGCCTGATCGCCTTCAACGCCGCTTACAAACAGTCGCGGCTGTTCGCTCCGGCCGTGGCCGGCGCGTTGCGCGAAGGCAAGCTGGACGAAGCGATCAAAATCGCCGACCGCTACAAGAAGAGCCACCTGGCGAAGGTTGTGGTCGCCGGTTTGCAGGAGTTCCGCGCACACCAGATATCGACCGAGATTTCAGGTGAAACGATCGAGGCCTCCAAGCGCGCCCTGGAGCGCGCCGAAGCCATCGTTCACGCCGAGTTGAAGCGCGGCGTATCGAGCCTGGCGACCAGCGGCTCGACCGCCCCGTTCGTCGGATTGTTCGGAACGGTGATCGGCATTATCAACGCGTTCCGAGGTATTTCGACCGAGAAGTCGACCGGTCTGGGCGCTGTGGCCGGCGGTATCGCCGAGGCCCTGGTGGCCACCGCCGTCGGTCTGTTCGTCGCCATCCCGGCGGTCTGGATGTACAACTACTTCACGAACAAGATCGAGTCGTTCGACGTTGAGATGGGCAACTCGAGTTCGGAACTGATCGACTACTTCATCAAGCGGTCGCAGCAGATAAAGGCCGGCAAGTAAGCGGCCGTCCGTGTCGGACCGAGGCCCGGCGAGTTGAGACAGCCGGACGGCGCGCCGGTAAGCGCGCCGTCCGGCGCCAGGAACCAGCCGGGCAAAGGAAGGAACGAACATGAAAAAAATGAAAGCGGCAGCGCCGGTCTCGGATATTAATGTCACTCCGATGGTCGACGTGATGCTCGTGTTGCTGATCATCTTCATGGTCATCACGCCAATGCTCACCAAGGGCGTCAGCGTGGACATGGCCAAGACCAGGAATCCCATCTCGATGCAGGCGGCCGACAAGGAAGATGCCGTGCTGGTGGCCGTGACGCGCGACGGGAAGGTCTTCCTCGGGAGCACCTCCACACCCGTGGATCAGCTCCCCGGCAAGGTCAAGGACATGCTGAC
This sequence comes from Bryobacterales bacterium, assembly GCA_030693045.1. Classification (GTDB taxonomy): domain Bacteria; phylum Acidobacteriota; class Terriglobia; order Bryobacterales; family Bryobacteraceae; genus JACQZT01. Next base: position 1,448 of record JAUYBU010000273.1, on the reverse strand, counting down.
CAGCAAGCTGGACAAGACCTGCTACCTGAAGAGCGATGCGCGCGCCCGGTATGAGAGAGTTGTGGAGGTTATCGATAATCTTCGCGCCGCGGGTGTCGATCAGCTCGGCCTGATCACCGAGGAAGTTAAGAAGGCGGAGGGAGCGCTGGCACAGTAGTTTTACCCGCGCCGGGTTTGGCGCGAGAGGAAACCGTTCGCAGCAAAGGAGCAATTCTATGTCAATGGCAGTTGGGGGAGGTCATGGTGTTGTGGTTGACATCAACATGACCCCAATGATCGACGTTTTGCTGGTGCTGATCATCATTTTCATGGTCATCACGCCCTTGATACCCAAGGGCCTGGAGACCCTGGTGCCTCAGCCGGCGCCTCCCAGCCAGCAACAGGCAGCGGCCGACCTACGCACGGTGGTGATCCAGATCAACAAGGACAGGTCCATTCTGATCAACAACGAACCGACGGACGAGAACCGCCTGGGCGCGCGCCTGGAAGATATTTTCAAGACCCGCGCCGAGCGCGTTGTCTTCGTCAAGGGCGACCCGGACTTGGAATTTCAGTCCGTCGCCAGGGCGATCGACATTGCCAAGGGCGCCGGCATCGACAAAGTCGGTTTGATGACCAAGGGAACGGAGTCGGGCCAGTAGCCCGCCGCTTCCGGTCTCAGGGAGAGAAACTATGCAGCGCAAGCTTATTGTGTTTGTGGCTCTCGTCTCAGCCGCGATCCTTCTCTTCGTCGGCGCGGGCTGCACGAAGCTGAAAGCCCGCGACAACTTGAACAAAGGTGTGCTGGCGTACAAGAGCGCCCGCTATGCGGATGCCGTCGAGTACTTCAAGACCTCGGTCAGCCTCGAGCCGACCTACATCAACGCGCGCCTGTACCTGGCGACGGCTTACATGAGCCAGTACATTCCGGGCGCCGAGTCGCCCGAAAACATTCAGATGGCCAAGGCCGCGCACGACGAGTTTATGAAGGTAGTCGAGCAGGACCCGCGAAACTCGCTCGCGATCGCCTCGATCGCCTCGCTGTACTTCAACGAGAAGAAATTCGACGAGGCTCGCGAGTGGCACCAGAAGCTGATCGCGGTCGATCCAAAGGCCAAGGAGTCCTACTATACGCTGGGCGTCATTGCCTGGACCCGCAGCTTCCAGAAACGCATGGAAGCCCGCGCCGGGCTGGGTATGAAGCCCGAGGACCCCGGTCCGCTGAAGGACAAGAAGATCCGCGAAGAGCTCCGGGCCGAGGTCCTGCCGGTGATCGAGGAAGGCATCAAGAGCCTCGAGAAAGCGCTGGAGCTGGACAAGGAATACGACGACTCGATGGCCTACTTGAACCTGCTTCACCGCGAGAGGGCCGACTTGGCGGATACGAAGGAAGCCTACCAGGCGGACACCGACACCGCCGACCGGTGGGTGCAGAAGACGCTCGAGACCAAGAAGATCAAGGCCTCCCG
>JAUYBU010000018.1 GCA_030693045.1 Bryobacterales bacterium | reverse complement strand
CAATCGTATCCAGCTTCGCCAGCAGTTCGCCAATCGACTCCGCCGTGATCGCCGCCTCCCCTTTCCCGCCCAGCAGTTCGCGCAAAGCTTCGTCCACCTGCACCTCGCCCTCCTCGGCCGCCAGCTTCAAAATCTTCAAGTACTCCTTCGCCGACCGGGCCGGCACGGTTTCTTTCAGCGCATCGTATGCCATGCGGAACCGGCTCGTCGGAAACAGATCCTCTTGATACCGGTAGTTCTCAAACGCCCCCGGCTTGCGCACCAGCCACTCGATGATGTGCCGGTAGTCGACGCGATGCTTCGACCGCCCCCGCAGCCGCGGCAGATCTTCCACTTTCTTCTGCCCGTACCAGACCTCGATGTGGTCCAGATACAGCCGCGCCTCCACCCGCTCGCCAATCAGCCGGCTGTTCACCGAATATGCGTTCCGGTCCACGTGGATCAGACTGCCCGAGTCCACCCTCACCCGTTCGCGTTTGGCCGATTCAATCCGCCGCGCCGGCAACTCCCGCATCACCGCCATCTCTTCGGCCAACCTGGCCCGCCGGCCCGCATTCCGCTGCGCGAACAGGTGCTTGAGAAATTGCGCGTGTTCGGCCAGGCTCCCAAAGTCGCGGCTCCCTCTCAGCAGCAGCGCTTGCTCCACCGCCCGCTTGAGTCGATGATGACTTTGCTCGGCATCGCCGTTCTCGTTCGGGCTCGCCGGATTCGTGTGCCGCGGCTTCACCCCGTAATACTTCAGCAACCCTTCGTAGCGCTGGTTGAACTCCTCCAGGTTGCTCATGTTGTTGACCGCGCTCGACAGGCTGTCGGTGCGGTGCTCGGCCGCTACAGCCCCCAACTCCCACACCGCGTTCTGCCATCCTTCGCTCAGACTTTCCAAGCTCTCGGAATAGCAGATCATTCCCGTTTCCCAGTTCGAGTACGTCAGCACGAAGTGGTACACCAGGTGCTCAAACGTCTGCCCCTGGATTGTGATCCCCAACTCATTCATGTGCGTGAAGTCCGACGCGCAAAGCCGCCCGGGCGTGTGCTTCTGCCCGAAGTACACTTCCTGCTCCGGCCCCTCCGTCACCCGCCATAACTTGATCCGCCGCTGCAGCGTCCGGATCTGCCCGTCGGAAAACCGCCCTGGGTATTCCCGCTGCAGCCACTCGAACAGCGTCTTGGCTTCCAGCCCGGGACTCTCTTCCACCTGCTGCCGAACTCGTTCCCATACCTCGTGGAACGCATCTTCGCGGGTCCGCCAATGGCGCTCTTCCCGCAGCTCGCTCGGCAGCCGCTCCAGGCCCAGATATCTCCGCGCCGTCGTCGGGTCCATTCCCGCCTTCGACGCCGCAATCTCTTGATTCTTTTCCGTATTCGACAACTTCCTCAGCCTCCTTACCTGCTTGTCTGTGACCATCCCTTCGCGCTCCGTCAGCGCAATTCTCGATGGTCACATTAGTTGTGTCGGGCGGGAGTTTTAATTGTCGTCAGCCGGGAGATCTAATTGTCGCCGATCAGCCGTTCTGACCTATCACAAGTTTCCCAAAGACGATTGGCGGCCGGAAGAGTTCACCACGCAGCGCATTCAACTGGCCGGCGGTGAAACGGCGACCATGAAACTGGCCGAGCGCGACGTGCGGTTGTCGAACCAGTTTTGCCTGCGCGAGATCCGCAAGCTGAATGACGGCGGGCATCAGACTTCGATCCTGACGACAAACTTTCAGGCGCCGATGGCCACGCTGGCGGCGTCGCTGTTCGCCAGATGGTGTCAGGAAAAGTTCTTCCGCTACATGCGGGAACACTATAGTTTAGACCGCCTGATCGAGTATGGAACCGAGCCAATTCCTGATGCGATTTCGGTCGTGAATCCGGCCTGGCGCAAGCTCGACAGCCAGATCCGCTCGAAGACCGGCCAGGGCCATCGGTTGACCGCTCAGTTCGGCGCCCTGACCCTATCCGAGGACCCCGCGGAATCGGAATTCCAGGGATTCGAGCAGCGCAAGGGACACCTGCGGGAAGAGATTCAAATTCTGGATGTGGAGATCGACAACCTCAAACAACAGCGCAAGAACACCCCGCATCACATCCCGGTGAAGGCGCTGCCGGAGAAGGACAGATTTACCCGTCTGCGCACAGAGCGGAAGCACTTCGTCGATACGATCAAGATGATCGCCTATCGCGCTGAATCCAGCCTGGCCTCGCTGCTGCGCGAGCATTTGGCCCGCGATGACGACGCGCGCGCCCTGCTGCGTCAGGTCTTCCAGACCGAGGCAGACCTCACACCCGACCCTGCCGCCAACACATTGACCGTCCGGCTCCACCATCTAACGCAAGCAGCGCACGATGAAGCCATCGAAAAACTGTGCGCCGAGATCAATGCGACACAGACGGTCTTCCCGGGCACCAACCTAACGCTGGTCTTCAAACTCGGGTCATCCTGATTTCACCGAGATCAGGAGGTCTGAAAATAGAGGCAGAAGCTAGGGCTACGTGGAATGGAGTGCTACGCGGTGGGAGAGGATGCCGGGGAAGAGGGGGGCCGGCTTCCGAGGCGACAGTAGTTGAGCGGCTGGGGTTTGTGCCGGACGTTTGGCAGGCGCGAGTGCTGGAGAGCGGGACCAGGCAGGGGATACTAAACTGCACGCGGCAGTGTGGGAAATCCACGGTGACGGCGGTTATGGCGGTGGAGCAGGCGTACGCGCCGGCGGGGGGCCTGACGCTAATGGTAAGCCCGAGTGCCCGGCAAAGCGGGGAGTTTCTGAGGAAGGCCGCGCAGTTCGCCAAGAAACTGGGCGCTTCCGGCTATTTAGTGGCTTCGGGAGCCAGATCAAGGCCGCCGCAGTGGAAGTAGATCGCCTGAATAGAGTTCTGCTTGTTCCGAAAGCCCCGCGCCGTGTACTTCACCCATTGGATTTTGGCGTTGATCGATTCGCTGGCCGCGTTGGTGATCCGGTGCCGCAGGTACGTGATGATATTCTCAAAGCGACGTTTCAAGGGGTTCAAATCGCAGAACCCTTTCCCTGGTCCACTCTCTCCGGCTGCGACCGCCATCAACCCGCCCGGATCATGCCAATTCACCGGATCGTTCTGCACATACGCGTACCGGTTCCAACTCTGCGGCACCCCCGGGCCCCCGCTCGCCGTGTACGGGTCCGGCGACAAAAACCGCCCCTTCTCCTGATACCGCGCCATCGCATAATCCAACCCCGACTCGTCCCGCCAGTACGTCGCCCACTTCTGCCGCTTCTGCGCCGCCGTCCCCCGCTCCTCCCCGTACGGCCAGAACCGCATCCGCTCCGTTCCCTGCACCGTCACCGTCCCCAGCCGGTCCTGCACCACCCTCTGCCCGCTCGCCTGGATCAACTTCCCTCCAAACCACACCTGCGCTTGCCCGCCCCCGAACGTGCCTACCTGATACGGCTCATGGTAAATCGACCGCCGGTACACCCCCATCCGCTCCCCGCCCGGCCCGTAAAACGTCACCTCTTCCGCCGACAACTCATCTTCCGGCCCGCTGTACTCCTGCACCATCACCCGCCGGTTCATCGCGTCATACTTGAATGTCCGCATCGGCCCGTAGTCCGTGTACGTCATCCGGTTCTCGGCATCGTAGCTCGTGTAACTGGTCCGGTACACGTTTCCGTTGGCATCGTGAGTCACCCCCACCTGCCGGTTGGTCGCCCCGTCGTAGGCCGCCGAAAACGTCGGCGCCGAACCTTTCGTCACGCTCTTCCCCGTCAGGTTCCCCCACCCATCGTAGCTGTACGCCTGCCCCCACTCCGGCCCCGTCGTCCAAGCCGCCGAAAGCCGCGCCAGCGAATCGTAAGTGTAGTTGACCTCCTCCCCCATCGCTCAATCTTTCATCTGCGTCACCCGCCCGTCGTTGGCCGTCGCCGAATACCGATACTCCAGGTCCACCGCCGGCATCTGGTAACCCGGCGCCGTAATCCGCGTCAGTTGCAGCCGCGTGTTGTATTGCCGCGTCTCGTTCACCCCCAGGTAGCTCAGCGACGTCATCTGCCCCGCCACATTGTACTGCGCCCCGCTCACCACCGTCTCGCTGGTCTGATAGTTCACCATCCCGCTCAACCGGCCCATCGTGTCGTAGCTGTAAGTGTAGTCCGCCTCGTTCAGCGGATACGTCACTCGTGTCATCCGCCCTTCATTATCCCACTGCCAACTTGCCGCCAGCACCGCCCCATTCCCAGTGGTCGTCAGCCGCTTCCACTTCATCCGCCCGCCCCGCGTGTAGCCGTAGCTCTCCCGCAACGTCCCGTACTCCACCGCCGCCAGGCGTCCCGACGTGTTCTCCGAAGTCCCGAACGGGTTGGTGTCGTAGTGCAGCGTGGCCCCAAACTTCGAGGTCATGCGCTTGTTCGCGTCGTAGCCGTAAGTCACCGTCTGATTGCGCGCGTCGGTCTTTGATGCCAGCGTCCCGTCCGCGTTGTAAGTGTAGCTGGTGGTCCCCGTCTCCGGCTCGGTCTTGGAATACAGCCGGCCCGAACTCGCGCCGTAGGTGAACGTCCGCACCTGGGTGTAGCCCGCCCGCGGCATCTCCACCCGCGTCACCTGGTTCAGCGCGTTGTAAGTGTAAGTGGTGGTCACCTCTCCGCCCGCCGGGTTGGGCTCCACCACCTGCGCGATGTTGCCGAGCGCGTCGTAGTAGTTCTTCTTCCAGCGCCCCGAAGGATCGGTCGCCTGCACCAGGTTGCCCTGGTAAAGGTAGGTAGTGACGCCGGTGCTGTTGGGCAGCGCCACCGACAGCGTTCGGCCCAGACTGTCGTAGGTGTAAGTGGTCCAGTAGATCGTGCCGCCGGGAGCGTAAGGCAGCGAGACCCGCTTGACTTTGCCCAGCGGCGAGCAGGGGCAGCGGTCGTACTCGGTGTCCACGACGGACTTGGTTCCCGAGCCGTCCCCGCCCTCGACTTTCACCGCCCGGCCCAACCCGTCCAGCGTGCTGCGCGTCCACCGTCCGGCCGTGGTGGCCGTCTGCGTGGCCGAGCCCCCGGTGAAGCTGTAGGTGTAGACCGTCTTGTAGTCCGAGTAAGTGGTTTCGTCGTGCGGCGACTTGGTCTGAGTGGGCCGGCCGAGCGAGTCGTAAGTGGTCCAGCCGTTGGCCCCGTTCGGCCCCGTCACGCTGGAAAGCCCCAGCCAGCCCGTGTAGCCCAGGTTCACCGCCAGCGAGTCCGTGCCGTTGGGCGTCAGGCGGTTGGGCGCCGCGTAATTGGTGGTCGTGGTCACGTCCTGAGTGTTGGTGGCGCCCGCTATGTCCCGAGTCCCGTACACCGTCCCGGTGGTGTCGTAACTCACCCACAGTGTCACTCCCGCCCGCACCCGGTAAGTGGGATTGCCCCGCCAGTAGAAACTCTCTCCAAAACCGGCGCCGTCGTGCTGGCGCGGGTTGTTCGCCGGGTTACCAGTGCGGTTGGCGGGGTACAGATACATGTAGTTGCTGCCGTAACTGTCGTAAATGTTGTACTCCACCTGGCTGCCGTTGAGCGCGCTCGAAGTCAGCCGGTTGCGAATCCAGCGCGAATCGTATTGCGAGCCGCTGAGATAAGTGCTCTGGATGGTCCGCGCCGGCGTGCTGAGATTGCCGTAGTCGTACAGCCGCGTCTCGGTGACGTTGCCCCACCGGTCCAGCCACTGCTCGGTCTTGGACTGCTTCTGGTAACTCTGGCCCGGGTCCAGCGTGGTCAGCGCCGAGCCCAGGTAGACCACCCCCACCGAGTCCTGCCACCAGGTGAAATCGCGCCGGCGCAGCGTCGCCGCGGCCCCCGTGTTCTCGTCGTAGCGAGTCAGCAAACCGTAGCTCGGGACGCCCGACGTCTGGCCGAAGGTCCACACGTTCTGGAACGTGCCGATGTCCTCCACCAGCCGGGTCCAGGCATGGAACGGCCGTCCGGTGTCGCCCCCGTCGTCGTGCTGGAACGAGATCGACGTTTCCGAGGCCCCGGACGACTTGCGCAGATACCGGTATTGCAACTCCCGCACCGAGCGCGAGTTCGAGTAATCCGCCGTGCGGTGAGTGTAGCGCAACGTGCCCCCGAATGGCAGCGTCACCTGCGACATCTCGCCCGCCCCGCCCGCGTACTCGAACCACTGGGTCAGACCGGTCGGCCCCCCCGTGAGGCTCGCCAGCAGGTGCGCCGTGCCGGCGCTCTGCGGGGGCGAGAAGGGCGTGGTCAAGGACTGGTTGGCCAGGTAGCTGAACGCTCAGTTCTCCTTCGTCCACGCGGAAATGTGGCTGGCAATCGAGACCAAATGCGGAATCGCGTCGGTGTTGTAACTGAACGTGTACGTCCGCCAGGGGCCGCCATAGTAGATCTGAATGGCCCGCACGTCCTCGATCGACACCACCCGGGCGCTCGTATTGGCCCCCACCCCGCCTATCCCCTGCGCGTACTCCAGCCGCACTTCGTTGCCGTTGGAGTCCCGCATCAGGGTCGGGTAGCTGGTGCCGGCGTCCTGCTCGTTCATCGAGCTGACCGAACTCATCTGCCAAAAGCTGCCGTCGGGGAAGTTCAGCCGGCCGGTGTTGGAGTCGTAGTAGACGTACGCGCCCTGGCTCGACCGCCACACCCCGTTCTCGTTCACGTCCAGCCGGTATTCGGCGCCGCTGGAATCGGTGAACAGGTAGTAGACCAGGTTGTAGCTGTCCCAGATCGGTGTCAGCGCCCCGGCCAGCAGCTTCCAGCCGAAACCGTAGCCGACGTCGGCGCCCAGCTTGGTCTGCCCGGCTCCTTCCTTGAACCAGAGCTGCGAGTTGTAGCTGAGCGCGAACGGCACGCCCCAGCCCCCGCGCCCCATGGCCCGCAGCAGCGGCACGGTGAAGTTCAGGTTACCGGAGCGAGTGTCGATCTGCTCCGGCGCCGCGCCCCAGTAGGCGCCCGTCGAGCGGACGCCGACGCGCACCGGGTCGGGGGGCACGTAGTGCGGCGGGTTGGGGGGAGGTCCCGGACCCGCCATCACCACCACGTCGGTGGGCGTCGCCACGTTCGCGTGAAAATCCGCCGCGGAAAAGCGGTAAGTGTAGCTTTGGCCGGCGGTGACGGCGCAGTCGGTAAGATTGGACGCGTTAGCCCGCGCGATCTCCTGGCCGTTTCGGTAGACGTAATAGAATCGAACCCCGGTACCGTCCGGATTATCGACGACCGGCACCCAGTCCAGGTACAGGCAACCTCCGCTGTAGGTGTGCGTGACCTGGTAGCGGTCCACCGGATACGGCGCAATGTAGTCTCTCGGCCCAAGCTCCACCCGGGCGATGCCGTTGCCGGGGTAGCTTTCGTCCAGAGGGGTTTCCCGGGCGCCGACGCCCGGCTGGCCGAACGTGAGGTCGCCGTCACTGACCCAGACCAGTTGGTTGTCCCACTCATCCAGGACGTAGATGCCGCCGGACGAACCCCGAATCGCGCGCAGGATCGGTCTTTGGGCCTCCGCCCGCCCCCGGCAGGATACGACGCTCGACCAGAGCATGGTGATGACGGAATTCACCCGCTTGTAGACCACCAGGTTGGCCGAGCAGGTGGTCGGCGTGACGGTCGGGTTCTGCAACTCCACCGCGTAGTAGCTGCCTTCGGGACTGGGGCCGGAAAGCGCGTCGCTGGTCGCCGAGAGATAGATGGTGTAGGTGCCCCCGGACCGGGCCAGGTCGAAGTACGCTTTCACCTCGTAACCGACCGAAGGTGTCGGCACCGGAATGCTGGAGATCAGCGATCCGCCAGTGGCCGAATTGGCGGCGTAGTGGTAGGTAAACTGTCCCTGGCCGTTCGAATACCAGTTCTGGTAGCCGGCGTATGAATCCAGGTTGCCGCTCCAGTAGTACTGCTATGTCGCGAACAATCCGGACGAAAACAAGAACAACACCGCCGCGATTCGTCGGGTCATGGCAGGATGGTCCTCAGTTGATCCATCGAGAACGACCGGCGGTACCGCCGGAATTCGGTCTCGATCTCGGCCCGGCTGTTGCGGCCCTTATGGAAGACGCGAACATCCGGCCGGTTGGCGGCCGCCCCCCCCCGAAACGCCGCCCGGTCGCGCGCCACGAACTCCACCAGCGCGAACTTGCCGTCGTCGCTCGGGACCCACGAGAAAGCCAGTATCCCGTCCCGCGTGGGCGGCCCCTTGCGCACCGGCAGGCTCGCGAACAGCGGCCGGCGCGGGTCGTCCATCGTCCCTTTGCCCACCACCGGCACCACGCACATCATGCGCTCGTACATATTCCCGGCGTCCACCTTGCGTTGCGCGACTGCCGTCCCGCTCGCCAGCACCGCCCAAATGGAACCTTTCGTCAATAATGCCATCCAATATCTCATAACTCTTCCTGATTTGAGACATAATGCCAAAATCATCCGGATCTGTCAAGAGCTAATTAAGAATTATCTGTGTCCATCCGTGGCCATCACCTCCGTCACGTCTAAATAATTCCGTTTTTATCAACAATGTAGCCAGCCGCCACCCCAGTCGGCTCTCATCCGTCCATTACACTTAAGTCAGAGACGCACCTAATGCGAACGCCCGCTCGACAACCCGCCCCCCGCCCCCCGGCTCTGCGCCAGCCAGGCAAAGAAAAAGTGCGGATTCGAACCCGAGAAGGCGCGCCTTGGCTCAGCCGCCTTTCGGGCCGGCCGGCGGGGCGCACTGTGCGTCGGAGCCTTAATCCATGCGCTTCCGGACACACATCCCCGCCCCACGGACTTCCGCCCGTGAACCCCCAAGGCCTCCCCCTCCGCCATCTCGCGGAAACCCGAGAAAGTCTCACCGCCGCGCTCCCGTCCGGAAGCCGCCCGTGCGCCTGCCTCGACAGCCTCACGCTACACTGGGGTCTTATGCGGTGGTTATCCGGAATGCTGTGCGCCTGGGCGGCCCTGGCGCAACAGCAACCGCAAAGTGAAATTCAGAAAGCCCTGGATGAGTTTCGCCTTCAGACTCGCAACCTGGGCCTGGGGCCGGACGGGGCTCGCAAAGGGCGTCGGAACTCCGCCGCGCGATCCGGCTGGCACGGCCGCTTGTTCGAGAATCTCCGCAACGATTTCCTCGACGCCGTGCCCCACGAAATCAGCCAGCGCGGCGAAAACCGGTCCCTGCTGCGCCGCAACCAGTTCGGCTTCAATCTGTCCGGCCCGGTCGTAATCCCGAAGCTGTTCGACGGCGGCCGCGGTACCTTCTTTTCCATCTCCTACGAGGGCGTCCGGGAGCGCATTTCGCGCTCTTACCTGCGCACCATCGCCACTCCCCCCGAGCGCACCGGGGACTTCTCCGAAACCGTCGATTCCGCCGGCGTCCTGCTGCCGGTTTACGATCCCCGCACCACCCGGCCCAATCCCGTCTATGACCCTTCGCGGCCCGTATCCCCGGAAAATCTCCAGTACTTCCGCGACCCCTTTCCCGGCCAGCGCGTCCCCGCCCCGCGTCTCGATCCGGTGGCCCAAAAGGCGCTCGCCTTCTACCCCCAGCCCAACGCCTCGGCCGGGCCGTTCTTCCGCAATAACTACTTCGTCGTCTCGCCCGAAACCAACACCGCCAACGGGATGATCGGAAAACTGGATCACAATTTCCGGGAGCGCCACCGGCTGACCTTCGGCTGGTCCTTCTCCAACGGCTTCGCCGGCGCGGCCGCATACTTCCCCAATGCCGCCGATCCCGGCCCGTCCGATCGCGCATTCTCCGCCCGCCGCGGCTCCCTCGAACACGTGTTTACCCTCAGCCCGAAAACCGTGAACACTCTCACCCTCGAGGCGGTGACCGATTCCAGCCGCAACAGCCGCGGCGGGCCCACCGACTACCCCGCTCAGCTCGGTTTGCGCGGCGCCGGTGGAAACGCTTTCCCGAATTTCCGGCCGGATTCCTATCTACCCCTGGGCCGCTCCAGTCCGCTCTCGCGTAGCGCCCGAAACACCCTGGTCTTGACCAACGCGTTTTCCACCCGCCGCGGCAAGCACAATCTGCGTCTCGTGGGCCAGATTGCGCGCTACCAGGTCAACGTCTTCGTGCCCCCCTATCCCTCCGGCGGCCTTCGCTTCACCAGCGGCCTGACCAGTTTGCCGGGCATCGTAAACACCGGTCACGGCTTCGCCAGCTTCCTGCTGGGCCTGGCCGATTACGGCGAAAAGAGTCAGTTCGGCTCGCCCTCCTACTTCCGCCGGGGCTCCGGACTGCTGGCCGTTCGCGAGACCTGGGAGGCGGGCAGCGGACTGAGCTTCCACTTCGGTCTGAACATGAACATCTCCACCCCGCGCGTCGAGAAGTACGGCCGCCAGACCACCGTCGATCTCACCGTCCCCAACCCCGATGCCGGCCGCCCGGGCGCGCTCATCGCGGCCGGCCGCAACGGAGTGCCGCGCGCGTTTCAGCCCACGCGCGTCAAACTCGAGCCCAGCGCCAGCGTCTCCTGGAGTCCCCGCGGCAATCCGGCAAACGTCATCCGGCTGGCCTATGCGCGCAGCTATGCCGCCATTCCGGTCTACTCCACCCAGTGGGGCACCCAAGGCTACAACGGTTCGCCCATCTTCCTGTCGCCCAACCCTCAACTCGAGCCGGCCTTCACCCTTTCCGGAGGCCTTCCGCCGGTCAAAGCCCTGCCCGACCTCCGGCCCGGCGCGGTCAACGACACCATCGCCGACCTGGTCGACCGCAGCGGCCGCCAGCCCGTCTACCAATCCTTCTCGGCCTCCTTCGAACGCCAACTCCCCGGCTCGTTGATCGTCACCGCCGGCGGATACATGTCCGAGGGGAAGAATCTCCTGCTCGGCTCCTGGAACGCCAGCCTCAACCCCATCCGCCTCGAGTTTCTCTCCTACCGCGACCGCCTCAACGACGAAGCCTTCAGCCGCTCGCTCCGGCCCTTTCCGCAGTACCGCAACTTCGAGCTGTACAGCGCCTGGCCCGCCGGCAAGTATCGCCGCATGGCCGGGTATGTGCGTCTCGAAAAGCGCAGTTCCAAGGGACTCACCGCAAGCGCCAATTTCGAGACCTCGCGCCAACTGGACGACTACTCCGGTCCCCGCGGCACGCAGGATTTTTTCAACCGCCGCAACGAATGGGCCTTGACCGCCTACAACAGCCCGCGCCGGTTGTCGATAACATGCTCTTACGAGTTTCCGATGGGGCCGAATAAGCAGTTCCTGCCCTATTCGGACTGGCGGCGGCATCTGGTCGAAGGATGGTCCCTGACCGCCATCAGCAGCCTCGCCTCGGGCGAGCCCCTGGCGCTCTACCCGCAGTTCAACAACACCGGCGGAGTCATTTCCGGCCTCCGCGTGAATGTCGTTCCGGGCGTCGATCCGCGCGCCGCCAAGCCGGCGGCCGAGCAGTGGTTCAACCCGGCGGCCTTCGACCAACCGCCCGATTTCACCCCCGGCAACGGACCCCGCACCCACCCGTTCCTGCGGAATCCGGGGAATCAGAATCACGATCTGTCGCTGGCCAAGCGGTTCACGCTGCAGGCCGACCGGACGCTGGAAATCAGCGCCGTTGGCTTGAACTTTCCCAATCACGCCGTCTGGAACGACCCGGATACGATGATCGGTCCGGCCAGCGCGCCCAACGTCAACGCGGGCCGCATCATCGGCTCGCGCGGCGGACGCGTGATGCAACTCGGATTGAGGCTCGGTTTCTGATGCGACGGCTTGCCTGGATGCTGATCGCGGTGACGGCGCTGGCCGCGCCCCCGGCCGCCCGCAACGCCCGCGCCTGGATTCGCGTCCCCATGTCGGCCTCCGGCGCGCCGATGGCCGCGCGCGAGCTGAAAGCCTCCATCGACGGCGTCGGAGCGCGAGTCGCCGCCCTGCGCGCCCCCGGCGACGACATGATCCTCATGCTCGTGCTCGACCTCACCGGCGACCTGAGCCTGGCCGACCTGGCCCGGCAGGCGCTGACCGAAGGCCTTCAAACTCTGCCTCCCAAAACCTGGATCTCGGTGCTGCGGGCGCAGGACGGCCTGCAGGTTCTGCTCGATCCTACCCCCGACCGCGCCAAGGTCGCCGACACCGTTCGCGCCTGCGCCGTGAGCGGGAAGGCCGGATTGCTCGACTCCATCGACACCGCCGCGCGGCTTTCCGACGCCATCCTGGCCCGGGCCAACGTTCGGCTCGCCTTGCTGTATGTCACCGACAGCAATATCTACAACTACCGCGAGGATTTCACCAACCCGGTCATCAACTCCAGCGACTCGCGCGACATGAGCCGCCACTTCCCCGAAGGACTGGTGAAAGACAAAATCTCGAAACTCGACGCCAGTCTGGGCGCCCGGCAGTCGCCCGTTTTCATTGTTCACCTGGAGTACCGCGGCGACCGGCTGAATGAGGCCTACCAGAGCGGCCTGATGCAATTGGCCGCGACTACCGGAGGCGCGGCGGTCTTCTGCCGCTCGGCCACCGATGTCGGCGCGACCATTGCCAAGGCGCTCGAAACTATTGGCTCGCTCTACAGCGTCACCGTCGATCTGCCGCGGCGAGCCGGAAAGAACGTCCAAGTGCAGTTGGAAGCCGGAGACCGGCCGTTGAGCTACCGCAGCCGGTTTTCTCTGGCGGAAAGGTGATGACGCTATGTCCGAAGGTTGGCTGACCAGGGTGTCCGTCGTGGCCGCCGTGCTTGGCCTCGCGGCTGCCGCATGGCAGACCCATCGTTTCTCCAAGCTCGAGAACGCCGCGCGAAGCCTGGCCGGGGAAACCGAATCCATTCGCGGCCGCGCGGAGCGGGCCGAGTCCGAGAACGCCCGCTTGCGCGCGCTGGCCGGAATGCCTTCCACCGCCCCGGCCCCGCTGGCGCCGCCGCCGGGCGTCCGTCACGCCACGCCGGCCCCCGCGGACCTGGAATCTTCCAGGATTGCCATCCAATTGCGCGACAATCTTCGAGAAGCCAACTCCACCATCGCCGAGCTCGAAATGCGCATCGGTACGCTTGAAGAGAAGCTCCGGAAGACCGTTGCCGAGAACCAGCGCCTTTCAACCGAGGAGCAGGAACTGCGCGAGCGCGTCGATTCCACCGTGCGCCTGGCCGGCGCCCTCCGGACCGAGCTCGGAAGCCGCGACCCGCGCCTGCTGCAACTCGAACTGGCCAATAAGAGCCTTCGCGACTCCAGCGCTTCCGCGTCCGAGCGCGCCGCGCGCGCCGCCCAGGCAGTCCGCGAAGTCGAGGAAATCGCCCGCCGTCGCGAAACCTATCTGGCCGACATCCTGCGCCGCTTTCGCGACCTCACCGATCAGTACCGCGCGATTGCCCTGCGCCTGGACAACCCCGGCGAACTGTCCCGCATCCAGACCGCCGTCTCCATGGCCGAGGAGGACTTCAAGCAAATAACCAGCCTCAACGCCCAAGCCGCCCGCGCCCAATCCAAACTCCCCAAGTAAAATGCGTCAGCCTGGTATGGCCCCTTTATTTCAAGCGCCCACAGGCCACCCCTCCCGCCGCCGGCCGCCGCGGCCCCAGGCCACCCCGCCCGCCGCCCCCCGCCAGCGGCCGGTTCTACGCCGGGCGGTGCTTGTCCCGGCAGGCTTCCGAGCAGAAGTAGACCTCCTCGCCGCCGGCGGTCTTCTTGACCGCATTCTCGACCGGAATGAACGTGCCGCAGACTGGGTCCCGCTTCAGCTCACCTCCGGCGCGAACGCCGGAGGTGGCGGCGGAAGAGCCGGCGGGCCTGGGCGTGGAGAAGAACGCGGCGGCCGCTTTCGTGACCACACCGATCACCATGCGCAGGATAGTGATTAGCACGACCGAGATCAGCAGGTAGGCGATGAGGCGCAGCATGGGAAAAGGGCGCCCCGCGTCGCGGGGCGCCCTCCCTGGAAGGGATGACTACTTCTTCTTAGGCGCTGCTTTCTTCTGCACCGGCGGTGGAGCGTTCGGGTTCTTGTACGTGGTCTGCACAGCCGTGTCGAACGACGCCAGCATGCCCTTGGCCGAATCGGCGAACGACCCGTCCGGCTTCAGCGCCAGGTACTTCTCGAACGCCTCCCGGGTGCCCGGCGGCGGGACAATCTTGCCGTCCGGCGTCGTCGTCGCCTTGGATATCAGATACACGCCGAACTGATACTGCGCGTCGGCGTAGTTCGGGTCCGCTTCGATGGCCTTCTTGAAGGCATCGCCGGCGGGCTCCAGTTGGCCGATGTTCACCAGCACCGCGCCCAGGTTGTAGAAGTAGCGCCCGGCGTTGGGCGGATCGATCTGCGCGGCCTTGGTCAACTCCGCCTGCGCCTCGGGGAACTTCTTGGCCTTGGCCAGCGCCAGCGCGTAGTTGTTGTGGTAGCCGGCGTCGTCGGGCTTCAGCTCCATCGCCTTGCCGTACGCTTCAAGCCCCTTGGCCATGGCGGCGTCCCCCTCGGCGCCGGTCTTCGACGCGCCCAGGCCCACGTAGGCTTCGGCCAGTTGCGCCCAGACCACGTGCTGCTTGGGATCCATTTCGGACGCCTTCGCGAACGATTGGACGGCGGTGTCCCACTGCTTGGTCTTCAGCGCGTCCATACCTACATTGAAGGCGTCGTTCAGTTCCTTGTTCTTGGACATCGCCGCCTGGCGCTCTTTCAGTTGCTTTTCCATCGCCTGGCGTTGCTCGGGGGTCATTTCGCGCGACTGCTCCGCCGACAACTTCCCGGTCTCGGCGGCGCGCTGCAAGGCGTCGCGCTTCTTCTTCATGGCGCTCAGATCGAAGTGCACCTGCGTGGGGTCGCCCAAGCGGGTGCGGACATTGTCCATCTGATCCACGTCCTTGCCCTCGACTTCGAGGATGACCTTATACATGCCGAGCGGAAGACCGGCGTGGAAAAAGTGCCCCTTCTTGTCGCTCTTGACCTTGTAGTTGCCCCGGATGTCCTTGCGTTCGATTTTCACCAACGCGCCGCGGAGCGGGCTCCCGTCTTCACCCTTCACATCGCCTTCGATGGAAGAGGTTTGCGCCCAAGCCCCGCCCGCTACCAACATCGCAGCGGCGGCGCCAAGGGCCAGCTTCCGTAGAATTGCCGCCATCGGAATACGACCTCCAACTCTGAATTTTTCCTACCTATCCAGAATACTATAACGCCGCCGGGCGGAGAGCACAACATAATGTGCCGGATTCCGGGTTGGGCGCCGGTGGCGTTGTGGTGGGAGCCGGATCGAAACGGCAGGCCAGGGCCCGGCCGTCGAACCGCCCGCCCGCTCCGCACGGCCGCACCGGTCCAGGCCCACCCTTCCAGCGGCACACCCGGCGCGATGTGTTACTCTCGCTCTAATGTCGATTCCGCTTTCTCAGGCGAGCCAGCAGCAGCCGGCCGCGACGAGATCCGCTTGGGGCACCGTCGCCCGCTTCGCCGTGCTGGTGGCTCTGTACGTAGTGATCGTTCACGTTCTGCCCCGGCCGGCGGCGATCAAACCCGAGGGCTGGCGGCTGCTCGGTATCTTCGCCGCGACGGTGTGCGGCCTGATCCTGCAGCCGGTGCCGGGGGGCGCGGTGGTGCTGATGGCGATTACCATCGTGTCGGTGTGGGGCGGCCTTTCGATCCAGCAGGCTCTGGCCGGATACGCGGACCCGACGGTATGGCTGGTGATGGCGGCGTTCTTCATTTCGCGCGCGCTCATCAATACCGGGCTGGCACGGCGCATCGCGCTCGGCTTCGTGCGTTGGTTCGGGAAGAGCACGCTGGGCGTGTCGTACGCTCTGGCGATGTCGGACATGGTCCTGGCGTCCATCATTCCGTCCAACGCGGCGCGATCGGGCGGCGTGGTGCTGCCGATTCTCCGTTCGATTGCGGAACTGTACGGATCGCGGCCCGGACCGACGGCGGCGCTGATCGGATCGTTCCTGTTCACCTCGGTCTATCAAAGCATCTGCGTTACCGCGGCGATGTTCTTTACCGGGCAGGCCAGCAATCCGCTGGCGGCGCAGATCGCCGGCCAACAAGGCTATTCGGTGACCTGGTCAAGCTGGTTTCTGGCCGGAATCGTGCCGGGTCTGTGTTCGCTGGCGATCATTCCGCCGCTGATGTTGAAACTCAACCCGCCCGCGATTCGGAAGACCCCGGAAGCGGCGGCGTTCGCCGCCTCCGAACTTCGCGCCATGGGCCCGATGAAGGGCAGCGAATGGCTCCTGGCCGCGGTCTTCGTGTCGGTTTGCGGTTTCTGGGTCACCTCCGGCGTGCACGGCATCGACATCACCGTCACCGCGCTGTTCGGCAGCGCGGTTCTGCTGGTGACCGGCGTGCTCAAGTGGGAGGACGTCAAGGGCGAGCGCGCGGCGTGGGACATTTTTATCTGGTATGGCGGCCTGCTGCGGCTCGGCAAGGCGCTGAACGATGCGGGCGTGACCTCGGAATTCGCCAAAGCGGTGGGTTCGGCCTTCGCCAGCTATGGCTGGGTGACGTTGTTCGTGGTGGCGCTGCTGATCTATTTCTATGCGCACTACGGCTTCGCTAGCATCACAGCGCACATCCTGGCGATGTACCCCGCGTTCCTGGCCGTTCTTCTGGCCAAGGGCGCGCCGGTGGGCCTGGTGGTCTATTCGTTCGCCTGCTTCACCAACCTGGCCGCCGGCCTTACCCACTACGGAACGACGCCCTCACCGATGTACTTCGCGCACGATTACGTGTCGTTCGGGCGCTGGTGGAGAGTCGGCTTCGTCGTCTCGCTGATGAATATCGCCATCTGGTGCACCATCGGCTTCGCCTGGTGGAAGCTGATCGGCTACTGGTAACAGATAGGGACAGAGGCACCCTCGGCGCCAGAAGGAGTAGCTCCATTCCTACTTCAGAGGTACACCCTCGCGATGAAGAGGGTGCCTCTGTCCCTACCTGTTGGCGGCGGAGCGGGCCAGTTCGACCTGGCGCTGCCAGCGCAGCCGTCCCTGGTGCTCCTGCCAGAGGGTTGTCAGTCCGGCCCAATAGTAGCCGGCGACGAACAGCATCAGGAAGGGGATGGAGAGGAAGTTGTAGGTGTCGATGGCGAACGCCACCATGCCCAGGAAGTAGGTGCCGATGGCCAGTTCGATGAACGGCAGCCACCCGCTGCGCCGCCGGTATTCGGCGCCTTCCAACGCTTGCCTCTTCTCGCCCGCCAACGCATACTTGGGCGTGCGCGCAAAGGCGGTTTGGATGCCGAACAGCGCTTCCAGGACAGCGCGCGTATTGGACACGGTCAAGGCCACGCCGGCGGCCATGAGCATCGGCAGCAGCGTGATGGAGCGCTTCCAGCGGTCCGGGTACAACTCCCTCTGGGCCATGACGTAGAACGCCGAAATCGACCAGAAGCTGGCGATGATCAGCGGAAAGTCGATCAGCAGCATCTGGAGCCAGCCCATGTAAAAGCGCACGATCATCACCGGCAGCATCAGCGCCGACAGGACGATCATGAGCGGGTAGGAGATGTTCGGTGTCAGGTGCATGAAGGCTTCCACCTTGACGCGCGCCGGAAGATCCGCCCTGAGGATACGCGGAAGCAGTTTCCCGGCCACCTGCGTCAGGCCCTTGGCCCAGCGCGACTGCTGCACCTGAAAGCTGTAGGTTTCCACCGGCAGTTCCGACGGGCAATCGATGCCCGGCACGTAGATAAACCGCCAGCCGGCCAGTTGCGCGCGGTAGCTCAGGTCGGAATCTTCGGTGAGCGTGTCGTGCTGCCAGCCGCCGGCGTCCTCGATCATCTTGCGCCGCAGCAGGCCCGCCGTGCCGTTGAAGTTGAAGAACAGCCCGCGGCCGTAGCGCGCGCCGTGCTCCAGGACGAAGTGCCCATCCAGCAGCATGGCCTCGACTTCGGTGAGCAGGTTGTGGTGGCGGTTCAGGTAGCTCCAGCGGGTTTGCACCACGCCGATGTTCGGGTCGGCGAAGAAGTGGATGGTGCGGAGCAGAAAGTCGGGGGCGGGGACGAAGTCGGCGTCGAAGATGGCGAAGAACTCGCCGGTGGCGGTCTCGATGCCCTCTTGCAGGGCGCCGGCCTTGTAGCCGTGGCGATTCGAGCGGTGGTGGTATTCGATCGGCAGGCCCTCGGCCCGGTAGCGCGCCACCAGGCTCTTGGTGAACGGATGGGTCTCGTCGGTCGAATCGTCCAGAACTTGAATCTGGAGTTTCTCGCGCGGGTATTCCAGCTTGCCGATGGCTTCGAGCAAACGCTCGACCACGAAGCGCTCGTTATACAGCGGGAGTTGCACGGTCACCAGCGGAAGTTCGTCGAACCGGGCCACAGGCTCCTTCGGCAGCCGCTTGCGGTACTTGAGATAAGTGCGAATGATTTCATAGCGGTGCATGCCGTACATCGAAAGGATGACCAGCACCGTGAAATAGGGAATCATCAGCGCCCAGTCGAACCAGTCCAACTGATGGATGCCGGCAAAGGTATCGTCGAAGAGCCCACGAAAGAGGCTGCCGGCAGGGGCGGCGAGCAGGAACGCGAGGGGGCTGGGCAAGGCTGTGGCTGTCATGACCGTCGCTGGCGGCGACTACCCTATTCTACAGGAGAAACCCGGGACAGTACAGAAACATCCTTCAACCCTTCTGCGATTCAGACAGTGGGGGAGACTTCGGAGGGCGGGATGGGGCTGAGGCGGCGCCGATCTTGGAAAAACGGAGAAACGTCGGAGCGTTTTCGCCTGGGTGCTCGTTCAGGAATAGAAGAGCGTGCCTGGCGCTGGGTGGGGTGAGCGATGCACCTTGCGGGAAGCATCAGCGAGCATAGGTCCCCCGCACCACCAGGGGGAGCGGCGGCGAATCTGGGGCGGACGGATTGTAGGGCGGTCTGTGGGCGGCTAGGGCGGCCGCGCGTTTTGCAGGAGCGAGTATTGATCTCGCTCGATTTGGCGGAGCCGGTCTCGCAGTTTGGCGCGCACCGGCTCGGCAACCTCCA
>JAUYBU010000585.1 GCA_030693045.1 Bryobacterales bacterium | reverse complement strand
GCAGATGGCAGAGGCCATCGTCCAACTCAGAGCCATCTACCTCTCTGGAGACTTCGATGCCTATTGGCAGTTCCACATCGAACAGGATCAACGACGCCTTTATCCCGTCGAATGGAGCGTCGTTCCAAAGTAGCCACACCCCCTTGATTTCTCGTCCAGGGATTCGACGCTCACCGCGGAATGGCTCAAGGTTTCCCTTACACGGAGTCTCGATCTGGTTTCCAGGACTACTGGCGTCTTGTATCGCGTCCAGAAGATGGAGCAACAGCCTCCGGGCCCCGACCGGAGCTTCATCACATTTGACGGCAAGATCGGCTACGCCCTCCCGGATGACCGGCGCAACAGACTACTCATCCAGCAGGGGAAGGTCTCAAAGGCGACGGTGCCTTTCGAAGTGAGTCTCAACGAGCCGATCTGCAAGATCGCAGAGGTTGACATCGCAAGTTCGAACCTTCTGCAAGTTTGTCGGCTCGAGGACATCGTGGCGGAGAAACTCCGCGCACTGCTCCAACAACCCCTGCGAAACCGGCACCGGCCGCAGGACGTGCTCGACATCTGCGTTGTGGCGCGAGAGAATCCGGACCTGGACCTCAACCTGACGGCGCAGTTCCTTCTGGAAAAGGCCAAGGCCCGCGACGTCCCCGTATCGCGCGCGGCCTTTCACCAGGAAGAGATTCGGCGCCGCGCTTCGGAGGGGTACGGCGAACTGAGGGAAACAACGCGCCACGCCTTCATCGAATTCGAAGAGGCGTTCACAAGCGTGTTGAGCCTTGTCGATCGGCTGCCATTGCCCCATCCGCCTTCGCTCACACCCTGAGCGTGGCGCCGGCCGTGGTAAGTGCCGCCGGTCACGGCATTGAACGGCGCAATCCGTTTGGCATGGCGTCAGCCTCGGGCCGCAGCGCGCCTCAGATGGTCATCGCCAGGAAGCCGCCGTCGACGCGCAGGATCGCGCCGGTGACGAACCCGGCAGCCTTCTCGGAAGCCAGGAAGACGACCGCGCCCACCAGTTCCCGCGCCTCGCCGAAACGGCCCATGGGGGTGTGGCCCAGGATGGCGGCGGTGCGCTCGGGGGTCAGCAGCTTGCGGTTCTGCTCGGCCGGGAAAAAGCCCGGCACGATGGCGTTGACGCGCACCCGGTTGGGCGCCCATTCGCGCGCCAGGAACTGGGTCACCTGGTTCACGCCGCCCTTGGACACGGCGTAAGTGAAGACCTTCGACAGCGGCGGACCGGAGGAGACCGAGGAAATGTTAATGATCGAGCCGCCGCGGCCCGACTCCACCATCGCCTTGCCGAACACCTGGCAGGCCAGGAATACGCTGGTCAGGTCCACGTCGAGAATCTTGTGCCACTCTTCTTCGGTGATTTCCAGAAACGGCGTGCCGGAGTTGATGCCGGCGGCGTTGATCAGGATGTCGATGCGTCCGAACTCGGCCAGAATCCGGGCCAGCGCGGCTTCCAGGTCCGGCTTCTTCGTCGCGTCGCCGGGAATGCCGATGGCGCGCCGTCCGAGCGCACGTACCGCGTCCGCCCGGGCGTCGGCGCCGGCCGGGTTGAAGTCCAGAATCGCGACATCGGCGCCGGCCCCGGCCAGCCCCATCGCCATCTCGCCGGCCAACACTCCGCCGCCGCCCACCACCGCCGCAACCTTGCCGGCAAGAGAAAACATCTCCGTATGATCCATAAAGATTTGGCCCTTAAGAGACGATTCTAGCATGAGGGTTGTAAGGCCTTTGGACGCCAGCAATAACTTGAGACTGGCCTTAGCCTTTCGGTACTGCAACCGACCATTCGTGTAGCGCGGTTGTGAGTTTTCGAGAGTCTGAAGAAGACTGCGGATAGGAGTGTATTGGATGGAGCGCGCCGAACTTGAACAGTGGAAAGCGAAAGACGTAGCTCGACTCCTGGCACTGGTCGAGACCGAGCGCCGCTACTATCAGGACATCGTCTCTACGCTGCCTATCGGCCTGTTAGTGGTGTCGGCGGATCTGGAGATCATCTCGGCCAATCGCGCCTTCCGCCGGAACTTCAATCTTCGCAGCCAGGAAGTTCAGCGCCGTCGCTTGCCGGATGTTCTGCCGCTGGAAGGCTTGGCTGGAAACATCGAAGAGGTGATCCAGTCCGGCGGCACGCGCCTGCACATGGTCTACGAGCCGGAGGTCACGCCGGGCCAGCGCTACCTGCGCGTCTCCATCGCCAGCCTGCGGAATTGGGAAGAGGAATCCGAGCGCGAAGTCCTGTTGCTGGTCGAGGATCTGACCGACGTCCGCGCCGCGCTGATGCCGCCGCCCCCGGAGCCGGTTGTAGAAGTGGAGCCGGTCGAGCCGGTCGTGGAAGTGATAGCCCCGCCCGCTCCGCCGCCGGACCTGGCCGCGGCGATTCGCTGGGAGGCGGATGCCGCTTCGCTCGAAGTCCATCCCCTGAACCAGGCGCTGGCGGCGCTGTTGGGCTACGACGCCGAGCAGTGGGAGGCGGCCGGCTTTTGGTGGACCGCCGTCGCCGCCGACGATGCCGGATGGGTCAAGGATTTCTTCCGCAAGGCCGCCGTTCAGGACGAGGTCCGCTACTGCGATCACCGCATGGTGGCCGCCGACGGGCGCACGGTTTGGGTCCGCGACGTCCTGCGTCCGGTTCGGGACGCCGAAGGCGCCATCACCAGGCTGGCCGGCGTCACCATCGACATCACCACCGTGCGCGAGCGCGAAAAGGACCTGGTGGAAGCGCGGGTGCTGGACGCCATGGCCCGTTGGTCGGGCCGCCTGACCCACGATTTCAACAATCTCCTGATGATCGTCACCGGCTACGGGCGGGAGATCCTGGACAGCCTCCCGGCCCGCGACGCTCGCCGCGGCGACCTTCAGGAAATCCTGCGCACCGCCGACCGGGTCTCGGGAATGATCCGCGAGCTGATGACGCTCTCGCGGCCGCCCATCCCCGAGCCGCAGGTATTGGACCTGAACGGCGCAATCCGGGAGATGCAGGCGCGCCTGGGCGAGATGCTGGGCGGCACGGCCGCGATCAGCCTGTCGCTGGACCCATGGACGGGAATGGTCAGCGTCGATCCGGGGCATCTGGAGACCATGGTCTCGACACTGGTCAGGCAGGCCGCGCAGTTGGCCGGCGCCGGCGCCTCGATCGCCATCGAGACTTCCAGCGTCGAGATCGGCGCCCGCTACGCGCGCCCGGATGCGCCCGCCAAACCGTGCGTGAAGCTGAAGGTGCGGCCCGCCGGCGTCAGCCTGGACGCGGAGACGCGCGCGCACCTGTTCGAGCCGTTGCTGGCGGTGAAGGAGCCCGAACTGGCTCCCGGCCTGTTCCCGATTTGCGGCATCGTGCGCCAGGCGGAAGGCGAAGTCCGGGTCGAGCAGGAGGCCGGCGGCGGCACGGTGCTGGCGCTCTATCTGCCCTGGGTCGGAGAGCCGCCCAAACCCTCCCCGGAGGTTCCGCCGGAGGCAGCGCCGGTCGAGGAAGCCCCGCACGAGGTCATCGAAATCCCGATTTCCGAAGCGCCTGAGGCGCCTGAAGCGCCAATCGAGGTCGAAGCCGCACCGGCGGCCGCCGAAACGGTGCTGGTGGTCGAAGACGACCCCGGCATCCGCGCGCTGATGCGGAAGATCTTGCATCGCCAGGGCTTCCAGGTTCTCGAGGCGGCGGGCGGCGAGGAAGCGCTCGAATTGGCCAGCGGCCATCAGGGGGCCATCCAATTGCTGATCACCGACCTCATGATGCCCCAGATGGGCGGCCGCGAGGTCTCCGAACGGATTCTGGCCACGCGTCCCGGCGTCAAGGTGCTGTACGTGTCAGGCTACACCGACGACCCGATGATCCAGACCGGCCAGTTGCCCGAGGGCACGGCGTTTCTCCAGAAACCGTTCACCCTGGGCGCCCTGCTCGACAAGGTCCGCACCGTGCTAGGCGCCACAGCCTCCGGGGACACTCCGGGCTAACCTTACGCACAACCCATCGCCTGACCTGGGACACAGGCGTGTCCCCCTGGAGTTTGAAAGACCCAATTCAGCCCCTCTTCCCCCCTAAAAAGAATCTTCGCCGCCCACGAAAACTTGAGAAGTTAGTAGCATAGCCTTTAGGCTGTGGGCGGTGGGCATGGCGTGACCTGGAATCTGACGAGGAGGAGGTGAAATCATCGTGAACGCGGCTGTTCTGCTTGCGGGACTGGTGGCCGCGCAGTCGCCCGAGCGCATCCTCATCGACACGGACCCGGGGGATTTCACCGACGACAACATCGCCCTGGTCATGTGCGTGCGCAGTCCCGAGCGGGTGTCGATCCTCGGCGTGACCGCGGTCGCCGGCAACGTCTGGGCTCCCCATGGGGCCGCCAGCGCGCGCCGCACGCTGCGTCTATTGGGGCAGAACACCCCCGTCCACCTGGGAGCGCAGCAGCCGCTGGTGCACACTCGGGAGATGTCGCAACGGGAGGGACCGCTCGATTTCGCGGGCGCTTTCGCCACTCCGAAGCCAGGATCGCGGCGTGAGACGGCGGTCGAGTTCATGATCCGAACGCTGGAGCGCGAGCCTGAAGGCGTCACCCTTCTGGCGATCGGCCCGCTGACCAACGTCGCCCGCGTTCTCCAACAACGCCCCGACCTGGCCGCCAAGGTTCGGCGTCTGGTCATCATGGGCGGCAACGTGTATGTGCCGGGCAATGCGTCCAAAGCGGCCGAGTTCAACTTCTGGTTCGACCCCGAGGCGGCGCGCATCGTGCTGCGGTCCGGCATCCCGAAAAACATTCTGTTCGGACTCGACATCTGCAACAAAGTAGTGCTGACGCGAGAAATCTTCGAGTCGGTGGTGCGGCGGCTAACCCCGATCACGCGGCTGTACAGGGACTCGTTCGGAAACGGTTTCCCTGGCTTCTACAAAAATCCGAACGCCACCGGCTTCCTGTGGGACGAACTGGCCGCGGCGTACTTGATCGACCCGGCTTTTGTGACCAGGTCGGAAACCCGTTACCTGGACGTGGAAACCACATTCGGACCGCGCTATGGGGCTACCCTGCCGCTGAATGCGCCGCCGGCGCCGGGTGCGACCGCCGTTGAAGTGATGCTGGATGCCGACGTTGACCGGGTGGTGAATTTGTACCGGAAGTTGCTGACACAAACGCAATCGTAGGGGTCGGATATATCCAACCCCTACCAGGGCTTTGGCCGGCTGCGGTTGCCGTGGCGCACCCACTCGACACAGTCTGGCGCGTGCTGCATTCTCGACTACCTTCACTCCGATCACCTCTCCAGCCTGCCAGGGGTGACAGAGTTTCGTTGCGGTTGAGGGGTGACATTATTATGGAGCATCTACACGAGACTCCAGCGCACGTTGACGCGAACTCGGCGGGTGTGGTATTCGTCAAGATTGTTCTGAGGTGCTCGCCATCGAGGGCGAGTGAAAAGGGAAGCGGGTGAGAATCCCGCACGGTCGCGCCACTGTAAGCAGCAAGCGGCCGGCGAAGAGGCCACTGCCCCTCCGGGGTTGGGAAGGCCGCCGGTTCCGCGATGACCTGCAAGTCAGGAGACCTGCCTCGGAGCGTACTGCGCGACGCTTCGCGTGAAAGCGGATGCTGAAGAGTACCGGCTGGGCCGCGGTTGGGTCCGGCCTCCCGCCCTTTCATCACTCCCATTTCACGGCTGAGGCGCGCGCCGTGCGGCTCGAGCGACGTTCCATTGGGGAGTTCATCCCAAGAAGAAGACAAGGAGAAAGAAGGTGAAGAAGGTGAACAACGTGAAAAAAGTAGCCAAGGAAATCATTGCCTTCCGAAAGACCTGCAAAGCCAGCGGGACGGGCCTGTCCCATTACATCCTGATGGACGGGAAGGCCAGGAAGTAATGCGGAAACATGGAGTGAATTGAGGAACGTAAAAAAGCAGGCCGCGGGCCGCGCTTCTTCGCGTGGCCTGCATTTCAACACGGGGAACGGCCCCGCGATGTTGCCTATCGACATCGGCCACCCCGAATACATGGGGCTCATCGACCCGGACGCGGCTTTCTGGTCGCTGGTCAAGAAGGATCGCCTGGCCGAAGCCTTGACCAGCGGCGGAACGTTCATGAAACAGTATCTGCGCCGTCGCGAGGATCTCCTGGCAGAGATCAACGCCCTACGCTTCGGCCTGGCGCCCTCGGCGGTCTACTTTAACCCGACGGACCGCTGCAACCTGAACTGCTCCTACTGTTACATCCCCGAGAGCCTGCGCCAGCGCGGCAAGACCATGACGCCGGAGCGCTTGGTCGAGGCACTGAAAATCCTTAAGCGCTACTTTTGCCGGACCCTGCCCAAGGAGGCCAGGCCTCAGATCGTGTTCCACGGCGCCGAGCCGATGATCGCACGCGAGGCGGTCTTCGCCGGCATTGAGGCCTTCGCCGGGGATTTCCGCTTCGGCGTGCAGACCAACGGCACGTTGTTCGACGACGAAGCCATGGCCTTCCTGACCTCGCGCGGCATCGGCATCGGCCTCTCTCTCGACGCCCACATCGATCGCATTGCCACCCGCACGCGCAGCACGTGGGGCCGGGCGAGCGTCTTCGGCAAGGTCGTCGCGGCGATGGAAAAACTGCGCGATTACCCCAACTTCAACGTCATCTGCACCGTCACGCGCGAGAACATGCGCCACTTGAACGCCATCGTGGACTTCTTCCATGGCCTCGGGGCGCCGGTGTGCATGCTCAACCCGGTGCGCTGCACGCGCCAGGGGGCGCGCGATATCCGGCCTGCCGACCACCAACTGTCGAGGTATTACCTCAAGGCGTTGGAACGCACCCACGAACTTTACCGGGAGACGGGGCGCAAGCTGATCGTGGCCAACTTCGCCAATGTGCTGGTGAGTATCGTGGCCCCGGCGGCGCGGCGCCTCATGTGCGACATCTCGCCCTGCGGCGGTGGCCGCTGCTTCTTCGCCGTATCGGCCTCGGGCGACCTTTTCCCGTGTAGCGAGTTCGTCGGCACAAAGGCTTTCCGCGGCGGCAACCTGTTCACCGGTTCCATCGAGGAGGCGCTTGAATCCGAGGCCTTCAAGCGGGTGACGGGACGCCGGGTCGAAGACATCGCCCCCTGCAAGCGTTGCGCCGTGCGCCACTTCTGCGGCTCGCCCTGTCCGGCCGAGGCGCACGAGATGAACGGCGGCATGGATCGCCCCGGCGCCTTCTGCGAACTCTACGAGGACCAGGTCCGCTACGCGCTACGCCTGATTGCCGACGGCCGCCACGACGCCTTCCTGTGGGAAGGCTGGGACAAGGAGACGACCACGACCATTGACATCACGTCGCTGTAAAGGGATAAGGTTGGCTTTGCGGATTGCCAAGCGATAGACTGCGCGCAAGTGTCGCAAGTGTCGCAAGTGTCGCAAGTTGACCGGCAACCAGCCGGTGTGTTATCTTCACTGTTGTTTCGAGGTGCTCGCCATCGAGGGCGAGTGAAAAGGGAAGCGGGTGAAAATCCCGCACGGTCGCGCCACTGTAAGCAGCGAGCGGCCGGCGAAGAGGCCACTGCCCCTCCGGGGATGGGAAGGCCGCCGGTTCCGCGATGACCTGCAAGTCAGGAGACCTGCCTCGGAGCGTACTGCGCGACGCTTCGCGTGAAAGCGGATGCTGAAGAGTACCGGCTGGGCCGCGGTTGGGTCCGGCCTCCCGCCCTTTCATCATTCCCATTTCACGGCTGAGGCGCGCGCGAGCGTGATTGACTCGAGGCGCGGACTCCTCAGCGATGCTGACACTCATCATTGGCGGCGCCCGGAGCGGGAAATCCCGCTTCGCCCAATCCCTTTGCCCTCCCGGCGCGCGGGTCGCCTTTGTGGCCACGGCCCGTCCCGACGACGACGAGATGCGCGCCCGGGTCGAGCGTCACCGCGTGGGCCGCCCCGCCTCGTGGACCACCATCGAAGAGCCCCCGTCGCCGGCGGACGCTATTCTTCGCGCACCCTCCGAGGCCGACTTTATCCTCGTCGATTGCCTCACGGTCTGGCTCGGCAATCTCTGCTGGGAATACCGCGATCGCCCGGCCACCGAAATCGAGAGCGCCGCCTTGGCCGAAATTGACCGGATAGCCGCGGCGGCTACGACGCGCCGGGTGATCCTGGTCTCCAACGAAGTGGGCGCCGGGATCGTGCCCGAAAACCCTGTCGGCCGCCTCTTCCGGGATCTTCAGGGGTTGGTGAACCAGCGCGCGGCCGTCGCGGCGGACCGCGTGTTCCATACCGTCGCCGGCATTCCCCTGCGAATCAAGCCGGCACAAATGGAGGACTTGGAATGAGTATCAGAACTGCATTCGCAATCACCTGCCTTCTCTCGCTGGCGGCGCCCTTCGCCGTTTGCCAATCTGGCGGTTCCATCGCCGGGACCGTGCGCGATTCCCAGCAGGCGGGAATTCCGTCAGCACGCATAACGCTGGTAGCGCGCGACAATACCGCGAAGCTGGTTGCCGTGGCCGACGGCAACGGCCGCTATGGCTTCGGCCCCCTCTTGCCCGGCGCGTACCTGCTGGAGGCCGAGGCCCGCGGCTTCGCGAACTCCGTTTCGCAGGCGGTTCGCGTGGAGAGCGGCGCGCGGATCGCTCTGGATTTCTCCCTGAGCGTGGCCGGGGTCAGGACCCAGGTGGTGGTGACCGCATCCGGCACGCCGCAGACCATCGACGAGGTTTCCAAGGCGTTGTCCATAATAGACGCGGAAACAATCCAGCTCCGCGACGAATCCTCGGTTTCCGACGCGCTTCGCGGCGTACCGGGCCTGCGGGTCCAGCGGCTGGGCGGGCCCGGCGCGTTTACGTCCATCAAGACACGCGGACTGCGGAACGAGAACACCGCGGTGCTGATCGACGGCTTTCGCCTGCGCGATGCCGCGGCCACCCAGGGCGACGCCAGCGCGCTGCTCGGGGACCTGATCGTCACCAACGCGGATCGCATCGAGGTGCTACGCGGCGCGGGTTCTTCACTTTACGGCACCAACGCCACGGGCGGAGTGATCAATGTCGTCACCGGCGCGGGCGGCGGCCGGACGCACGGCTCACTCCTCGCCGAAGGCGGCTCACTGGATCTTTTCCGAAGCCGCGCGGCGGTGGCCGGCTCGCTCAAGCGCGACAAGCTGCGATACAGTCTGGGCGCGGCCCATCTCAACGTGATCAGCGGCGTGAACGGGGATGACCCGGCCCGCACCACGAGCGCCCAGGGCCGCCTCGACTACGCGGTCTCCTCGAAAGTCCACCTCTTCGGCCGGATGTTCACGAGCGACTCGTTTTCGAAATTGAGGAACAGCCCGCAGGGTATCGGCAACCTTTCCTCCAGCGGCATCATCGACGCTATTCCGCTGTCCGCGGCCGAGCTGCGCCGGTATGAAGCCGGGACGCCGATTTCGCGGCTCGATCCAGGCAGGGCGAGTTTCATCCCTTCGGCCGCCAATCCCGACAACACCCGGGCTGCAAGAACCTTCTCCAGCGCGCTCAGCCTCAGCGCGCACCCCACCGAAGCCCTGGGGTTGACCGCGAGCTATCAGGGGCTGAGAACGCGGCGCCGTTTCGGCGACGGCCCCGCGGGCGCGGGATACCAGCCCGGCGGGAGCACGCTCGACTTCTACGACGGTGAGATACACACCGCCGGCGCACGCATGTATTGGCGACTGGGGCGGCATCAGTTGATCGATGCCGGCTATGAATTCGAGAACGAGCGCTACGGCAACCGGTCGCTGGTCCCGAATCCCGCCGGCAACTCCACCGTGGCAGTGAGCCAGCGGAGCAACACCGTCTTCGTGCAGGATCAGCTCTATTTCCTGGATGGACGGCTGCAACTCGCCGGGTCCTTCAGGACGCAGTTCTTCTCCCTGAGCCAGCCCTTGTTGATGCCGCCCGGAAGCGCTCCTTACTCCGGGATGAAGTTCACCGCGCCGCCGGCCGCCCAGACCGGCGACGGCTCGGCGAGCTATCTATTCCGGCGCACCGGGACGAAGTTCCGCGCGCACCTGGGCCGCGGCTACCGCGCGCCGTCTCTTTATGAGCGATTCGGGACCTACTACAGCAGCTACGGGTACTCGGCCTACGGCGATCCGCGCCTGAGGCCCGATCGCTCCATCGCCGCCGACGCCGGCGTGGATCAAACCTTGTGGAACAACCGCGCACGCTTGTCGGCCACATACTTCTACACGCGCTTGCAGGAAGTCGTCATCTTCGATTTTTCAGGTGCCATCAAACCCGCCGTCGATCCCTACGGCCGTTACGGCGGATACCGGAACACGAATGGCGGGCTGGCGCGCGGCGTGGAGACCGGCGCCTCCGTGGTCCCCACGCGCTCTCTGAGTCTGACGACGGCCTACACCTACACCGACGCGCGCCAACGCACTCCGTTGATTGCCGGCGTCTGGCGCTCCTACGTCGTTCCCTGCCATCAATTTTCGGCGGCGGCAACGCAACGTCTCTCGTCGCGGCTGACCGCCGTCTTCGACCTGCTCGTCTCGAGCGACTACCTGGCGCCGGTTTTCAACCCGGTGACGTACGCCAGCCGGGCCTACCGGTTCCCGGGCATCCGCGGCGCGCAACTCGGTGCCAACTACCGCCTGCCTCTGGGCGAGTTCCGGGCGCTGCGATTCTTCGCGAAAGTGAATAACCTTATGAACCAGACCTACTTTGAAAGCGGCTTCCGCACGCCGGGCGCGACCGTGCTGGGCGGGCTCCAGTTCGAGTATTGAAGCGGACCGCATGACGCACGGTCCCATTCGTGAACCCTGCCTCATCGTGCTGGTGGGCCCGCCTGGCTCCGGGAAGAGCGAGTGGGCTCGCCGGAATGGCGCGAGCACGGTCGTCGTCTCGCAGGACGATCTGATCGAAGCCATCACCCCCCACGGCTTTGACTACTGCTTCCGGCCGGTGTACACAGCGGCGGAAGACGCCATTGGCAGGGCCGGCCTGGCAGCGGGGTTTACCGTCATCGTCGATCGGACGAATCGCACGCGCGCCCTGCGGGAACGCTGGACCCGGATCGCGTGGGAAGCCGGCTGTGCGGCGGTCGCGGTCGTGATGACGGCCGGCGCCGAGTTGTGCCGCACGCGCAACCGCACGAGAACGGACCACCGCCGGGTGAGCGACGAGCGTATGGAACGAATGTTGACTGCCATGGAGCCGGTGTCGTGCGACGAAGGATTCGCCGCGGTCTTTCGCGATAGCGAAGCGACCTTGCGGAACATCCTCGCAGAGGACCGCCCATGACCGCGCGCGCTCTCATGATTCTAGGAACCGCCTCCCACGTCGGCAAGTCGGTCCTGACGGCGGGGCTCGGGCGCATCCTCGCCGACGAGGGCTACCGCGTGGCTCCGTTCAAGGCGCAGAACATGTCGCTGAATTCGGCCGCGACGCCCGACGGGCGCGAGATCGGCCGCGCCCAGGCGCTGCAAGCCGAGGCCTGCCGGGTTCCCGCCCGCGCCGAGATGAATCCCGTGCTCATCAAACCCTCCTCGGACACCGGCGCGCAGATCGTCCTGCTGGGCCGCGTGTGGGGCCAGGTGACGGCGGCGGATTATCACAACCACCGCGTCGAGGAGCTCTTTCCGGCGGTGCTCGAGAGCTACCATAAGCTGGCTTCCGAGTATGAGGTTATGCTCCTCGAAGGCGCCGGCTCGCCCGCCGAGATCAACCTGCGGGAACACGACATCGTCAACATGCGCATGGCGCGAGCGGCGAACGCGGCGTGCCTGCTGGTGGGCGACATCGATCGCGGCGGGGTGTTCGCCTCCTTGCTCGGCACGCTGGAGTTGCTGGAGCCCTGGGAGCGCGCCCTGATCCGCGGTTTCGCCATCAACAAATTCCGGGGAGACGAATCTCTCCTGCGCCCCGGCGTGGAGATGATGGAGCGGCGCCTGGGGCTGCCCTGCGTGGGCGTGATCCCGTTCCTGCACAACCTCGGACTCGACGAGGAAGACGGCGTGGCCATCGAAGACCGGCGCAGCGCCGGCCGCGCCTGGACGGGACTTGGGGGCGACGCTTCTCCCGAACGGCCGCTGCGCATCGGAGTCATCGCGCTGCCGCACATGTCCAATTTCACGGACTTCGACGCGCTGGCCGCCGAGCCCTCGGTAGCGCTGGCCTACCTGGAACGGGCCCAGGAACTCTCCGGCGCCGACCTGCTCATTCTTCCGGGCAGTAAGCAAACCGTCGACGACCTGGAGTGGCTCCATCGCACCGGCATCACGACGAGCCTGCGGGCGCATCACGCGAGAAAGGCCGTACTCATCGGCGTCTGCGGCGGATTTCAGATGCTCGGCACGCGCATCGAAGATCCTCACGGAGTCGAGAACGACGGGCAGCCGCGCACGCGTGAAGGTTTGGGGCTGTTGCCCGCCGTCACCATTCTGCACACCGAAAAGATCACCCGGCCGGTGACCGGGCGAGTCCTCGACCGGGCGTGGAAACAGACCGCGTTCCGCGGCTACGAGATTCACGTCGGCGAGACGATTCTTCCGGATGGCTGGGCGCCGTTTGCCGAGCTTACACCGGGGGGCGCCGACGGCGCGACGAGCGCAGACGGTCTGGTGTTTGGGACTTACGTCCACGGCATCTTCGACGACGACGCCTTCCGCCACGCCTTCCTCGACGCGGCGCGCGCGGCGTGCGAACTGTCGCCGGCACGGGACAAGGTTTGCGTCACGGCGGAACGCGACCAGCGCCTGGACCGCCTGGCCGAGCACCTGCGCCGGTCCCTGGACATGGGTCCGATCCGCGGTTGGATCGGACCCCGCACGGGTTTGCGAGCATGACGGCGACGGCCATCTCCCCATGGCGGCTTACGCTTGCCTACGCGCTCGACCTTGCCGCGGGCGATCCCGAATGGTTCCCTCACCCGGTGCGCGTCATGGGGATTGCCATCTCCGCCGGCGAGCGGCGCCTGCGAAGCGCGCGCGACGGGCGTATGGGAAGAACGTTCAAAGGGGCCGCACTGGCCGGCGCCGTGGTGGCCGGTTCCTGGTGCGTAACGCGGGCGATTTTGCGGCGCTCGGCAAAGCCGGACTCGCGCCGGTCCGTACTGGTCGAGGTCGTTCTGGCCTGGACCACGCTCGCCACGCGCAGCCTGCTCAGCGAGGCGGGCGCCGTGCTCGCCGCGCTGGACGCGGGAGACCTCGACCGGGCGCGGACGCGGCTTTCGCGCATTGTCGGACGCGACACGGCGAATCTGGAGGAAGGAGAGATCGCGAGAGCCGTCATCGAAACCGTGGCCGAGAGCGCCTGCGACGGAATCGTGGCGCCCCTGACCTGGCTCGCCATTGGAGGCGTGCCGGCGGCCTTCGCCTACAAGGCCGCCAACACGCTGGATTCCATGATCGGCCACCCTGAGCCGCCCTACCGGAATTTCGGTCGTGCCGCGGCGCGCCTGGACGACGCCGCGAATCTCCTGCCCGCGCGCCTCACGGCTCTCTTGATCGTGGCATCGGCGTTTCTGGCCGGCTATGACGCGCGCTCCGCCTGGCGCGTCTGGCGAAGAGACGGCGGCAAGCACGCCAGCCCGAACGCCGGACAATGCGAGGCGGCGATGGCCGGAGCGTTGGGCGTCCGCCTCGGCGGCGTCAACCAGTACGACGACAAGCCCGTGCGAAGTCACCTGCTGGGCGCCGAGGGGCGGCAGGCTGCGCGGACCGATGCGCGCGGGGCGCTGCGCATCGCGGCCACGGCTTCCGCGCTGGCGTTCGGCGCTGCGCTGTTTTGCTGTGCGTGGCGTGCGCGCAAGTCCGGAGACCTGGCACGATGACGGAACCGGCTATCCACGGCGGCGATGTCTGGCGCGTGGCCGCGGAATACGGAATGGCGGCGGAGCAACTGCTGGACTTCAGCGCGAACGTCAACCCCAGGGGGTTCCCGGTGGGCGCGATGCGGCGACTCAGGAGGGACAGCGCCGATGCGGCGCTTCTAATGCGGTATCCAGACCCGTCCGCCGGGGAGCTTCGTCGCGCGCTCGGCGAACGCCTCGGAGTTGCGGAGAAAGCGATCGTCGTGGGCGCGGGCGCAGAGGCTTTACTGGCGGCGGCCCTCAGGACCTTCGGAGCGCGGCGCTGCCTTGTTCCAGTCCCGGCCTTCAGCGAGTACGCTCGCGCGTGCGCGGCCTGCGGCGCGGCCCTGCATCCTTACCCGCTCCATCCCGCCTCCGGCTTCCGCCTGAACGGGGAAGAGTTCTGCCGCCTGCTCCGCTCCGGCCGGTGGGACCTCGCGATTTTGAATAATCCGCACAATCCGTCGGGAGCGCTGATTGACGCGGACGAACTGCGGCTGGTCCTCGACACCGCCGCCCGCTCCGGCGCGAACCTCCTGCTCGACGAGGCGTTCATCGACTATGCCGAATACGCCAGCATGGCGCGCGACGCGGCGCGGAGACCGGGTGTCATTGTCGTCCGCTCGCTCACCAAATTCTACGGATGTCCGGCGTTGCGCGTCGGTTACGCCATCGGCGCGCCGGGCAGCGTCAGCCGGATGACCGCGGAGATCCCCACCTGGCCGGTCACCCTGCTGGCGCTCAACGCGCTGCGCGAGGCGCTCCTGGATGAAGACTACGCGCGCGACACGCTGCAGGAGAATGCGGTGCAGCGCGCCCGGTTGGCGGCCGGCCTCGAAGCGCTCGGCGCCCTCGTTTTCCCCACGGCCGCCAATTACCTTCTGCTCCGCCTGAAAGAAGAGTGGGCTCCGGCGTCTCGGCTTCGCGAGCGCCTGATCCGCGAGCACCGCATTCTGGTGCGGAACTGCGATTCCTACGAAGGCCTGGAAACAGGCCGGTACATTCGCGTCGCGGTGCGGTCGGCAACCGAAAACGGCCGGCTGCTGCACGCTTTAGAAACGGTTCTGAAAGGATGATTCGACCAAAGTGAACCTTCTCGACCAAACCCTGCAACGGATTCAGCCCGTCGACGCTCGCTGGACAAAGAAAGCCCAGGCGCGGCAACTGGAATTGACCAAACCGCCCGGCAGTCTCGGACGTCTGGAAGAAATCGCCAACCGCTGCGCCGGCATATTCCAAACCTTGTCGTTCACGGTGGAGAGGCCGCGCATTGTGCTTTTCGCCGGCGATCACGGCGTCTGCGCCGAAGGAGTCAGCCCCTATCCGCAGGCCGTCACCGCGCAGATGGTCCTCAATTTCCTCGCCGGCGGCGCCGCCATCAATTGCCTGGCCCGGACGGGCGGCATCGATCTGAAGGTGGTGGATGTCGGCGTCGCGCTCCCGTTGCCCGCGGTGGAGGGATTGGTGCGGCGGCGGGTCGCGCCGGGCACGCGCAACTTCTGCGCCGGACCCGCCCTGACCGACGAGGAGGCCCTGGCGGGGGTCCAGGTGGGCATCGAGATGGCCGATGAGGCGGTCGCCGCCGGCTGTAACCTGCTGGGCTTCGGGGAAATGGGTATCGGAAACACGACTGCCGCCAGCGCGCTGGCGGCGGCGCTCACGGACCTGCCTCCCTCGACGGTGACCGGACGCGGCGCCGGCGCCGGCGACGAATGCCTGGCGAGGAAGATCTCGGCCGTCGAGCGCGGGCTCGCGCTCCACGCCGGGCGCCTTTCGCGCCCCATGGATATGCTGGCTCGAATCGGCGGCCTGGAGATCGCCGCCATGTGCGGCTTCTGCCTGGGCGCCGCGGCCAATCGCCGGCCTGTGCTGACGGACGGCTTCATCGCCACCGCCGGCGCGGCGCTGGCCGTGCGCATGCATCCCTCGGTGAAGGACTACCTTTTCGCGGCCCACGATTCGGTGGAGCCCGGCCACAAACACCTGCTGGCGCTGATCGGACAGCGTCCCTTGCTGGATCTCCAAATGCGGCTCGGCGAGGGAACCGGCGCGGCGCTGGCCATGAAGCTGGTTCAGGCGGCGGTGGCGGCCTTCACCGGGATGGCGACCTTCGCCTCCGCCGGAGTTTCCGGGGCCGGCCAGCCGGGGGCGAACACATGAGATCGCTGGCCGCCGCCATCGCCTTTCTCACGCGCATTCCCATCCCCGCAGGCTTCCGCTTCGGCGCCGAGGATGTCGGAAGGTCGGCGCGATGGTTCCCGCTGGTGGGCCTGCTCATCGGCGGCGTCTACGTTGCGATGCTGCGGTTGCTCGGCCCCGTCTTCCCGCCCGGCGTGGTTGCCGTGTCGATCGTGCTGGTGGAGGCGCTGCTGACCGGCGCCCTTCACATGGACGGCCTGGCCGACACGGCCGACGGTTTCGGCGGCGGACACACCCGCGAGGATGTCCTGCGCATCATGCGCGACCACGCCATCGGCAGCTACGGCGCCATCGCCCTCATTCTCCTCGTGGCCCTCAAGGTGACGGCGATCGCCGCTCTGGCGCAACGTCCGCAAGCTCTGCCCTACCTGGTTCTGGCCCCCGCGCTGGCGCGCTGGTCGATCGTCCCCCTGTGCCGCTTCCTCCCGTATGCGCGCGATTCGAAGGCCGTCGCGAATCACGTCGGCACGGCGGAACTCCTATGGGCGAGCCTGATCGCCGCGGGCGCCGTTGCGGTCGCCGCGCAGTGGCGCGGCCTGGTCGCGTGGCTCGCGGTGGCCGCCGTGAGCGCCTGGTTCGGCAGGTTTTGCCTCCGCAAGATCGGCGGGATCACCGGCGACACCCTCGGCGCAAATGCACAGATCGGCGAGAGCGTGACGCTTCTGGCAGGTCTCGCTCTGTCGTGACCGGATGAGCGAATCTTCCACGTCGACCCTCACCCGGCTCTGGCTCATCCGCCACGGCGAGCCCGATGCCGAGGTTCGCGGACGCTGCTATGGCCGCCTCGACGTGGGCCTTTCGGCCGAAGGGCGGCGGCAGTTGGAGCGGGTGGCCGAGCGGCTGGCCCGCGAACCGCTCTCCGCCATCTTCGCGAGCCCCCGGAAGCGGGCCATCGAGAGCGCGGAGATCCTGGCCGCCCGCCATGCCTGCGGCGTCCGGACCGAAGAGGAGTTGCGCGAGATCGACTTCGGCGACTTCGAGGGTCTGACCTACGATGAAATCGCGCTGCGTTATCCGGAACGCTTCCGGCAGTGGATGGATCGGCCGACCGAAGTGGAGTTTCCCAACGGCGAGAGCTTCCCGGCCATGCGCGCCCGGGTAACGCGGGCGGTCGCCGCGTTGCGCGACCGCCACAGGAGTCAATGCGTGGCCCTGGTCACGCACGGCGGCGTGATCCGGATCGCCTTGGCGGACGCGCTGTCAATTCCGCCTGCCAACATCTTTCGAATCGCGCAACGCTATGCCGCCATCAACCTGATTACCTGCGTGGACGATCACCCGATGGTCGAACTGGTCAACCTGGACGTCGCTAGCGGCTCATCTTGCGGCGCCGCAACTCGTCCACCCACACCACCAGGATGATGACCGCGCCGATGATGGCTTGCTGCAAGTACGGGCTGATGCCCAGCAGGTCGCTGCCATTGGATAACAATCCCATGATGAAGGCCCCGATCAGCGTGCCGATGACGCTGCCCTCTCCGCCCCTTAGGCTGCCGCCGCCGATCACCACCGCGGCGATGGCCTGCAACTCGTAGCCCTGGCCGGCGGTGGGCTGGCCGGTCATCAGCCGCGACGCCTCGACCATGCCGGCCAGTCCGGTCAGCAGGCCGCCGATGGCGTAGACCGCGGTGGTGTGGAACGTCACCGGGATGCCGGCGTAATAGGCCGCGTCGGGGTTCGAACCGATGGCGTAGGCGTAGCGGCCCAGGCGCGTGTGTTCCAGAATAACGTGCACCGCCAGGGCGCAGGCCATCACGATCCAGAGCACGAACGGAACGCCCAGCAGGTTCCCCTCGCCCAGAAAGGAGAAACGCTGCGGGATTTGGTGCACCGGCAGGCCGTTCGAGACAATCAGGGTCAGGCCGCGCGCAATGCCCATGGTGCCCAGGGTGACGATGAACGGGTTGATGTTCAGGCGCGTCGCGAGAAAGCCGTTCACCACGCCCCACAGCATGCCGGCGAAGGCGCCGATGAATATGCCGGCCGGGATCGGGTACCCGCGCTCCATGGCCATGGTGCCCATCAGCCCGCCGAAGGCCAGGATGGCGCCCACCGAGAGGTCGATGCCGCCGGCGATGATGATCAGCGTCATGCCCAGCGCCATGATGTTGATCACGGCGGTCTGGCGCACCACGCTCGACAGATTGGTGTTGGTGAGAAAGTGCGGCGAGGCGATGGAGAGCGCGACGAACAGCGCAATCAGCGTGAGAAACGGCAGCAGCCGCTGGATCATTCCTGGATCACCTCGCCCTTCAAGTTGCCATCGTCCAGCGCCGCATGGCGCATGATCTCTTCCTGCGTGGTGCGGCCCGGGATGTCGGCGGTGATGCGGCCGTGGCGCATCACCAAAATGCGGTCGGCCACCTGGAGCAATTCGGGCAGTTCGGAGCTGACCATGAGAATCGCCGCACCCGAGCGCGCCAGTTGGTCCATCACTTCGAACACCTCGACTTTGGCGCCGACGTCGATGCCGCGCGTCGGCTCGTCGAACAGGAACACCCGCGCGCCGCGCGCCAGCCATTTCGAGATCACGACCTTCTGCTGGTTGCCGCCGCTCAGCCGCCCCGCCAATTGACGCGGCGAATCGACCCTGATCCTCAGCCGCGCGATGAACTCGCCGGCGCGCTGGCGTTCGGCCCCGTGCCGCAAAAATCCGAAGCGGCTGAGCGAGTCCAGGCTGGCCATGGTCATGTTGTAGCCCACCGGGAGCGCCTTCGCCAGGCCGTTCTTCTGCCGGTCTTCGGGAATCAGCGCGATGCCGGCCGCCACCGCCTCACGCGGCGATTTCACGCGGATCGCGCGCCCCTCCACCTCGACCGTGCCGCCGTCGGGCGGGTGGATTCCGAACAAGGTGTCGCACAGTTCGGTGCGCCCCGCTCCGACCAGTCCGGCCAGGCCCACGATTTCGCCCGCCCGCAGCGTGAAACTGATGTCCTTCACCAGCGGGCGGCGGCTCAAACCCCGCACGCGCATCAGCTCGGCGCCCGGCGTGAGCGGCTCGCGGCGGTAAATCGCGGTCACCTCGCGGCCCACCATGTGCTGGATGATCCGGTCGGTCCCCAGGCCCGCCAGCGGCCCCGTGTGCACGGTCTCGCCGTCGCGCAGGATGGTGACGCGGTCGCCCACCGAGCGCAGTTCCTGGAGCCGGTGGGTGATGTAGATCACGCCCATCTTCCGCTCGCGCAGCGCGCCCACGATGCGGAACACGGCCTGGCTTTCGCTTTCGGAAAGCGACGACGTGGGCTCGTCGAAAATCAGCAGGCTCGAGCCGTGCTGGATGGCGCGGCAGATCTCGACCAGTTGCTTTCCGGCCGGGCTGAGCCGCTCGACGCGCCAGCCGGCATCCAGCGGGAAGCCGTGTTCGGCGATCAGCCGCGCGGCCTGCTCCGCCATCCGGCGCCGCCGCACCCAGCCCATCGGCAATCGCTCCTCGCGCCCCAGGAAGATGTTCTCGGCCACCGTCAAATGCGGCGCCAGCAGCGATTCCTGGTGCACCATCGCGATGCCGTTGGCCGCCGCCTCTTTCGGGGAACGGAAATCCGCCGGCCGCCCCTGCCACAGCATCTCGCCGCCATCGCGGCCGATCATTCCCGCGACCACTTTCATGAGCGTCGACTTGCCCGCGCCGTTCTCGCCCAAAAGCAGGTGCACTTCCCCCGCCTGGACCTCGAGGTCGCCGCGGCGCAGGGCCACCACGCCGCCGAATCGCTTCTGAATATTGCGCAGCGCGAGAAGCATCGGAAACGACAGTTTACAATGAACGCCGGACCCGCTGTCGAATTCAGCCGTGTGGTGGCACAGCGCGGCAAGCCGGGCCGCGATGCGCGCCGCCCGCTTGCCGGTACCCCTTGTTTCGTTGCGCTACGATGTAGCACATGAGGACCGCCTCCGTCCGCGACCTTCACATCCGCACCTCCGAGTTGGTTCGCGAAGCCGCCGACGGCGCCGTGATTTTGATTCAGCGCCGCGGCGAACCGGTAGCGGAACTGCGCCCGATCTCAAAGAAAAAGGCGAAGCCGCGGCTGCCGGACATGACCGACTTCTGGCGGCGCTTTCCTTCCGTGACCGCCGACAGTGGTCGCTTTCTCGAAGAAGATCGCTGACGATGTATCTCGATTCGGCGTACGTTGCCAAGTTCTACGTCAACGAACCGAATATGGTTGCGGTTCGCAAACTGATTCGTGGGGCAGCGAACGTTCGTCCATCCTCCTGGGCGCTGCTGGAAGTGACGTCTGTTTTTCATCCTCATGTGCGGGAGGGGGCGCTTAGCGTGGCGCAAGGCCGCGAATTGATGGATGTGTTCAGAGGCCATGTCGAGAGCGATGCGTTTCCGCGGAGGGCAGTAACCTCGATCCGAGGCCTTCCAAAAATTGTTCCGTTGCGCGCAGGCGATGCAATTCACCTTGCGACTGCACTGGATGTGGGCGAGACTGAGATCTGGACCAATGACCGCCACCTGCTTGCGGCCGCCGCTCAGTTGGGCATCGCCGGGCGCAGCGTTTAATCCTCCCGTGGATCGGGGACGGAGTACTTCGTCCCCGGTTTTGTTACTTGGCGGGCTTGGGCAGGATGTTCTCCAGGACCCAAAGCTCCCTCGCCTCCACGCTGGGGTTGCCGCTCTCGAAGGCGATGCGCCGGCCGTCCGGGTGAATTGAGAGGAAGCCCATGCCTTCCACGGGCAACCCCGTCCTTTGCGGCTCGCCCCCGGCGATGGGAATGCGCCACAGTTCCGGGATGCCGTCCTTGCCGGTGCGCCTCAGCATCAGCACATTGCGCCCATCCGGAGTCCATGTGAGTTCATAGGAGATGTCTGTTTCAGACTGCCGGAAACGGCACAATTCACGCAACTCTCCACCCGCCGCCGGCACCAGGCGGAGAGCCGTCCACTCGCGCTCGTCGACGGGCGAGCGGAAAGCCAGATGCTTTCCGTCCGGGGAAACAGCCATCATCGCCCACCCAAACCCAGCCAGGTACGGGACTCTGGCGATTTCCCGCTCCAGTCCGGTCTCGATGTCGCGCGAAATGAGCCCGCCCCGTTGCTTCGGCTCACCTGGAGTATAGAAGAAGAGGGTTTTGCCGTCCGGGGACAAATCGGCATGACTGATGCCGGGGCCGGGGGAACTGAGGACAAGACGGTGATCGCCGGTTTGAATATCCACCTGGTAGAAGTCGACCTGATCGCGCTTGGGGCTGGCATACGCGCCCACCAGGACCGACTTCCCGTCCGGGAACCAGTGGACATGGAAAGGGCGACGGACTAGTTCGAACTTGACGGGAACATCCCTCGCTTCGCCGGTCTCGACCGAGAGGATCATCAGCGTCGCCGCTCTCTGTCCCTTTGGCACCGAGAGGGAGTAGTACGCCAGCCAGCGTCCGTCCGGCGACCAGGACGGAGCCACGCTGGAGCCGGCCGACCGCTGAGCGATCGGCGCCGGCGGCCGCAGTATCTTGCCTTCCACCGGATCCAGTTCCGTGACGTACACCGCCCCGGTTTCGGTACTGGCGGAGAAATAGAAATCGCCTCGCCGGGTGAAGCCGTTGAACCGGACTTGACGGCCCACACCGTCTTTCAAGAGTCGCGGTAGTCCCTGCGGTTTGCCGTCAACCACGTCAATGGTCCAGAGGCCTTTCGTTCCCGTGCGGTCGCTCATGAAGAGAACCTTCTTCCCGTCCGGCATCCAGACAGGGCCGCCGTCCATGGCCGGCGATCGGACAAGGGGAACCTCCTGGCCTCCCTCGAGGGGGAGCAGGAAGATATCACTCTCATCGGCTTTTTCCCCGTATGCATCGTAGACCAGGAAGCGTCCGTCGGGAGAGACACTCGCGGACCACCAGAACTTCGTGGGAGTCTTGAGGAACCGCACAGGCCCGCCGGCGGCCGGAATAAGGGCGAACTCACCTTTTCCCGATCCCTTGTCCCCCAGCAGGAGGGCGAGTATCTGTTTGCCATCCGCGGTCCACTGGTACAATTCGGGCCAGCGGCCATACTCTTTGTCGCGGAAGACGGTCCGCGGGTTGGACCCGTCAATCCCCATCACGCGGATCTCGCAGTTCTCTTCAATGCACCAGCTGTAGGCGATCTGTTTGCCGTCGCCCGAGATGACCGAGACCCCAGCGTATTCGCCGGGCTCCTGCGCGGTCCCCCACCTCCTGTTGGTTAGGCGGCGGTTCTGCCCGGTGACCAGGTCCCGCAAGAAGACATCGCCGGCCTCGTGAAAGGAGTGGTACCGGCCATCCGGAGAGGGGGATCCTTCGAGCCACCCACGCTCTAAGGCCCAGACTTTGCGAAGCGTCATGCCGGGCGGATGGCTGAGGCCCCCGGCCCGCTCCAACGCCGCCAGCCGCGTACGCGCCGTCTCCGCCAGGTCCTTCTGATCGCCGAAGTCCCGCACTACGCGCTCATAGGCTTTGCGCGCTTCCGCGTCTCCCAGCTTCTCGTA
The DNA here is from genome assembly GCA_030693045.1 of Bryobacterales bacterium. GTDB lineage: Bacteria > Acidobacteriota > Terriglobia > Bryobacterales > Bryobacteraceae > JACQZT01. The sequence continues at coordinate 2,441 of JAUYBU010000585.1, read as the reverse complement.
ACACTCCCCCATGCGCACCAGGGCCTGGGCGGCGACAACTCGGTTGCTGCCGGCTTCGGCGATTGCTTTGCGGTACAAATCGATGGCGGACTTCAGGTCGCCATCGATGGTCTCCTTGCGATGGGCCTCCTGGAACCGCAACTCGGCGCGGCTGGCTCTCTGGCTCAGGGCGATCGGCGCCAGGGCCAGACCCACCAGCGCGGATGAAATCAGCAATGTTTGACGAATCGGCATGTTCATAGCCTAACGGCTGAATGTCGGACCATCGTCCGAGGATATGTATGAATTGCGCACGATCTATCCATCGAAGCGGTATCCCATGCCCCGGACATTCACCAGGTGGCGCGGCGCGTCGGGCTCCGGCTCGATCTTGCGGCGCAGGCCGACGATGTGGTTGTCCACCACGCGCGGGTTGACAAATGTTCCAGGTCCCCAGACCGCGTTCAGAAGCTGATCGCGGCTGAGCGTGCGTCCGCGGCTGCGAACAAAGACGCTCAGCAGCTTCAACTCGATCGGCGTAATCTCCACCAACTGCCCGGCCTTGCGCAATTCACAGCGGGCAAAGTCCACCTCGGTATCCCCGAACCGGCAGACCTCGGGCGCATCGGCCGGGGAGCGCCGCAGCACGGCCTTGATCCGCGCGCGGAGTTCCATCGGATTGAACGGCTTGGTTATGTAATCGTCGGCGCCGAGTTCGAGTCCGATGATCTTCTCCGCGTCGTGGGTCTTGGCGGTAAGCAGGATGATCGGGGTGGTGAGGCCGGCGCGGCGCAGTTCGCGGCAGACCTCGAAGCCATCCTTGCCGGGCAGCATCACGTCGAGCAGAATCAGGTCGAAGGGCTCCTCGCGGGCGCGCCGGGCGGCCTCGATTCCGTCGGCGACCAGTTCGACATGGTACCCTTCAGTCCGCAGGTCAATCTCCAGGCCGAGGGCGATGCTGGGCTCGTCTTCCACCACCAGGATGCGTTTCATGAGCGTTTCTCCGCCGGCAGCAATATGGTAAACGTGCTCCCCGCGCCGGGATCGCTCGCGAGCAGAATTGTTCCGCGGTGACCGCGCACGATGTGCTCGACCATCGCCAGGCCGATTCCGGTTCCTTTGACCGCGGAGGCCGGGTCGCCGCGCACAAACTTCATGAAGATCGCTTTGCGCTGCGAGGCGGGTATGCCCAGCCCCTGGTCCCGCACCCGAATAGCGACGCCATCGTCGTGGCCGGCCACTTCGGCATGGATGTCCTTGTTCTCGGGCGAGTACTTGACCGCGTTGTCCAGCAGGTTCCACAGCGCGCGGCAGAGCGCTTCCCGGTCCGCGGCGACGCGTGGCAGGCCCGGTTCGGCGCGCAAATGAATGTTGTAGCCGGCCGCCGCGGGATTCAGCCGAAACGCTTCGGTCACTTCGGTGACGAGCTGCACCGGGTCCAGCGGCTCCAGGCGGTAACGCACGCTTCCCGCCTCCATTCGTCCGAAATCCAGCAGCGCCTCGACCAGGGTGTGAAGCCGCTCGCTCTCCCGCACCAGCGCGCCGTAGACGCGGCCGCGCTGGTCATCGTCCGGAACACGGTCCGAGGCCAGCAGATGAGAGAGCTGGCGAATGGATGTGAGCGGGCTGCGGAATTCGTGCGAGACCGCCGACACGAAATCCGATTGCAGTCGCGCCACGGCCATCTCCCGGGCCATGGCGCGAAACACGAAGTAGCCGCCACTCACCAACAGAAGCACCAGAATCGCGCCGCCGGCCGCGAGAAAGCGGCTCTGCGCGGACGGCGCGGCCGGGTCTGTGCGAGCTACTTGCAGGGTCCAGGGCAGGCCGGTCGCCGCGGCCACTCGCACCACCTGCACTCTGGGACGGGTTGCCGGGCGGCCGAGAACGGCCAGGCCCGCGGCATCGGAGAACGCGATGGACACGCCGGGGTCGCGCGCCACCGAGTCGAGCGCCGACTGAACCACGCGCGGGCCGGCCACCACCGCGCGGAGTTTCGAAGCGGTTGCCTTCCACACCACCATGACGGGCCGGTCCTCCAGCGTCAGAAACTGGTGGCCCGAGGAGTCGCGGTCTACTTGCCAGCGCTGGTAGACCCACTCCGCCGCCGCTGCCAGAGCGAGTTGATTCGGGTCCACGGGCGCCGGTGCGGGCCCAGACATCCAGCGGGCTGCCTCCTCGGCGTAAAACTGCCAGGTGGCGCGCGCGATGCGCCAGCGGCCCTGGCGCAATCCGGCGTCGAGCGCCGCCGACTCCCCCGCCAGTTCCTTCACCCGGCCCGCTTGCTCGTAGAGCCGGCAGCGCGCCTCGCGGGCGGCCATTTCGGCGGGCAGTCCCTCCACTCTTGTCTCGCCCAATCTCGCCAGTTCCGAGTAAGCCGCCAAAGCCGCTTCGAAATGCCCAAGCTTTTTCTCGATGCGTCCCAGGCGCAACAGCGCAGCGGCGCGAACGGACGGGTCGCG
>JAUYBU010000558.1 GCA_030693045.1 Bryobacterales bacterium | reverse complement strand
GCGGTTGACCTCTCGCGCCGGATGCACTCCCTTGCTGCGAAAGGCGTTCAAGGTAAGCCGATCGGCTTCCTTCAGGTGCAAGTCAGTCTGCCTCATGCAGCCATTCTACATGATTCGAGATTATCTTGTCAATGTACTAGTCTACGCAACTTTTCGAACTCACCAGCCACATCGGGAGGGCCGGCTGGTAGATCGGGAGAGCGACGCAGCATTTCCCGAAAGAGGTCCGTTTTTTCTATACCCAAAGTGCGTCTCCGCAAGCAGGTCTTCGCACATCCGCGCGAGTGGTTGCTCGTACGACATTCATCTCAACGATGATTGTATCTAATCTGTCAGACAGCGGCGTGAGAGGCATTCGCAACTTGTGCCGTTCGTGCTCCGCTAGACTGCGTTCGGGCGGGATTACTCCCGCGAGGTCGCCTCCCCACCCCCGCCCTGTTCACACTTTGGGCGATCATTGGGGTGAGCGTCACACCCGTTATCGCCGATGCTGAAACATTTCGCGGGAGTAGTCCCGATGGGCACCGGAGCCCCACGCAGCTTCGTTCCGAAGGTCGGAGCGGCACGATTCCCTCGGGCATCGTTTGACGCCGCGTCCGACTTATGCCAATATAGGCATGTACCAACGGATGAAGAACCTCACGTGGCTTGCCGATTCCCGTTCCAACGTGAAGTCATTTCCGGCTGGCGTTCAAGACGACATCGGCTACGCGTTGTACGCTGCGCAGTTGGGCGAACGGAGTGTTAAGGCCAAGCCACTGCATGGTCTTGGCGGCCAGGTGATGGAGATTGCGGCGTATGACGCCAGCGGGACCTACCGCGCGATCTATACGGTCTCGATTGGAGAATCGATTTACGTGATTCACGCCTTCCAGAAGAAGTCCAAGGCCGGGATCGCGACACCGAAGCCGGAGATGGAACTGATCCGGCAGCGGCTCAAAGAGTTGAGAAGTGAGGTGAAGAATGCCGAAAAGAGAGGCCCTTAAGCAGGAGCCCAGCACGGGCAACGTATTCGCCGACCTCGGCCTGGCCGATGCCGGCGAACACCTGATTAAAGCTGGACTGGTGGTTCGGATCGACCGGACCATCCGCCAACGAAAGCTGACCCAAGCAGCCGCGGCAAAGCTAATGGGCATCGATCAGCCCAAAATCTCAGCTATGCTGGCTGGTCAGTTCCGGGGATATTCGGTCGAGCGCCTCATGCGTTTCCTGGTCGCGCTAGGGCACGATGTAGAGATCGTCGTAAAGCGTAGAACCCACGGTACGGCCGAACTTCGCGTCGCATAGAGGCCGCAGTGGCCGGTGACGTGCCACTAAAGCCGGATTAGTCCCGCCAAGTCCGCTTCATTCCCGCGATCCGCCTTCCAATGCCACTTGGCCGTCTAACGCGCAGCCCGGACCCAATAATGGTGAAAGGCCGCCTGGGGGTGTTAAGCACCCGATCAGCCCGGAGTGTCCCCGGATGCTTTGCCGCACGCGGGGCAGTAGCGGGCTTCCTTTAAATCCAGGCGCTCGACGGCGTGGGTGGAGGCCATGGCGCACTGCCAGTTGGGGCAGTGGCGCAGGCCGAAGGTGTGGCCGAGTTCGTGCAACGCCTCTTTGACCAGCCGTTGGGAAAGCAGGGCCGGATTGGATGGCAATCCATAGAACTCTTCTCGCAGGCGGCGCAGTGAGACCAGGCCGCAGGCGCCGCCGAGTTGCGCTTCGCCGAAAACGAAGGTGAGCACGGGGACGAACAGGTCCAGTTCGGTGACACCGAGCAGTCGGATGGCGGGATCGCGGGCCAGCGGCGTCATGGCGCGCAGGATGAGGGTCGAATGGTACTGGCGCCGGTCGGGATCCAGCGCGACGGCGGCGTCGAGCACGGCGGTGGAAACGTGGCAGGAGACGTGAAACACGCGTGCCAGCTCCGCCGACAGGTGGTCCAGATGCCCGATGGCCAGATCCGGCTCTCCCCGGCCGGGAGCGCCTACCGCCATCAATTGGATGGCCCGCATCGCCAATCCGGCTACCTCAGACCGTAGCGCTTCAACTTGTTATAGAGAGTGGTCCGGTCGATGTCCAGAACGCGCGCCGCGCGGGAGAGGTTCCAGGCCGTCTCCTCGATCACCTTCTGGATGTGCACCTTCTCGACTTGCTCGAGCGTTCGGCCGGTGTCGGCCGCGGCCGGGGCGGCGCGCAACTGGAAGGGGAAGTCGGTGGGCTGCAACTCCGGCTCGCGGCTGATGAGCAGCGCGCGTTCGATGGCGTTCTCGAGTTCGCGCACATTGCCGGGCCAGCCATAGTCGAGCAACAGGTCGAGGGCCGGAGCCGAGATGCGCGGCGCGGGCCGGTTCATGGCGGAGGCGCATTTCTGGACGAAGTGCGCCGCCAGCAGCGGAATGTCCTCGCGGCGCTCGCGCAGCGGCGGCAGCTCGATGGCGAAGACGTTCAGGCGATAATAGAGATCCGGCCGGAACGTGCCTTCTTTCACTAGGTCCTCGAGCCGCTTGTTGGTCGCCGCGACGCAGCGGAAGTCGACCGGCACGGGTTGCGTGCCGCCCACACGGACAATCTCCTTTTCCTGAAGCACGCGCATCAGATCGGTCTGCACCCGCAGGTTGATGTCGGCGATCTCGTCCAGAAAGACCGTGCCGCCGTCGGCCACCTCGAACTTGCCCTTCTTGCGGTACTGGGCGCCGGTGAAGGCGCCGCGTTCGTGGCCGAACAGCTCGCTCTCGAGCAGTGTTTCGGTCAGGGCGCCGCAGTGAATGACCACCAGCGGCATGTAGCGGCGCGGGCTCAGGGCGTGCAGGGCGCGCGCCACGATCTCCTTGCCGGTGCCGCTCTCGCCGGTGACCAGAACGGTGGCGTCGGTGGGCGCCACGGTCTCGATCAGCTCGGTCACGCGCTTCATCGACGGTCCCTGGCCGATGAGATCGCACTTCGGGAAGACTTCCTGAAGACTCTCGCGCAGGCGCACGACTTCGTGTTTGACGGCCCGGTGCTCGAGCGCCTTGGTCACCAGGTGAACCAGCTCGTCGGGGTCGAACGGCTTGGTGATGTAATCGTAGGCTCCGTTCTTGAGCGCCTGCACGGCGGTTTCGACCGATGCGTAGCCGGTCATGATGATCACCGGCAGGGCCGGGTCGATCTCACGGAGGCGGCTTTGCAGCTCCATGCCGTCCATGCCGGGCATGCGGATGTCCAGCAGCGCGAGGTCCCAGCGTTCCCCTTCAATGCGCTCCAGCGCCTCGCGGCCGCTGGAGATGGTCTCGACCTGGTATCCCTCGCTGTCAAACCACTGTCCGAGCGAATCGCGCACGATCGGGTCGTCGTCCACGATCAGGATTCGCGCCTTGGGTTTTGCCGCCGCAGTTGCCAATGTTCGCCTATGCCCTTTCCGCTAGTTTCCCGTTTCCACCGCCCGCCGTCACCGCCGCGGGCTCGATCGGAAGCGCGATCACAAACTCCGAGCCCGCGCCCGGCGTGGAAGCCGCCGAGACGGTCCCGCCGTGGCTTTCGATGATACTCCGCGCGATGGCCAGCCCGAGCCCGGTGCGGTGCTGGTCCTCCTTGGTGGTGAAGAAGGGCTCGAAGATCCGAGGCAAGTCCTCCGGACTAATCCCGCCGCCCGTGTCCCGCACCCGCACCACCACGGTTCCCTGGGCTGCGTTCGCCGCCGTGGTGACGATCACCAGGCCGCCGTGGGGCATCGCCTCGGCCGCGTTCACCAGCAGGATCAACAGCGCCTGTTGAATCTGTCCCTGGTCGCAGAAGGCCGCCGGCAACCCCGGCGCCAGGCGCTTCTTGATCTCGACCTCCTGAAGCTCCAACTGGTGCCGCACCAGGCTCGCCGCGCGTTCCAGCAAGAGGTTGATGTCGCTGGGCGCGCGCTGCGGCGGGCTGCGCCGCGCAAAGGTGAGCAGATTCTTCATGATCTCGCCGCAGCGGCGGCTTTCCCGCTCGATGATCGAGAGGTTCTCGACCATCTTGGCCTTCTCGGCCGGGCCGAAGTCGGCGCGCTGGAGCGTCTTGAGCGTCAGGCGGGCGTACGTCAGCACGCCGAACAGCGGGTTGTTGACTTCGTGCGCCACGGTTGCCGCGAGTTTTCCGATGGAGGCCAGCTTCTCGTTCGCCAGCAGGGAACTGTAAGCTTGCTCGAGTTCGGCGGTTTTGCGCGCGACCCGCTCCTCCAGCGTGTGCGCCCATCCGGTCAACTCCAGATGCGCCCCCGCCAGGTCCGCCGTCATCTTGTTGAACGACTCGGCCAGCGCCCCCAGCTCGTCCTGCGACCGCACCGGCAGGCGATAACTCAGGTCGCCCTGGGCAACTTTTTCGGTGCCGGCGGCCAGTTCGCGAATCGGCCGGTGAATCACGATCCAGACGAACAAAACGCCGAATACCGAGGTCAGCAGCATGGCGATGGCGGTGAAAACCAGGTATTGCCGCTGGTGCTCGGCCAGTTGCCGGTCGACGGCGGCAAGAGACAGGTGCGCGTCGAGCACGCCCAGGATTCGGACGCCGGGCGGGTGAGCGTGGCAGGCCGCGGTAGAGCAGTCCGGCCGGTTCTCGATGGGCCGGATGACGGCCAGCACGCGCTCTCCCTGGGAGCCGGTGAACGTCCGCGCCCGGTCGGGCCGCGACAGCTTCGCCAGCGGCGCCTGTTGCGCGTGGCAGGCGTAACAGGCTTCGGCGGTCTTGTCGACCACCGTGCCGAGCTCTTTCGGCTCGGTCGAGAACGTGATCAGGCCTTCCTTGTTGAAGATGCGGACGCGCTCGATGCCCGGTTCGTGGCCTATGTCGCGGATCTGGGCGTACAGGGCGTCGCGGTCGTTGCGCAGCATCTCGTGCCGGGTGCTGCTTTGCAGAATGTCGCTGATGAGCTCGGCGCTCAGCAGGACCATCTGCTCGAATTGGCGGCGCTCCAGCCGCAGGTTGACGTAGCCGAACAGAGAGAAAAAGACGGCCGTGCTCGCCACCAGGCAGGCGGCCAGCTTGGCGGCCAGCCCGATCCTGAACCCGGCCTTCTCGGGCCCCTCGGCCCTCATCCGTCAGTCTCCTTGCGCGGGGCAGCAGGCAGGCGAAACCGCCTGCCCCACCGCAGCCTCGCCGGCGCCTTCCTTCTCGAAGATCGGAAGGTACTTGGCGGCGAACCGGAAGATGGCGAAGCCGAGCGCCACAATGCCCAGCGTGACCGCCACCTCGGTCCATTTCGGGATATACTGCGTTCCCGAGCCGGCCTCCATGCCCGTGATGCTCACGTTCAGCCGGTGGGTCATGAATCCGAAGACCACCATCACCGAACAGGCGTACAACGCCCATGGATTCCGCCGGACGTGCTGCCGGAACAACAGCAGCATCGGCAACAACATCAGCGAGATTTCAAGGCCGAAGAGGTAGCTCTCGACGCGGGGCTCGAGAACCAGTTTGAGCGCTCCGCGCTGGGCCACATCCAGGAATCGCATCACCAGATAGAACAGTAGCAGAACGGCAAGCACTCGCGCCAAACGGGCCAGCAGCGAGATCTCCAGCGATCGCCCGAAGGCCTTGCTGCTGTGCCAGGACTCGAAGATCGTCATGGCCAGCCCGGCGCAGATCGCCGACACGAAAAACAGCACCGGCAGGAGCGGAGAATACCACAACGGATGGAGCTTGCGCGGAACGATCAGGTACAGGCCGCCCAGGGAAGACTGGAGCAGGGTGGAAAGGATCACGCCGGCAATCACCAGCGGAATCAACGAAATGCGCATCCATTTGAGCGGTCTCACGAGGCCGAAGCGCTCGAGCACGACGGGCAGAAATTCGAGCGCCAGCACGGTGGTGTACAGGGTCACGCACCAGCCCACCTCGAACATCACCGAGTGCGGGTTCCACATCACCAGCGGGTGCCAGATGCGATAGGGGCGGCCGAGATCGAACAGCAGCGCCATCACCACCAGGACATAGCCCAGAAACGCCGTCAGGATGGCCGGGCGGACGATCGGCTCGAAGCGCTTGAGATTGAAGATGTGGACCGTGGCGGCGAGAGTGAAGCCGCCCGCCGCAAAACCGACGCCGCACAGAACGTCAAAGCCGATCCAGATGCCCCAGGGGAACTTGTCGCTGAGGTTCGTCGCGCCGCCAAGCCCATATACTACACGGATAAAGGTCGCGTAAGTGGCGGCCGCCATCAGTGCCAGAAACACCCACTGCCAGAATGTCAGGCGCAGAATCCGGGTCACTTCGAGGCATCCTTCCGCGGCTTCGGCGCATGGCCTTCGGCCGCGGCCACCTCGTCGCGCCGGTGGGTGATCCACGATATCCCGCCGAGAAGCACCGAACCCAACAAAACAACGTCGGGAACGTGACTTTGCACCGCCCAGGTTAACGGCGGAAGCGGTTCCAGCGGGAGATTCGTTTTCATGCCGAGTTGCTCGAACGGCACCCCCGAAAGTATCAGCACGGAAGTCCCGCCGACCTCATTGATTCCGTAGATCCGAGGGTGGTAATCGCCGGGCTTTTCGGCGATCCGCTTCCGGGCTTCCGCTATCAAGGCGTCACGGTCGCCGGTGACGGTCGCCCCGGTCGGACAAGTCTCGCTGCACGCGGTGGATTTGCCCGAGCGCTGCAGCTCGTAGCACATGTCGCACTTCTTGACCCGCGGAAGACGGCTACTCCATTCATAAGAAGGAACTTGATAGGGACACGCCAACATGCAATAGCGGCATCCCATGCAGCGGTCTTCATCGTAAATCACCGCGCCGAGCGCCGTCTTTTGGAGCGCCGCCACCGGGCAGACGGAGACGCAGGTAGGGTCCGCGCAGTGCATGCAAAGCCTGCGGGAATAACGTTCACCGTGAGTTACAACCGCCGTCAACTTGTGCGCCGAGATCTCTTCTTCTTTGGCGATCGTGTCGTTATAAGGTATATTCCAGCGCTTCGCGCAGCCGTCTTCGCAGGCGCGGCACCCGACACACTGGACACTGTCGTACAGGATTGCTTTGGCCATTTCCTTTTCCCGCAGTCGGGCGCATTCTCGTCGGCTTCAAGACTAGCAATCGGACTACCATGTCCGGTATGCGCAAGGTCCATTCCGGCCAACGAGGCGTGCACTCTTGCTTGTAAGCGTCTATAAATGAAGCACTTGTCAGGTTCTTTGCACCCTGATCCATCGCACATTTCACTGCCGCACATGTTCAAACCCTTAAAAGTTGTGCTCAGACTCTGTCTGGTTTCTCAATCACCCTGCGTATTTCCACGCTATCAGGTGAGGAAAAATTCAGCAGTCAGCTCGGGCCAGGGCTTGGCCGGAATGGCGGCAGACAGGTCCTCGGCGGGACGCCCTCCGTCGGCGGCCACGGCGCCGGCCAGTTCCGGCTGCATGCCGTAGAGCCTCTCGACGGCGTTGCGCATCCAACCCTGGACCAGGTTGGCGGGAAGCAGGTTCCGGCCCGTGCTCTCCTCGTCGGGAACGAACACGGTCATGAGCCAGCCCTTTCCGTAAGGATCTTTCCGAAGCAGCGACGGGTCGTTGAGAACTTCGGCATTGATCTCCACTACCTCGCCTTCGATGGGTGAAACCATCTCGGCCTTCTGGTCGCCGCGAAGGAAACCGAGGACGCGCTGCCCCTGCCGCACCCAGTGTCCGGGTTTGGGCAAATCCAGCTTTTCGACCCGGCCCAGCAACGCCGCGGCGAATTCATCCACGCCCACCCGCATGACGTTCTTGCGTTCACGCAGCAGCCAGCTATGACCGGCGTGGTAGCGAAGTTGTTCGGGTACCTGGAAACCTTCGACGAAAGAACCGCTCGGTGCCGCCACCTCCTGTTCGGCCTGGATTGCGACTGGGAGCGTCGCCTTGCGACGGCTCAGGATCGTGTCAATCACGATGAACACCAAAAACGTGCACAGAACCAGAATGACAGCCATTTTGAATCTCCTTTTTTTCCTTTGGCCCTAAGCGGGCCTCTTTCTCCTTTATTAGGGCACGTATCTGGCCAAACTGGCGCGATTCATGAAACGGATTGGAGGAATAACACGTTCAGGATCAATAACTTAGCAAGGAGGTGGGCTAGGGGTACGCGGCCCGAGGAACAGCAGTGTGGAAAAGTTCAACACCTTTCTTCACGAAACTGTCCGAAATTGGTTTATCTGCCGCGAAGAGTATAACTTAGGCGAGTGTCAGGATTCTCTACGCAGTGTTGACAATTTCAACATCTAAAACCGGGGACGGAGTACTCATTCCCCATTATTCGCACGGCCTGAAGAGTGGGTCACTGACTGCTCAGGCCTTCGCCGCTTGGGAAGAGTTTGGGCGCGAGGGGGGCTTTCGGAGCCGGGGGGACACGCCTGGGTTCCGGGCCGGGCGATGGATTGCGTAAGACTAGCCCGGAGTGTCCCCGGATTCTGTTTCCTTACTATAATGGATCGTCACCTATGTCACAGCCATCTCAACCTTCCGCGGACTACCGGCAGTTCCCGCTGGCCCTTTTGCGCATTGTCATTGGCTGGCACTTTCTTTACGAAGGCCTGGTCAAACTTGTGTATCCGGGGTGGACTTCCTCCGGATATCTGAAAGCCAGCAGCGGGCCGCTGGCCGGATTCTATCATTGGCTGGCGTCGAGCGACGCCGTGATCCGGGTCATCGACCAGATCAACATCTGGGGACTGCTGCTGATCGGCCTGAGCCTGATGTTGGGGCTGGCGGCGCGGCAGGCGGCGGTCTGCGGGATCGGACTGCTGGCGATGTACTACTTCGCCTATCCTCCGCTATTCGGACCGGTGATGGGCGGGGTGAGCGAAGGCAACTACCTGCTGGTCAACAAGACCCTGGTCGAACTGTTCGCGCTGTCGGTGGTGGTGGCCTTCCCGGTGGCCGCGTTTGGGCTGCAAAGTCTGCTCCGGCGCCGGGGCCAGGCTCCGGTATCGGTGGACCCGGCGGGCCGCAGGCAGATGCTAGCCGCGCTGGCCGGGTTGCCGGTTCTGGGCGTTTTCCTGCTGTCGGTCCTGAAAAAGCACGGCTGGAAGAGTTTCGAGGAAGTGCAACTGATTGGCGCAACGGGGAACCGGAACGCTTTCGTGGCCAGCGCCACGGTGAAGACGTTTCAGTTCACCGGCGTGAGCGAACTGAAGGGGCGGCTGCCGCGGGCCAAGATCGGCAACCTGACGCTCAGCCGGATGATTCTCGGCGGCAACCTGATCGGCGGCTGGGCCCACGCCCGGGACCTGATCTACGCCTCGAAGCTGGTCAAGGCTTACCATCACCAGAACAAGATCTTCGAGACCTTCGCGCTGGCCGAGGCGTGCAGCGTCAACACGGTTCTGACCAACCCCGCGCTGTGCGACGTGATCAACAACTACTGGCGCGCCGGCGGAAAAATCCAGTTCATCTCCGACTGCGGCGGCAAGGACATTCTGCTAATGACGCAGAAATCGATCGATCGCGGCGCGGCGGCCTGCTACATTCAGGGCGGCGTCGCCGACGATCTGGTCGAGAAGGGCAAGTTCGACCTGATCGCCCAAGCGCTCGAACTGACCCGCAAGAACGGGTTGCCCGCCGGGATCGGGGGACACAAGCTCTCGACCATCCAGGCCTGCGTCGATAAAGGCCTGCGGCCCGATTTCTGGATGAAGACGCTGCACCGCACCAACTACTGGTCGGCCAGCCCGAAACCGGAGCACGACAACATCTGGTGCGACGACCCCGAGGCGACGGCGGCGTACATGAGACAGTTGCCGGAGCCCTGGATCGCGTTCAAGGTTCTGGCCGCCGGGGCGCTGGAACCGAAGATCGAGTTCAAGCACGCATTCGAACGCGGCGCCGATTTCATCTGCGTCGGCATGTACGACTTCCAGGTGGTGGACGATGTCAACATCGCGCTGAGCGTGCTCAACGGCGCGCTGGTCCGCCAGCGCCAATGGCGCGCGTAAAAAATGCGTCAGCCTGGTATGGCCCCTTTTTTTCGGAACCTCCGAAATAAAGGGGTCCTACCAGGCTGACGCATTTTTCTAGGGCTGGGGGGACGCTGCGGCGGCCGAGGCCGATGCGGAAGTGGTTTCCCGGAGAGTCGACCAGGCTGCCGGGGACGATCAGGACTCCGCGCTCGTCGAGCATCCTTTGGCAGAAATCGTCGACCGATCCGTTCCCGGTCCAGACCGGGAAGGCGACGGAACCTCCGCGCGGCTGGATCCAAGTGAACCGATCGGAGTGTTCGGCAAAGAACCTCTGGGCGACGGCGAGATTGTCCGCGACAATACTGCGATTGCGTTCGAGGATCGCATCCCGGGCGCGCAACGCGATGATGCCGAGTATTTCGCTGGGGGCGCTGAGGCAGATGGTGGTGTAGTCCTTGATCTCCTGGCAGCGGCTCAGCAGCGACGCGTCGCGGGTGGCGAGCCAGCCCAGACGCAGGCCCGGCAGGCCGAAGGATTTCGACAGGCCCGAAAGGCTGATGCCCTTCTCGTAAACGTCGCAGACCGCGGGCAGGCGATGGGCCGGATCGTGTTCCAGGAAGCGGTACATCTCGTCGCCGAGCAGGTACAGGCCGCGCTGGCGGGCGATGCGGACCAGCGTGTCGAATTCCTGGTGGGAAGGCATGAATCCGGTTGGATTGTGCGGGAAGTTCACCACCACGAGGCGCGTCCGTGGGGTCAGGCTGCGCTGGAGCAGGTCCGGATCGAGGCGCCAGCCTTGGGTTTCCAAGGACAGATCCAACCGCGTGACGGCGCAGCCGGCGCCGAGAGCCACTTGATAGAGCGACTGATAGGCCGGCGTGAGGACGACTGCGTGGTCGCCCGGCTCTAACAGCGCCAGGATGAGCAGGAAGATCGCCTCCTCCGGGGCCGCGATCAGAATGTCGTCGGGCGAGACCGACTGGTACAGCCGCGCCACCTCCGCCCGCAACAGCGGATGGCCTTGCGACTCGGTATAAGACAAACTCAGATGGTTCCAGAGCGCGAAGCTTTCCGGCGTTGCCAGATCGAGCAACTCGGGCAAGGACAGCGTTTCGCAATCGGAGGCGCTCAGCAGATGCTTCGCCGTAAACTCGTGCCGGGCGAAGAATCTTTCTAGTTTGAAGGGCTCGATGCGCATGACTCGCCCCATCATCGTATCAAGCCGGCACGCGGGCTATTTCGGGATTTCGTAGCCTGTCCCCGAAATAGGCTGGTAAAATGAAAGGGATTCCACTATGCAGACATTTAGGCACGCCACCAGGCTCGCCCTGGCGCTCACGCTGGTTGTCGCGCTTCGCGCGCAGAACCTGAAAGAGTTCGAGAAGCGAGTCACCGAGTTCACGCTGGCCAACGGCATGCACTTCATTGTGCTGGAGAGGCACGATGCGCCGGTGGTCTCGTTCCATTCCTACGTCAACGCCGGCTCGGTGGACGACCCGGGCGGCGAGACCGGCATCGCCCACATGTTCGAGCACATGGCCTTCAAGGGCACCGACACGATCGGCACCAAGAACTGGGTTGAAGAGAAGAAGGCGCTGGAGGCCGTCGAAAAGGCCTACGACCAGCTCGATACCGAGCGCAACCTCGGGTTTCGCGCGGACCAGGCAAAGGTCAAGGACCTGGAAGCGAAGCTGAAAGCCGCCATCGAAACGGCCAACAGCTTCGTCGAGCCGAACGTCTATCCGCGCCTGATCGAGGAGAACGGCGGCGTGGGGATGAACGCGGGCACGGGGATGGATTCGACGGTGTACTTCTATAACCTGCCAGCCAATCGCGCGGAATTGTGGTTTCTGCTGGAATCCGAGCGTTTTCTGAAGCCGGTCTTCCGGGAATTCTACAAGGAGCGCGACGTGGTGCGCGAAGAGCGGCGCATGCGTATCGAATCGAGCCCGCAGGGCAAGCTGCTGGAAGCGCTATTGGCCACGGCCTTCATCGCGCATCCCTACCGCAATATGCCCGGCGGCTGGGCTAGCGACATCGAAAGTTTCCGGATGCCCGACGCCGAGCGGTTCTACAAGACCTACTACACGCCGGTCAACATCACCGTCGGCATCGCGGGCGACATCCAGGCGGGGGCGGCGAAGCAACTGGCCCAGAAATACTTTGGGCGGCTGCCGGCCGGGCCCGCTCCGCCGCGCGTGCGCACCCGGGAACCTGTACAGGAACTCGAGCGGCGCGTGAGCGTGGAATCGCCCTCGCAGCCGTTGCTCATGATAGGCTACAAGCGCCCCGACCAGAACCACAAGGACGACCCGGTTTTCGACGTCGTCGGCAGCATCCTGTCGAGCGGGCGTACAGGAATGCTGTACAAGGAAATGGTTCGCGACAAAAAGATCTCGCTCGCGGCCATGGCGCAG
>JAUYBU010000534.1 GCA_030693045.1 Bryobacterales bacterium | reverse complement strand
CCAAACGCATCGAAATTGAGCGCCCCTGGCTCAGCGGCGACCTGGTCTATTCGAAAAACTGACGGCTTCCATTTCTTGCACTCCGGGTCTATCCTGACACTCAGAACGACTGGAACGGCGTGGGACACCTGTCGCTGGTTGTCGCGCTTCTCGTAACCGCGGGCCAGATCCCCGCCCGTGCGGGAGAGAGAATAAAGCTGCGGCTGCCCTGGTCCGAGTTGGGTCCGGCGGTGGCGGACCGCAAGATATCGATGAGGCTGTCCTCGGGAACGGCAGTCGAGGGAAAAGTCCTCGGCGTCGAGCCCGAGGCTTTGCGTCTCCACGTCACCTGGAGCACCGACGACAAAGTTGTCCGCAAGGGGAAGACGTCGATACCGCGGTCTTCCATCTCCGTGATTCGGATGGGGCGGTACTCGAAGCACTGGAGGCTCCTGCTTACGCCCGGTTTGCCGGCCGCGCTCCTGGGCGGGATGGCCGTTGGCGTTTCGATGCATCATTACAGTCCGGCGCCGCAACAGATCGTTCCGATTGGAATCGGAGTGACATTGGGAGGCACCATCGCCGGCTACTATCTCGGAAAGCGGCTGGACCGCCGGGAACTGACCGAGATCACCATAGTCGGGGGTGGAGCAACCAGGTGAAGAGCATTCCGCGCATCCTGGCCGCGGTCGCGGCGGCGCCTACTGGCTCTTCCCCCGTGCGGTGATGGGCCAGACCGCTTCGACCGCCAAGCGAAACGCAGCGGGAATCACCTTGCAGGCCGCCGCCGTGCGCCGATGCGCGCCAGGTCCTCATTCAGATCGCCGGTGTCGTACTGCGCCGGAATCTTGTTGGCGCGCACGTAGGCCGTCATCTCTCTGAGGGTGACGCCGGCCTCCGCCGCGGCCCGGGCGAGCGTAGCTGGGGAGCCTCGCGCCGACCATCTGCTCGTTTCTCATCGTTCCTCCCGGGCTACCTTCAGAACGGTCGCGACCACGCCCGGCGACAGCCAGGTCACGCGTGACAGGTCCATCAGTGCCCCTTCCAAGCCCTCGAGGGTCGGGTGTTCCTCAAGGAACGCCTCCAGCAGGACACCGGCGGCGCCAACGAAATCCAGTCCCAAAGCGCCGGCCATGCTGCGCGCCTCTTTGTCGTCCACGACCAGCAGTTGACCTCGTTGCTTGGCAATCGCCAACGCCTCCGCTTCACCGTGGTGAAGCCTTGACGTCTGCAGGATTCTTGTGGTCAGCCGTCGTTCGGCCGGGGTCGGGCGCACCAGGCGAAGCCGGCCGCTGTCGAGAGCCTGCTCGACGCGCTCGACCCCAGCAGCGCCGATGCACTTTCCCGCAATGACCACTTCGTCGTGCACAACCGGCCCGATCAGAGCTTCCGAGTAGGTGTCCCGCAACACGCCGAGCCGGCGGATCTTCGCCACCTACTGGCTCTTCCCCCGCGCGGTGATCGGCCAGACCGCTTCGACCGCCTCGCCCTTCATGACGTAAATGCTGTCGTAGAGGTTCACCGTCGGGTCGCAGTGCGGGACGATGAACTCGACCCGGTCGCCCAACTCGACCGGCACCGGCCCCTGGGCCGCGGTCAGCTTGCCGTGCTCGTCGCCGGCCCACGCGTAGGTGACCCCCGCGAGGTTCTTGGTTTCCGGCGGGAAGGGCTTGTCCGTCGAGAAGGACTTGAAACCCCCGTCGACGATGGCGGCGTCTTTGGACGGCTTGCTGATCACCGTGGTCAGCACCGTGAGAGCGTTGCGAAAGTCTCGGTACACCGCGCCGTCGGCGCCCCCGATGCGGTTGTAGTCGATGTCCATGAATATAAAGCTGCCGGGCTGGAGTTCGGTGACGCCGTCGATCTGGCTGTCGATGTTGTAGGTTCCGGTCGAGCCGCCGGTGACCAGCGGACAGGCGATGCCGCTCTTCTCGATCAGCCGGCGGGTCTCGACGGCGCGCGCCATGGCCGCCCGGGAGAAACTGCGGCGCGCTTCAAAACCGATGACGTGCGCGGCGTTGTTGGCGTAAGCCTGCAAGCCGGCCAGCTTCACATTCGGCAGCTTCGCGATCAGGCGCGCCAGTTCGGCCGCCGGCGCGCCGGGCTCAATGCCGGTGCGGTTGCCAACCAATAGGTCGATAGCCAGGTTGAGTTTCAGCCGCGCCGCGCCAGCAGCGTCGTTCAGATCGCGCACGTTGCGCGCGTCGTCCACCGAGAACATGGTTTCGGGCCGGCGTCGTGCCAGGCCGATCGCGCGCCGAATTCGATCGCGGCCGATCATGGCCGAGGTCAGCAACAGTCCGGTGACGCCACCGGCGGCCAGCGCTTCGGCTTCGCTGATTTTGGCGGCGCAAGCGCCCACCGCCCCGGCCTTGAGCAGGCGCCGCGCGATCTCCGGGCACTTGTGCGTCTTGGCGTGCGGGCGGAAGGCGCGGCCCTGCTTCTTCAAATGCGCCGCCATCTTATCGAGGTTGGCGTTGAAGGCGTCCAGGTCGAGCAGCAGCGCGGGCGTCGGCAACTCCCCGCGAGTCCCCGCCGCCTTCGGCGCAATCGGCGCCGCCGCCGCGGCAGCCAGAAATGTCCGTCGTGTGGGCATGTCAACCAGTTTTACACCTTCCGCCTCAGAACCGGTAACCGATCCCCAGCTTCGCTCCGGCGTCTGGCGCCACGTGGGCGGCCACCACGTATAGACGCCGCCCAGGACACCGGTCGTACATCCGGTCGATTCGCCCGCCGAAGCCGCCGCCGGCGAACCAGTACACCTGCTCGCTCCCCCGGCGGTAGAGAATCGCCGGGCTCACCAGCCTCAGCGCTGCCTGGCTTGTTCGACGGCGCGCATCAGGCGCAGCATGTTGCCGCCGTAGATCTTCCGGATGTCGGCGGGCTGGTAGCCGCGCTCCAGCAGCGCGCGGGTCAGGTTCGGGAACTTGCCCGGGTCGTCCAGGCCTTCGGGCGTGCACCCGATGCCGTCGAAATCGGTGCCGATGCCGACGTGGTCGATGCCGGCGAGTTTCACCACGTGGTCGATGTGCGCGACCACGTCCTGAACCGTCGCGCGCGGCATGCGGGCCCCAGCCGCGACGCTAGGGTTGATCCACGGCGAGGCGTCGGCCGATTTCTGCGACAGGAACTCGCAGCCGAAGTTCATATTCACCTGGCCGCCCTTGCGCGCGATGGCCGCGATCATCTCGTCGGTCATATTGCGGGGGATGTTCGACAGGGCGCGGCAATTGGAGTGCGTGGCCAGAACCGGAGCGGCGCTGGTCTCGAGCACGTCCCGGAAAGTTTTGTCCGAGACGTGCGAGACGTCAACCATCATTCCCAGGCGGTTCATCTCGGCGATCACTTCGCGGCCGAACTTGGTCAGGCCATTGTGGTGTTCGACGCCGGCGCGATTGATGTCGCCCGAGGAGTCGGCCCAGTTGTTGGTGTTGGCGTGCGTGAGCGTCATGTAGCGCGCGCCCAGGTCGTAAAAAGTGCGCAGCACGCGCAGGCTGTCCTCGATGGCATGGCCCCCTTCGACGCCCATGAGCGCGGCGATCTTACCTTGTTTGTGCGCTTGCTCGATTTCGGCGGCGCTGGTGGCGAGCGTGAAATCTTTGGGGTACTTATCGACGATGTCGCGCCGGACCGAGTCGATCACTTCCAGCGCGTGACGCGCCGCGCCGCCGCTCTTGGCGTAGCTGGGAGCGACATAGACGGCGAAGAACACCGCGCCCACCCCGCCCTGCTTCAAGCGCGCGATGCTGGTGTGCCCGCGCTGGTCCGGCGCGCCGATGTCGTAGCCGCGCACGGTGCGCAGCGGAACGTCGTTATGCGTATCGATGAGCATCGCCGAGCGGTGCACCCGCGCCACCTCGGCATCGCCGACCGGCCGCTGGGCGGCCAGACACCCGGCCAGCCCCAGTCCAAGAAGAACTCTTCGCATAATCTGCCGAGTTTACCTAATTCGGGGACAGGCTACGTAACCTCGGAACTCAGATCGCCAGCCTACTACAATTGAATCGTGGTCTCGCTTCTGATCCTCTGCGCGCCCCAGGCCAAGGACCGCATCCTGGCCGAACTGTGGGAGCGCGGCACGCTGGGCGTGGTCGAAGAAGACGCACCGGGCGGCGGTTGCCGGCTGCGGGCCTGGTTCGACGAAGTGTTCGACGCGCGGGCCTGGAACGGCGAGTGGTGCGCCGAACAGGATCGCGACTGGGTCGCGGTCTCGCGCCAAGGCTGGGAGCCTCTGGAAGTCGGCCGGCGATTCTTCCTGGTTCCGGCCTGGCGCGACGATCCGGTCCCAGCCGGCCGTCTGCGGCTGGCGATCGATTCCGGCACCGCCTGCGGCACCGGTTATCACGAGGCCACGCAACTCTGCCTGGAAGCTCTGGAACGCTGGCTGCGGCCCGGCGACACGCTGTTGGACGTCGGAACGGGCTCCGGGATTCTCGCCGAAGCGGCCTTGTTGCTGGGCGCCGGGCGCGCCATCGGCTGCGACATCGACCCGGAGGCGGTGCTCTATGCGCGACAGCGCACCCGGGCGCACCTGTTCGCCGGCAGCCTACGCGCCGTGCGCGACGCCGCCGCCGACACGCTGGTCGCCAACATCAACCTGGTGACCATCGCCGCCATCGCGGCCGGCATCCGCCGCGCGCTCAAGCCCGGCGGCCGGGCGATTCTCTCGGGATTCCGCGCCGGGGAATTGGCCGAGGTCGATCACGCCATTTCCCTGCCCCGCCTGGACCTGCTGGAACTCCAGGGTTGGTGCTGCCTGGTCTGCGGCGAGTGATACAATCTTCCTCATGCACAGACGCACGTTGTTCACCCTGGCCGGCGCGGCGCCGCTGGCACTGCCGAGACTGGAAGCCATCCAATCCCGCCCCAGCGGCAGACTGAAAATCGCCGCCGTCGAGTTCTGGCGCTTGGAAGGGCGGCGCGAGATCGTCGCGGGCGTGACCGGCCAGCACCAGGTTCAGCCGCTCCACGTCTACGACGAGTACCGGCCGAAACCGTTTCACGAAGGGACGCCGGCCAAGCGAACCGTGGATGCCCGGGCGCTCTACCTCAAGATCAAGACCGACGCCGGCCTGGAAGGCGTTTACGGCCCCATCGACACCGAGGCCGCCATCGTCGTCGACCAGCAGTTGCGCCGGTTCCTGATTGGCAAGGACCCGCTGGCAGTCGAAGCGCTGTGGGACCAGATGCATCGCTCCAACCGCCACTCCCGGCGCGGCATTTTCATGATGGCCATCAGCGCGGTGGACAACGCGCTGTGGGACTTGCGCGGGCGCTATTTCGAAGCTCCCGTCTATCGTCTGCTGGGCGGCCCGACGCGCCGGGACGTGGAGGCCTATGCAAGCTGCCTGGGCTACTCGGTCGAACCGGAACCGGCGCGGGCGCGCGCCATCGAGATCAAGAAACAGGGCTATCGCCACCAGAAATGGTTCTGCGCTTACGGCCCCGGCGACGGGGCGGCGGGACTGATGAAGAACGTCGAGCTGGTCCGCGTGCTGCGCGAAGCGGTGGGTCCGGAAACGGAATTGATGATCGACGCCTTCAACGGGTGGAACCTGGACTACGCCATCGCCTGGGCCAAGCAGGTCGAGCAGTACCGCCCGCGCTGGATCGAGGAGGCCTTCGTTTCGGAAAAGATCGACAGTTTCGCCGCGCTGCGCAAGGCGACCTCGGTGCCGGTGGCCACCGGAGAGCATCTTTACGGGCGCTGGGAAGTGAACGAGTTCCTGCGGGCCGGCGCCATTTCCGTGGTTCAGGCGGATCCGGAATGGTGCGGAGGCGTCAGCGAACTGGTGAAGATCTGCGCCGTCGCCTCGATCTACGATGCGCAGGTGATCCCGCACGGCCACGCGATGCACACTCCGCTGCACGTGGTGGCGGCGCAATCGCCGATGACCTGCCCGCTGGTCGAGTTCCTGGTGACGAAGATGACCGACAACTACTATTACTTCGAAAAGAACCAGCCGACGCCGGTCGCGGGCCGCATCGCGCTGCCCGACCGGCCCGGCTTCGGCATCGAGTTCGACCCGGCCCGCGTCGAAAAGCAAACCCAAGCAAAATGAGCAAAATGGGGACAGTAACAAATAACCCCTTTTCGACCGTGCGGCGCTCGCCAAGCCGGCCGGAAAGCCCACCCGAAGCCTTGCGGCGCGTATCTCGACGCATCTGGCGGACCCGCGCCCGGAAAAAGGGGTTATTTGTTACTGTCCCCTTTTCCGGAAAGGGGGACAGTAACAAATAACCCCTTTTCGACCGTGCGGCGGCCTTCACGTCTCGCCCGGCCAGAAGGGCGCCCCGGCCTGAAAGCCCACCCGAAGCCCTGCGGCGCGTATCTCAACGCCCCTGGCGGACCCGCCCGGAAAAGGGGACATTTGTTACTGTCCCCATTTCCGGAAAAGGGGTTATTTGTTACTGTCCCCATTTTGAATCTTGCGGAGGGCGGTCAGATTCATGTATGATCCCAGCTATATATGAGACTCCGAGTACTCGCAATCCTGTTTTGGCTGGCCGTGTCAGCCCCATTTGCCGGCGCGCAAACGCTCGGCAAAATCCAGGGAACCGTCAAAGACCTGTCCGGCGCCGTCGTGCCCGGGGCGAAAGTGAACGTCGTTCACGTCGCCACCGACGGCCGGTTCTCCACCACCTCGAACGAGGTCGGCTTCTACCAGTTTCCGGCCGCGCAGAACGGCGCCTGGTCCATCTCGATCGAAGCCCCCGGCATGGAAACCTTCCGGGGCGAATTCCTGCTCCAGACCGGCGCCACCGCGGTGGTCGATGTAAGCCTGAAGGTCGGCTCGGCGGCCACCGAAATTACCGTCGCCGCCGATGTCGCCCCCCTGGTGACCACCACCGCGCCCACGCTGGCCCAGGTCACCGACCGCGCCCGCATCGAGCAGTTGCCCATCAGCGGGCGCATGTTCCAGTCGCTGGTGATGCAGACCACGCCGGGCATCGACGGCGAGTCCTATGTGCCCCGCGTATGGGGCATCCGCTGGGGCGTCGAATTTCTTCAGGACGGCGCGGTGCTGGCCAATCGCGACACCGGCGAAATCGCCGGCCGCCCGCCGGGCATGGACACCATCGAGGAGTTCCGCGTCGAGACCAGCAACTCCTCGGCCAAGATGAACCGGCCCGGCACGGTCATCGTCAACACCCGCGGCGGAACCAATCAGTTCCACGGGACGCTGTTCGAAGTGGCGCGCAACAACAATCTGGGCTTCGGCGTGGCTCGCACCCGCCAGGATTTTTCGTCGCGGCCCTCCCATCTGGTGCGCAACGAATTCGGCGCTTCCGGCGGCGGCCCGGTGTATCTGCCGAAGCTCTACAACGGCAAGAACAAGACCTTCTGGTTCGCCTCCTATGAGGCGTTCCGGAGCTTCACCGCCGCCACCCGGCGCGCCGCGCTGCCCCGCGAAGAATGGCGAAAAGGCGATTTCAGCAGTCTGGAGAACTCCAGCGGACGCAAGTACACCCTCTACGACCCCTGGAGCACAGGTTCAGCCGCCGCCAACTGGACCCGCGTGCCTTACACGAACAACCAAGTCCCCATGAGCCGGCAGAGTCCGCTGGCAAAATACCTCTATAGTGTCACCCCGATTCCCAACATGCCGGAAGTGAATCCGCTGGTGGCCAATAACTACGTGTATCCCGCCCCCAACAACCGCATGGAATGGACCCTGACGGCCAAGGTGGATCACCGCATATCCGAGCGTGATCAATTGGCCATCCGGTTCACCAAAGGCGTGCGCGACTCCTTCGCGCAGTCCGGCAACAACAACTCTCCCACCACCCTCGACCGCTCGGCCAACGGCAACTGGCGGCCCATCCGCAACTACACCGGCGTCATCAACTGGAACCACACCTTCTCGCCCACGTTCTTTTCCGAGACTTCGTTCAACGTCGGCTCGGAGGACCTGAACTTCTTCAACGTGGGCGACGACAAGAAGTGGGCCGACACCCTCGGGCTGCCGAATCCGTTCAACGAGTACGGTTTCCCAAACATGACCGGCACCGGCGTGGGCATGGAGTACATCACCGCCGCCAACCGGCGCAACGCCATCAACCAGATCTACAACTTCGACGAGAACCTGACCAAAATCCACGGACGCCACGAATTCCAGTTCGGCGGCCGCATGCGCTACGAGGCGCTGAACATCCTGCCCGATCAGCAGATGGTGCAGGGCGCTTACGCCTTTTCCAGCCAGGGAACCGGGCTGTTCGACCCGACTTCCGGTTCGGCCTACTCCGCGGTTCCTTTCACCGGGCACCAGTCCGCGGACCTGTTCATCGGACTGCTCCAAAGCTACCGCGTGCAGTTCGTCCGCAAGTGGTACACCGGCTGGGACGGCTCGCTGTCGGGGTATTTCCAGGACAACTTCCGCGTCAACTCGCGCCTGACCCTCAACCTGGGCATGCGCTACGAACTGTTCATCCCGCTGCGCGAGGCCAACAACGTCCTGACCGGTTTCGACAAGGCCAGCAAGACCATCATCAACGGCGCCGACTGGGAGACCATGTACAAGGAAGGCGCCACCACCCCGGCGATCCAGAAGATCTACACCGACATCGGCATGAAGTTCGGGCGGCCTTCCGACTTCGGACTCCCATCCAAGCTGATGTACCTCAACAAGCTGGACTTCAACCCGCGCGCCGGCTTTGCCTACCGCCTCACCACCGGCAATCACCCGATGGTGCTTCGCGGCGGCTACGGCCTGTACGCTTACGACATGCCGCTGCGCGCTTTCAACGCCCGCGCGCGGTCGAACCCGCCCACCACGGCGGCCTTTACTTACTCCATCAGCAACTCGGCCCAGACTCCCGACCTGTTGCCTTCCTGGGGTCTGCGCTCGTCGCCGCAGTACATCGCCGGCGTCAACACCAAAAGCGTGATTGACACCAGCAAGCCGGGCAGCGTCTCCCGCGGCGATTCCCGCATCAGCTACTTCTCCCCCCGCCAGCCCACCTCCCGCGCCCACGGGTGGAACCTGACCCTGGAACGCGAAGTGTGGGAGAACACCGTGGCGCGCATAGGCTACGTCGGCACGCACGGCTCGCGCATGGATATGTACGACTCCTACAACGAGTCGCCGAGTAGCTTCATCTGGTACTCCACCACCGGGCTGCCTCTGCCTACCGGCATCTACTCCAACACCGCGACGCGCGCCTTTGAACAGACCGTTTACGGCGCCATCGAGGAGTACCGGAAGGTCGGCTGGTCCAATGCCCAGAGCTTCCAATTCGAATTGCAGCGCCGCTACTCGAAGGGATACGGCTTCCAGGTGTTCTATGTCATGAGTAACAACTTCCGCGCCGGCGGCAACGGCTGGTCGGACTCCATCGTGCCCTCGACGAACACGTTCATGCCCGGCGCCGTGCCGACGGACTTCAACCAGCTCGCGCGGTTCCTCTACTACATGCGGGACACCGACATTCCCAAGCACCGCATCAACTACAACTGGATCGTGGACCTGCCCTTCGGCAAGGGCAAACACCTGGCCGGCGCCGCCGGTCCGGTGCTCAACCGCATCGTCGGCGGGTGGCAGTTGGCCGGTCAGGGCTCCTTTACCAGTTCCTGGTGGAGTCTGCCGACCTCCAACTGGGTCACCCCCAACAAGGTCGAGATTTACGGCACCAAGTACCCGATCAAGGACTGCCGCAGCGGTACCTGCTTTGACGGCTACCTGTACTACAACGGCTACATCCCGGCCAACCGCATTAACAGCACCGACCCAAGGACGGGTCTGCCGAACGGCGTCATGGGCGTGCCCGCCAACTACAAGCCGTCCCACGTGCCCCTCATCCAGATGCCCAAAGACGGCGGCAGCCCGGCGGACCCGAACTTCCCCTACTACGACAGCAACACGGTCTGGATTCCGATGAAGAACGGCACCACCCAGCGCACCTCGTTCAACGACAACTTGAACCCCTGGCGCAACCAGTATCAGATGGGACTGTTCAACTGGAACGTGAATGCGTCTCTGTTCAAAGTGATCCCGGTCACCGAGCGCGTGTTCTTCCGTTTGAACGTGGACTTCTTCAATACGCTGAACATGCCCGGCATTCCGAAGACGCCCTCCAGCGGCACCGGAATCATCGACGCTTCGGTGTCCGGCAACGGCGCCCGCGCCCTGCAGTTCGGTTTGCGCCTGACCTGGTAACCCGAATCAGCGCGGCGTCGTCAGCGCCCAGCCCAACAGCAGGCAACCGGCGGCGCTGAGCGCCGCGCCCCACCACAGAATCGCGGGCGCGAAGCGCATCTCGACGCGGTGGCGGCCGGCTGGAACGGCAAGCCCGCGGAAAGCGCCGTTGGTCATCACCAGCGGCTGCTCGCGGCCGTCGATCGCGGCGCGCCAGCCGGGGTACCAGGTCTCGGAGGTGACCAGGAACGACGGCGCGGCGGCTTCGGTCTCCAATGCCAGACGGCTGGCTGAGTAGCGCTCGACACGAACCGATCCGGCCGCGCCGGTCATCGCGCCGGCGTCCTCGACCACCGCCACGCGCCGCGGATCGAAGCCCGGCGAGCCGAGCATCTCGAGCGCTTCGCCGGGTGAACCAGCGCGGCGTGTTTCCCCGACCAGGAAGAAGCGCGGCAATACGGCCAGGTTCTCATATACCTGGTGTCCCGGCAGGTTGGCTGCCAGCCGGAATTTCGGGTGCACAATACGCAGCGCCGTATCGGGCGCGTAGGTCAGAAGGTAGCGTACATTCACCAGGTCTAGGACCGGCGAGTCGAGACGCGAGACCTCGTGGTAGCGCTCCCACGCGTTGCCGGGAGCAAACAGGCGCCGCACGGCCAGCAAGCGGTTGATGACCAGCGGATCGTCGCCGTTGGCGGTTGGAATGCGTATCAGGGGTGCATGATGAGCCCAGTTGACGGAATCGTCCCTGACATCCACGCGCGCCGGGGGCGAGGTCTGGTTCACCAGGCGGCGCACCCCGGCCAGCGTTTCGGCGGAACCTTCGAAGGTCCGCTCGGTGGCCGGGGCGGCGTCGGCGAAGGTCTGGGTATTCCAGAAGCGGTTCGAGCCGGTCCAGACCAGGTCGGCAATGGTCAGGACAATCAGGGCCGCACCCCAGACAACGCCGCGCCGGGTGATCCAGCGCGCCGCGCCAAGCGCCGCCAGCGACGCCACGCCGAGAACGAAGGATGCACTGAAGAACTCGGGATACAGCGGTGACTTGAGCGCGGGCGGCAGAACATGCAGCACGGCCCTTCCAACCGGCGTCGTGTCGCCCATCATGACCAGACCGGTGGCCAGCGTGACGGTGGCCAACAGGCCAGCCCGCCGGTCGCGGCGCGCCAGCGCGGCCAGGGCCAGTGTCACGGCCGCCAGGCCGCAGTACAGGTACAGAAACGTCGGGTTCCAGGGCAGCTTGTAGCGGCTCGGGTCGAACAGGTCGAAGTAGTTGGGCGCCACCAGCGAGACGAGCCCCTGCCAGGGGACGCCACCGGCGTCATTCCCCCATTGCCAGCGCAGGCTCGCCTGGCTGAGCGGTATCAGTTCCCGCGTGGGGAGCAACTGAACGGCCGCCAGCAGCAGACTCCAGGCCGAGGCAGCCGAAACCGCGATCAAAGCCCGGAACGAAGCCTGGCGCCAGGCGGCCAGCGCGAGCGCCAGGATCCAGCACGATGCCATGACCACGATGGTCATGGCCGGAAAACCAGCCAATATCGCCAGCGCCAGAACCGCCGCAAGAGCCGCGGTACGGCGCCGGCACGGTTTCTCGCAGACCCCGATGACGGCGAGCCAGGCGAAGGGAAGCCACGCCGCGCCACAGACGGCGCCCAGGTGCTGCGCCTGCGCGGCGAAGAAACCGCCCAACTGGTAGATGGTTCCACCGAACACCGCGGCCATGCGGTCCGCGCCCAGCCGGCGCAGCAGCAGGTACGCGCCGGCGCCCCCGATAAAGACGTGGATTGCGACTTCCCAGTGCAACAGCCACGGCAGCTTGTCGAAACCCAACAGGTTCGCCAATGCGAAGACGATCCAGGCGGGCGGATAGAAGGTCTGCGCCTGCGGGTTGGCGTAGAACGGCAGGCCGCAGTAGGTGTACGGATCCCAGAGCGGAAGCTCGCCCATTCCCAGGCTCCGGGCGGCATAGTGGGCCAGCGGCAGGTGGTAGCCGGGCAGGTCGAATGGGATTATGTAATTTGGCGACAGCAGCACCCGGCGGAAGAAGGCCAGCACGCCGGCGAGCAGTACGGCGTAGGGCGCCAGGCGAGATAATAGGGAATTCGCCATGCAGTTTTCCAGGATACTCGTTCGGGCGGCTAACTGGGTCGGTGACGCGGTGATGTCGTTGCCCGCTCTGGGCGCGATTCGCGCGCGATTTCCCGAAGCGCACATCGCGGTGCTGGCGCGCCCATGGGTGGCGGACCTCTACGCGCGCGAGCCGTTCGCCGACATGGTGATTCCCTACACCGCCGAGCGCGGCGCGAATGATCTGGCCGGCAAATGGCGCGCGGCCGCCGATCTGCGCGCGCGCAAGTTCGACTGCGCCATCCTTCTGCAAAACGCCTTCGAAGCGGCGGCCCTGGCCTGGCTGGCGCGCATTCCACGCCGCATTGGATACGACCGCGACGGCCGCGGACTGCTGCTCACCGACGCCGTGCCCGTGCCCAAGCCGGGCGAGATTGGGCGCCATCAGCGCTTCTACTACCTCGAGCTGTTGCGGCGCGCCGGAGTGGTGTCCGGGTTTTCATCGGGCGACACGGTCCGGCTGGTCGGCGTCGCGCGGAGCGCGACTGGTGAAGCGTGGGTCGGGGTGAGCCCCGGGGCGGCCTACGGGAGCGCCAAGCGTTGGCCGCCGGAGAGTTTCGCCGAAGCGGCCGTCGAAGTGGCGTCGAAGATCGGCGCGCCGGTGGCGCTGTTCGGGTCGGCCGATGAGCGGCTATTGTGCGAACAGGTGGAACGCCTCATCGCCGGGCGCGCGAGGGTGGTCAACTTCGCCGGCCAGACCAGCCTGCGCCAGTTCATCGATCTGGCCGCCGCGTGCCGGGTTTTCTTGACCAATGACTCGGGCGCCATGCACATCGCCTCGGCGCTCGGCGTGCCAACCGTGGCTGTGTTCGGCGCCACCGACGACGACGCCACGGGACCGGCCGGAGAATTCTCGCGCATCGTGCGCGAACCGGTCGATTGCAGCCCCTGCCTGTTGCGCGAGTGCCCCATCGACCACCGCTGCATGACCCGCGTCGCGGCGGGGCGTGTGGCGCACGAGGCGCTCGAACTGCTGAAATAGGAACAAGTGGATACACGGGCGAAGATCATCGAGCGCGCCGCGGCCGAACGCATCGCCGGCGCCGGCGCGCGGCTCACGGTGGTTACCGGCTACTTCGACCCGTTGACCGCCGCGCACGCCGCGCGCCTGGCGGAGATCGCGGCCACGGCGGAGGGGTTGCTGGTGGTGGTCCGGACTCCCGAGCGGCCGCTGCTTCCGGCGCGCGCGCGGGCCGAGTTGGTGGCTGCGCTGAGCGCGGTCAGCCATGTCGTAGTCGAGGAAGGCGACCCCGCGTGGATCGCGCAGTTGCCATCCGCGCTATTGGATGGCGAGGAAATCGCCGACGCGCGGCGGACCCGGGATCTGGTCGTCCGCGTCCATCAGCGTCAGGCGGCCGGGTAGGCGACCATGGCCGGCCCCCGCATCCTTGTGGTCAGGCTGGGCGCGATGGGGGACATCGTCCACACGCTGCCCGCCGTGGCCACGCTCAAGCACAGTTTTCCCCACAGCCAACTGGTCTGGGCCATCGAGCGGAAGTGGGCGGGGCTGATCGAAGGCAATCCGTTCGTCGACGAGGTCTTCGAGGTCGAGAGGTCATTGGCTGGCTTTCTGGCGCTGCGGCGCAGGCTGCGCGAGAGGCGTTTCGACCTGGCCGTCGATTTCCAGGGCCTCATCAAGTCCGCCCTGGTCGCGGCGGCGTCCCGCGCCGAGAAGATCTGCGGCCCGCATCAGAGCCAGGCGCGCGAGCGGCTGGCGGCGCTGTTCTACTCGACCAAGGTCCAGGCCAGGGCGGCGCACATTATCGATCGCCATCTGGAGGTGGCCGCCGGCGCCGGCGCGTCGAACGTCGTCCGCGCCTTTCCGTTGCCGCTCGGCGAGCCGCAGGGCCGGCTGCCGGAGGGGCCTTTCGTGCTGGCCTGCCCGATGGCCGGGTGGCCCTCCAAACAGTGGCCACTGGAGTTTTACCCGCGGCTGGGGCGGCGGCTCAAGGAACGGAATCTGGTGTTGGTGTTGAACGCGCCGCCGCAGTCGCTTGGGGCGCTGGCGAATCTGCCGGACGTTGCGGTTCACTGTTCGGCGGTTTCCGGGCTGATTGATGCGACGCGGCGCGCGGCGGCCGTGGTGGGCATCG
The DNA here is from genome assembly GCA_030693045.1 of Bryobacterales bacterium. GTDB lineage: Bacteria > Acidobacteriota > Terriglobia > Bryobacterales > Bryobacteraceae > JACQZT01. Next base: position 18,584 of record JAUYBU010000534.1, on the reverse strand, counting down.
ACAGCGGCCCGCTGCATCTGGCGGCGGCGCTGGGCAAGCCCGGCGTGGCCGTGTTCGGTCCCACCGACCCGGCCCGCAACGGCCCCTGCGGCGAGTCCATCAGAGTGCTTCGAAGCGCCAACGCGGTAACCAGTTACAAGCGCCGCAAGGAGATCGACCGGTCCATGCGCGAGATCACGCCGGACATGGTGTTTGAGGCTTTGACGGGAGCCCTGGCGTGAGGGGCCGCTACTGGTTTCCGAAGCCTTATGCGGACCTGGTGCAGAGGCTTCGCGTGCCCTGTGGATTCCTGCTGGCGGGGGCCTTCGCGTGGCTTTCGCGGCCCAGCGCGGCGACGCTTGCGATGGGGGTTCCGGTGGCGCTCGCCGGGCTGGCGCTGCGTGCCTGGGCGGCCGGCCACCTGGCGAAAAACGAGCGGCTGGCGACGTCCGGTCCTTACGCCCGCACGCGCAACCCGCTCTACCTGGGGACCTTGATCGTGGCCGCGGGACTGGTGATCGCGGCGCACCGCCTGGAGCTTGCCGCGCTGTCCGGGGCGGTGTTTGCGCTGATCTACCTGCCGGCGATCGAACTCGAGGAACAGCATCTGCGGAAGTTGTTTCCGCGCTACGCCGAGTATGCCGTGAACGTGCCTCTGCTGTGGCCGCGGGCGCGGCGGTGGGGCGACGCCGGCAGATTCCGCGCCGGTCTCTACCTGCACAACCGGGAGTACCAGGCGTTGCTGGGTTTTCTGGCCGGCGTGGCGCTGCTGGCCTGGAAAGCGGCAGCCTTGTGATGGAGGAAACATGCGGCAGTCGGCGGAGTTTTTCGCGGACCAGGAACTGGCTCTGGTCTACATCGCCAAGAAGCTGAACCAGGCGTTGAAGCTGGAAGCGCTGCTGACCGATGCCGGATACGACTACCTGGTCGAAGCCGACAGCTACCGCGGCGGTTTCGTGTTCGTGTCCGAGCGGGTTGGGGCGTTCTTCTATGTCGCGCCGGCGTCCGAGACGGCGGCGCGCGAGCTGCTGTCGGCCAACCGCTACCGCCCCTTCGAGCCCCTCGGAAAAGGGGACAGTAACAAATAACCCCTTTTCCAGAAAAGGGGACAGTAACAAATAACCCCTTTTCCGGCTCCCCCGGGGACACTCCGGGCTAATCTTACGCAACCCATCGCTTTCCACGGGACACAGGCGTGTCCCCCAAGCGACCTGAGACCCCGGAAAAGGGGTTATTTGTTACTGTCCCCATTTTCGGGGCCGGGGAACTTCCGTCCGGCCGGCATCGTACTCCCATTCGATGAAGCCGTTCGAGTTTCTTCGCGCGCTGTTGGGCCAGACCGCCGCCAATCTCTGGCGGCACAAACTGCGCAGCTTCCTGACCATGTTCGGCATCGCCTGGGGCGTGGCCTCGCTGGCCCTGATGAGCGCCCTGGCCGACGGCTTCCGCGCCGGACAGCGCAAGAACTGGGAGCAGATCGGCAACAACATGGTCGCGCTGTTCCCGGGCAAAACGTCGCGCCAGGCCGGTGGGCAGCGCGCCGGGCGCTCCATCCGGCTGTACGAGGAAAACCTCGAGGCGATCCGCTCGCAGTGCCCCGCGGTGGGGCTTGTCGCCGGCGAGGTCAAGCGCTACGCAACGCCGGTGGCGAGCGACTTCAACTCCGGCCGCTACCTGGCCGTGGGCGTCAGCCCCGAATACCTGAAGCTGCGCAACCTGCCGGTGGGCGTGGGCCGGCAGATCGCCGCCGCCGACGTGCGCGAGGAGCGCCGCGTGTGCGTCGTCGGGCACAACGTCCGCAAGCAGTTGTTCGCCGACCGCGGCGACGTCGTCGGCCGCACCGTGCGCGTCAACGGCTACCCCTACCAGGTCATCGGCGCCATGGCCGAGAAGGAACAGAACTCTTCTTACGACGGCTGGGACAACGACAAAATCCTGATTCCGGCGCCCTGCCTCAAGCGCGACGCGCCGCCCAACGCCGAAGCGCACGAGCGCGGGCGGCTGAGCGCCATAATCTACCAGCCAATGACTGTGAAACATTGGGAAGAAGCGCGCCGGCAGGTCAAACAGGTGCTCGGCCGGATTCACGGCTTCGACCCCCAGGACACCACCGCGCTGTTCGTGGCCGACTACGTCGAGCTGGCCGAGCTGTTCGACAGCGTCTACGATTCCACCGAGATCTTCCTGGCCGCCGTCGCGCTGGTCACGCTCAGCCTGGGCGGGCTGGGGGTGATGAACACCATGCTCATGGCGGTCACCGAACGCACCAACGAGATCGGCCTCAAGAAGGCGCTGGGGGCGACCTCGCGCCGCATCCTGGTCGATTTCTTCCTCGAGGGCGCGGTTCTGGCGCTGCTGAGTGGTGTGGCCGGCCTCGGGTTCATCGCCGTGCTGACCTCGGCCGTCAATTCGCTGCCCATGCCGGCCTTCTTCGCCGGCCTGCCGGTGGACACACGCACGGCCCTGACGGCGATCCTGGCGCTGGGGACGGTGGCCATCGCCGCCGCCTTGCCGCCCGCCTGGCGCGCGTCCAACCTCACGCCGGTCGAAGCGCTGCGATTCGAGAGGTGACCCATGCGCTGGAGCGAGATTCTGACCGAGATCGGGGCGTCGCTGAAGTTCCACCGCCGCCGCACCCTGCTCACCGTGCTGAGCCTGGGCTGGGGCTTGGCCTGTTTCGTGATTCCGATGTCCTACGGCGACGGCTTCGCCCGCGCCATGACCGATTCGTTCAAAGCCGTCGGCCAGGACCTGATTCTCACCTCCGGCGGCCAGACCAGCCTCCAGGCCGGCGGCATGCGCTCGGGTCGCCGCATCCAGATCGAGCTGGCCGACCTGGGCGCCATCCGCGACGCGGTCTCGCTGGTCGGGCCGATGTCGCCCGAAGCTTTTCGCGGCGGCATGAGCGGCACGCGCGGCACGCGCGAGAACTCCTATCAGACCCGGGGCGTCTGGCCGGAGTATCAAGCCGTGCGCAACATCCGCATGGCCGCGGGCCGTTGGTTCAACCACGAAGACACGCAGCGCCGCGAGCGCGTGGCGGTGCTGGGTTCCCAGGCCGCCTTCGAACTGTTCAGCGCCATTCCGCCCGTGGGCGAGCAGATCACGCTCAACGGGCTGCGCTTCACCGTCGTGGGCGTGCTCCAGACCAAGGGGCAGTTGGCCAGCTACAACGCTCCGGACAACATGTGCGTGTTCATTCCCTTCGAGACCATGGCGCTGTTCCGCGACATCCGGTATGTCGATCTCATCGTCTGGTCGCCGGTGACGCCGGCGGTGCGCGAGGAGGCGATCCGCCAGGTGCGCGCGACGCTGGCCGGGCTGCACCGCTTTTCGCCGCAGGATCAGAAGGCGATCGAAATCATGGCTTTCAACAAGTTCATGAAAATCATCGACGACATGGGGATGGCGCTCAAGGCGCTGCTGGCATTCATCGGCTCGCTGACCCTGGCCATCGGGGCCATCGGATTGGCCAATATCATGCTCGCCTCGGTGATAGAACGCACCCGCGAGATCGGCATGCTCAAAGCCATCGGCGGCCGCCGCCGCACCATTCTGGCGCAGTTCCTGGTGGAAGCGCTGGTCATTGTCGGAGCCGGGGCGCTGCTCGGCATCCTATTCGGAGCCGGCCTCACCTGGGCGCTGAGTTCGATGCCGCTGCTGGGGCCGCTCTTCAAACGGACCGGGGCGGAGAACGCGGGCCGCGTCCACCTGCAGGTCTCGGCCGCCTCAGTAATGATTTCCACCGCCGTGCTGCTAGTGATCGGCCTGGTCGCAGGCATGGCCCCTGCCATCAAGGCCTCGCGCCTGGACCCGGTCGAAGCGCTGCGGTATGAGTGAGCGGACCCCACCTGGGGACACTCCGGGCTAATCTTACGGAAACCATCGCTTAACCCGGGACACAGGCGTGTCCCCCAAGCGACCTGAGACCCGGCCCCTGGGGACACTCCGGGCTAATCTTACGGAAACCATCGCTCAACCCGGGACACAGGCGTGTCCCCCATTTCAGAGACCCGGGACCTGGCTACACTCCGGGCTGGTTTCGTGGAAATCATCGCTGAGAGACCCGGGCGGCCGGAATCCGTCCGAACCGTTTCCATGGGTCTCCGCGGAAATCCGCGCCCGCCGTCCGCCCGATCCGTCCCCGCACGGCCAACGACTTCGAAGCGCTGCAGCGCCTGCGCAAGCTGGCCTTCGCCAAAGCGGTGCCTTCGCCGAAGATTCCGGAGCAGATGCCGCTGGAATTGCCGGCCGCAACGGACGATAATGGGGAGTTGTGAAGACACCTCTTCGTGTGTATGCGGATACCTCGGTGTTCGGCGGGTGCTTCGAGGAGAAGTTCAGTGAAGCGAGCATCCGATTCTTTGAGCAGGTCCGGGGCGGAACTTTCGTACTGGTTGTTTCCGACGTGACATTAGAAGAACTCGATCCGGCTCCTCAGTTCGTCTCGTCCCTCTTGGATACAGTTCCCGCCAAACAAATGGAACGAGTTGTTTCTTCCGATGACTCGAAGCGGCTAAGATCGGCCTACTTGGCAGCCGGAGTCGTAGGGCCGGCGTGTGGAAATGACGCGGCCCACATTGCGGTAGCCACCATTGCGTTGGTGGACATCATAGTCAGCTGGAATTTCAAACATATCGTGCACTACGAGAAGATCATGGGGTACGAAGGCGTCAACACCATCCATGGCTATCAAAGTCCACGCATCTACTCTCCCTATGAAGTGATCAGCCTATGAAACCAATAAAGGATTTTGACTGCGTACAGATGAAATGGGACATCCAGCAAAAGCTCCTGGAGGAAGAACGCCTGCTCGGCCCGGAAGAAGCCCGCCGCCGGCGGGATGAGCGGGTACGGAACAATCCCATCCTAGGCCGATTCCTCCAGCGAATGGAGACAGAGGAACGCAGGAAAGCGAGCGAACTCCTCGGCCAGATGGCCGGCCGGAGTTGAACTGCCCCGGTGAAGCTCACGGAGACGGAATGGCGTACCAGCTATCGCCACGAAGATGGCGATCTGATCGGCAACGCTGTGCTTGCTGGTGCGGCTCGCCGTATTTGCGCGACAATCTAGCTCCAGATGCTGGTGTTCGAATGGGGCAAAGAAAAGGACGAGATTGACCGGAGAAAGCATCGTATCGGGTTTGAAACCGCAATGCTCGTGTTCGACGATCCGAATTGCCTGACATTCGTGGAACGGGTGGAAGATGGCGAGGAACGCTGGCACGCGATCGGGGCAGTCGACGGAAGAGCGATCGTTACCGTCGTCCACACTTACCGGCCCGAAGGTTCCGACGAGATCGTCCGGATCGTTTCCGCCCGCCGTGCAGACCCGCAAGAAAGGAAGCAATATGTCGAAGCTCTCTGACAGGCAACGCGAAGATATCCTTGCCGTGACCGGTCAGCGTGATGAAGACATCGACTATTCGGACATTCCCCCGATTCGGGAGATCCCGGCAAATGCGGTTCGTGGCAGGTTCTACCGCGGTCACGCCATCTACTTGACCGATGAATTGCATGCCTATCTTTCCACTATCGCGATGCGCCGGGGCGTTTCCCTCAACGATTTGGTGAACAATGTGCTAAGCAAGGAAGTCGCCATTGTGGAAGTTCTGAAGTGAACTTCCGTTCCCGGCTCCCTGGATGTTAGCAGCCCGGGGCAAGTCGTTTGTGAAACCGAAGAAGGATTCTGACTGTGTGCGGATGACGTGGGACATCCAGCAAAGGCTCTTTGGGGAAGAAACGCGGCTTGGGGACCCGTGGCGTCTGGCCGGAGTATCAAGCCGTGCGAAACATCCGCATGGCCGCGGGCCGCTGGTTCAACCACGAAGACACGCAGCGCCGCGAGCGCGTGGCGGTGCTCGGTTCGCAGGCCGCCTTCGAACTGTTCAGCGCCATTCCGCCCGTGGGCGAGCAGATCACGCTCAACGGGCTGCGGTTCACCGTCGTGGGCGTGCTCCAGACTAAAGGGCAGTTGGCCAGCTACAACGCTCCGGACAACATGTGTGTGTTCATTCCGTTCGAGACCATGGCGCTGTTCCGCGACATCCGGTATGTCGATCTCATCGTCTGGTCGCCGGTGACGCCGGCGGTGCGCGAGGAGGCCATCCGCCAGGTGCGCTCAACGCTGGCCGGGCTGCACCGCTTTTCGCCGCAGGATCAGAAGGCGATCGAAATCATAGCTTTCAACAAGTTCATGAAAATCATCGACGGCATGGGCATGGCGCTCAAGGCCCTGCTGGCCTTCATCGGCTCGCTGACGCTGGCCATCGGGGCCATAGGATTGGCCAATATCATGCTGGCCTCGGTGATGGAACGCACCCGCGAGATCGGGATGCTCAAAGCCATCGGCGGCCGCCGCCGCACCATTCTGGCGCAGTTCCTGATAGAAGCGCTGGTCATCGTCGGAGCGGGGGCTTTGCTGGGCATCCTGTTCGGAGCCGGCCTCACCTGGGCGCTGAGTTCGATGCCGCTACTGGGACCGCTCTTCAAACAGACCGGGGCGGAGAGCGCGGGCCGCGTCCACCTGCAGGTCTCGGCCGCCTCGGTAATGATTTCCACCGCCGTGTTATTGGCCATCGGCCTGGTCGCAGGCATGGCCCCTGCCATCAAGGCCTCGCGCCTGGACCCGGTCGAAGCGCTGCGCTACGAGTGAGCGCGGCCCGCGTTCGGCCAGGGATTGACACGATCCCGCCGGTATAGTATCGTGAATCGACGATAAGCGATGAAACAAGAAACCGAAATTGAGGCCGTATGTTGCCCGCCCTCGGAGACCGAACCCGAAGCGGGGCCGCGGCCCATTGAAGGTCCAGGGGCGGACGAAGAGTTGGCGGTGCTGGCCAAGGCGGTCGGCCATCCGGCCCGCGTGCGCATACTGCGCCTTTTGTCTCGCAAGGAAGCGCGGGTTTGCAGCCAGATTGTGGACGAGTTGCCGCTGGCGCAATCGACCGTCTCCGAGCACCTTCGGATTCTGAAGGACTGCGGCTTGATCCGCAGCCGGGAAGAGGGCTCGCGCGTGGGCTACTGTATCAACTACGAGGTGTTGCGGCGGCTGAAGGCGCTGGTGGCGATCATTTGAGGTTATTGGATGGCAAATCGTCGTTCGACGAAGAGCGAAGAGGAGACCGGATTCATGAAGAAACTGGAAGTGTTCGATCCTCCCATGTGCTGTTCCACCGGAATCTGCGGCCCGGGCGTGGATCCCACCCTGGTCCGCTTCGCGGCGGATTTCCATTGGCTGGCCGGGCAGGGATTGGTAGTCGAGCGATTCAATTTGGCCCAGCAGCCGCAGGCCTACGCCGCCAACCCAACCGTGACGGCGGCGCTGGCTCAATACGGAAACCGCTGCCTTCCTTTGATCCTTCTGAACGGCGCCATCGTCAGCAAGGGATGCTATCCCACTCGCGAGGAACTGGCCCACATGACTGGAGTCGAGTGACTTACACCGACTTACTCGGCCGCGCGACGCGAATCCTGTTCTTCACCGGCAAAGGCGGTGTCGGCAAGACCTCGCTGGCCTGTGCGACGGCACTGGTCCTGGCCGAGTCCGGAAAACGGATTCTGCTGGTCAGCACCGATCCGGCTTCTAACCTCGACGAAGTGCTGGGGGTCGAGTTAACGGGCCAGCCAATGGCTGTTCCGGGCGCGGCCGGATTGTGTGCGCTGAACATCGATCCCGAAGCTTCCGCGAAGGCCTATCGCGAACGAGTGGTGGGGCCGTACCGCGGCGTGCTGCCGGATGCCGCGGTGAACAGCATCGAGGAGCAACTCTCGGGCGCATGCACCGTCGAGATCGCGGCTTTCGACGAGTTCATGAAGTTACTGGGGAACGCCCACGCCACTTCGGAATTCGACCATATCCTATTCGACACCGCTCCGACCGGACATACTCTGCGCCTGCTCAAACTGCCGGGGGCGTGGACCGGCTTCATCGCCACCAACACCACCGGAACATCCTGTCTGGGGCCGCTCGCCGGTCTTCAGGCGCAGCGGTCGCTCTACGAATCCAGCTTGCACGCCCTGGCCGACGGTTCCACGTCCACCGTGGTTCTGGTCAGCCGCCCCGAGCCTTCCGCACTTACTGAAGCCGACCGCACGCGGGCCGAGTTGTCTCAACTCGGGGTGTCCAATCAATGCCTCATTCTCAACGGCCTCTTCGTCGCTCAGGACCAAGGCGACCCCGCCGCCCGGGCCCTGGAAGCGCGCGGCCGGCAGGCCGTCGAGGGCATCCCCGCGGGTCTGGCAGTGTTGCCGCGCCTGGACATTCCGTTGCTCGCCTGCGCACCGATGGGCATCGCCCAACTCCGCGGAATGCTGAAACCCGGGACCATATCCTCATTCACCGATTTCGGCGCGTACCGGGTTCCCCCCTCCGCCATTCCGCTGTCCGATCTGATTGACGCAATCGAAGCGGCCGGCCATGGCGTGGTCATGACCATGGGCAAGGGAGGCGTCGGCAAGACCACCGTGGCCTCGGCCATCGCCATCGAACTTGCGCACCGCGGCCACCGCGTGCACCTGAGCACCACCGATCCGGCGGCCCACCTGGCGGTGACGGTCGGGGAACCGGTCCCCAAGCTTCAGGTCAGCCGCATCGACCCGGCCGTCGAAACGGCGCGATACACCGCCGAGGTCATGGCCCGGTCCGCAGCGCAACTGGACGCCGAGGGCATCGCTCTGCTTGAAGAAGATCTGCGGTCGCCCTGCACCGAAGAGATCGCCGTGTTCAGCGCCTTCGCCCGCACGGTCGCCGAGGGCGAAGAGTGCTTCGTGGTGCTTGACACGGCTCCCACCGGGCACACCCTGCTGCTGCTGGATGCGGCCGAAGCCTATCACCGCGACGTCGCGCGCACCACCAGCGACGTACCCGAAGCGGTGCGTCACCTGCTGCCGCGCCTGCGCGACGCGCGCTTCACGCGCGTGCTTCTGGTCACGCTGCCCGAGGCGACTCCGGTGCATGAGGCGGCCCGCCTGCGGGAAGATCTGCTGCGCGCCGGAATCCAGCCGTTCGCCTGGGTGGTGAACCAGAGTTTCGCCGGCAGCGGGTTCCGCGATCCGGTGCTGGTCGAGCGGGGAGCGCGCGAGTGGCCCTTCATCGCCGAGGTGCGCGACCGGTTTTCCTCTCGCCTCGCACTGATTCCATGGAGCGCCGAAGCGCCGGTGGGACCGGAGCGGCTGCGCCGGTTGGCGAACAGCAGAGCGGGGACTGACGCCGAAGGAGCGGACACATGAAGATACAGATACTCGGTACCGGCTGCGCCAAATGCAAGCAACTCACGGAGAACGCCGAAACCGCCGCGCGTGAGATGGGGTTGGACTACCAACTCGAGAAAGTCACTGACATCAAAGACATCGTTCAGTTCGGCGTGATGATGACGCCGGCGCTTGCCGTGGACGGCAGAGTGAAGCTGGCAGGTAAAGTGGCGACTCCGGCTGAGATCCGCGAGTTACTCCGTTAGATCGCCCAACATTCACACATACGCGAGGAGAACCGATTCCGATGAAAACCACCCCCAAGCGCTTCTGTGACGGAGTGCCGGACGGCCCGCAAGGGGAAACGCGCGTGGGGCGTCGCTGATGGATATTGTCGTCGCCTTTCCGAGGAGCAGCGAGTTCGAAAAAGCGAAATCACGCATGGACTTCGCGCGGCTGTCATACGGGGTGTTATCTCCCGATCCGGGCTATTCCTTTGTGGGAGCGCCGGCTCTTATCTGCGATCCGTACGGACTCGCGACACTCCAGAGCCGCGACGAAGAGTTGATTGCCGTGGCCGGGTGGGTAGATCGCAAGCTTGGGACGGTCGCGGTTCCCCAGCGCCCCCCGCGGGAGTTCCAGGAAGATATTTTCGGGCAAGCAGTCGTCATGTTCCTGGCTCCGTGCATGGCGGATGTGACTAAAGTCCGTCTCATCGCGCATATCTCAGGCGATCTGACCGCGGTTCTTCCCTATCTGAATACCGAGATTCGTAGCGCGTGTTTTAACGCGAAGTCTGTCTTCCTGACGTTCATGGACAAGCACCGGCTCATCACACTCTATCCTCGCCGCGTGACCATCGGAAAGGCGGACGACCTGGTGGATGGCTGGCGCACGTTCGAGTTTCTCCGGGTGCTTGCGAATTCTGTCTGGGCACGACGTGCGGCCATCCCGCCGTCGTACGACATGAAGTCCAAGCCGCCCGCTCTCGAGATTTACGAACGGCTGCCCCGCACGAACTGCAAGGCCTGCGGAGAGCGAACTTGCATGGCGTTCGCCATCCGGTTGTGGCGGGGAGAGGCAACGCCCTCTCAATGTGAGCCTGTCTTCTCTCCGGAATACGCCGGCCTGCGTGGCGCTTTAATCGAAATCTGCAGGGGCCTTGGTGTCGCCGGGGCTGAGATGGACACAGTGGACGTCTGAGTAGGACTAAAGAAGGGAGATGGCAACGTGAAAATTCGTTCAAAGTGCGGGTGCGACGCGGCGCCGGACCTGATGTTCTGTTGCTCGGGCGCCGCCGATACCGCGGAGATCGCCGACCTTGCGGTCCGCGCGCTTCACAAAGCGAAAGAAGCGAAGATGTTCTGCCTGGCTGGAATCGCCGGAGATGTGGAACTCATTGTGGTCAACACGAAGACCGCGAACCGCATGTTAGTCGTCGACGGCTGCGATAGCGACTGCGCGCGGAAAACCATGGAGAAGGGCGGATTCAACGACTTCATCCACTTTCGCGTGATTGACCTGGGCATCGAGAAGGGCAAGACGCCCGTGTCCGGCGAGCGCGTCGCGCAGGTTGCCGGCCGGCTTCGCGAACTCCTGAAGGAGGCGCAGGCGGGCGTCGAAACATGAACTTACGAAAAGTCGTTACGGCGCTTCTGCTCGCCTTTGTCGCCGTCAGCTTGGGATACATGTTCCTGCGCGGCGACCGGCCGGCACAGGCTTCTAGCGCCACCGCAGCCGCTCAAGCAGCGCCCGCGGCTTCACCTGGCGCACCTCGGGAACAAGGGACGAAGGTCATCGCCTACTACTTCCATGTCACGGTGCGCTGCGTGACCTGCAAGGCCATAGAGACTTACTCCAAGGCGGTCATTCAGCAGAAGTTTGCGAAAGATCTCGCCGCCGGCCGTCTGGAGTGGCGGCTGGTGAACGTCCAGCTTCTCGAAAACCGCCACTATATTCAAGATTACCAGTTGTTCACGCGGTCCCTGGTGCTGGCGCTCATCAAGGACGGTCAGCAGAAGGAATACAAAGTTCTGAACGATACCTGGGAGTTGGTAGGGACTCCGGAGCTGATGCAGGGATACGTCGAGAAGGAGGTCCGCGGCTATCTGCGGAAGCTCTGATGGAAGCTCCTTTCGTGGCGGCGGCCACCGCTCTGTGGCTGGGGATTCTCACCTCGATCAGCCCATGTCCGCTGGCCTCGAACATCGTCGCGATCGCCTACATCGGCAAAGGTCTCGCCGACACCCGGCGCGTGATCATGGCCGGCCTGCTGTATACCGCTGGCCGCATGTTCACCTATGCGGTTTTGGGAGTGCTGTTGGCCACCAGTCTTGCCTCCATCGTTGGAGTGTCTGACGCATTGCTACGCCACATGAACCAGTTACTGGGGCCGGTGCTGATTATCGCCGGGATGTTCGTGCTGGAACTGCTCAAGTGGAATCCAGGCACGGGCGGGATCGGCGAGAGAGTCCAGCGAGGGGCCGATCGCTGGGGCCTGTGGGGCGCGGCCGCGCTTGGCTCGGTCTTCGCGCTATCGTTCTGTCCGGTCTCGGCGGCGCTGTTCTTCGGCAGTCTCATCCCGCTCGCCGTCGCGAGCGGCGCCTGGGTTGTGATGCCCTCTTTGTACGGCATCGGCACCGGACTGCCGGTGCTGGGCTTCGCATTTCTGGCGGCCTTCGGAACCGGCGCGATCAGTTCCGTCTTCGACCGCGTGGCGCGCGTCGAGTTGTGGGCGCGCCGTGTCACCGGCGTGGTGTTCATCGCGGTGGGCGTGTACTACTCGCTCACGTACATCTTTGAGGTGTGATCGTAACTGAAAGGAGGATCTGATGTCGGCAATTTGGACGCGACGTACTTTCTTTGGGGCGGCGGGCGCCGCCATTCCCGGCGGTCTGGCTCACGCGCAGGGGGGCGCCGGCGCCAGCCCGGCGAAAACCGTGAAGATCATCGGCATTTCGTGCAGCCCCCGCAAAGATCGGACCACGGCGGCGGCGGTGCGGGTTTGCCTCGAGGCGGCCAAAGGGGCCGGGCCGGATATCGAGATCGAACTGATCGACTTAGGGGGCCTCAAAATCCCAGGCGACTTGGCCGCCGGCATTCCCCTGGCTCCGGGGGAACGGGACGATTTCCCGCAGATCGAGGCTAAACTGCGCGGGCCGAATGTGGGGGGCATCATCATTGGCACGCCCGTCTATTTCAGCAACATGAGTTCGCTGTGCAAGGCGTTCCTGGATCGATGGATGGCCTTTCGCGGGAGTTTCGCTCTGCGCAACAAGGTCGGCGGGGCGGTGGCGGTGGGGGCCGCGCGTAACGGCGGGCAGGAGTTGACGCTTCAAACGATCCACGCCGCCATGCTTTGCCAGGACATGATCATCGTCAGCGAGGGAAGGCCCACCTCGCGGCTGGGCGGAATCCTGGTCAGCACGAAAGACGATATCAGCAAGGACGAGGCGGGCCTGGCCACGGCCAGGAGCCTGGGCCGGCGAGTCGCGGAACTGGCCCTGTCGCTCCGAAAAGCGGGAGTCTGACCAGCCCCGCCGATCGTGTCTGGCGCTTTCGGAGTTCCGCGGCGCTGTGCCTGGAGCATGCCGAGGTTGTGCCGAAGCGTCTCGAGATGCGGGCGCCGGTGTGCAAGACCGTTGCACTCCCGACCGCCGCGCGGCTGGTTCTCCGTGGAACCTGCCGAAGAGCGATCGAGCAACCGCATCCGCTGAAGATCGATTGAGAACTGAATCAAGAAATGAACCCCTTCACTCTCTTCGACTGGCTGTCACGGTGGATCGTGACAAACCTCTTCGGGCTGTCCGTTGAGTCGCACTTCGGCGCCAGCTTGCAGTTCTTCTTCTACGACGTGCCGAAGGTGATGTTGCTGCTGCTGGTCATCAGCTTCACAGTCGGCACGCTCCAGACGTGGCTGCAACCGGAAAACGTGCGCCGCTGGCTGGGGGGCAGACGCAACTTCTTCGGTAACATCCTGACGGCCGGAGTGGGCATCTTCACTCCGTTTTGCAGTTGCTCGGCGGTGCCGCTCTTTATCGGTTTTCTGAAAGGCGGAGTGCCACTGGGCGTGACATTCTCGTATCTGATCGCGGCGCCCATGGTGAACGAAGTCGCCATGGCTCTGTTGTGGGGCCTGTTCGGATTCAAGGTCACCGCCATTTATGTCGCTTTCGGCGTCACACTCGCCATCATCGGCGGGATCACCATCGGACTGCTTCGACTTGAGAAGTGGGTGGAGCCCTTTATCTGGGAGATTCAGGCGTCCTTCGACGATGCGGACTCCTCAGCAGCCAATCCTGGCATTCCACTTCGCGTGCGAATGCGAGAGGGATGGAAGTCCTCACGTGAGATCTTCAAGACAGTTTGGCCCTACATCGTGGGCGGCATTGGCGTCGGCGCGGGCATCCACGGGTACGTTCCGCAGGATCTCATCGTCCGGTGGGCCGGGCCGCGGAACCCGTTTGCCGTTCCGATCGCCGTCATGATCGGCGTTCCACTGTACGCGAATGTGGCAGGTGTGCTGCCCATCACCGAGGCGCTGGTCAACAAAGGCTTGCCGCTCGGCACTGTTCTGTCATTCACCATGGCCGTCACCGCGCTCTCGCTGCCGGAGATGATCATTTTGCGAAAGGTGTTACGCCCGCGGCTTCTCGGCACGTTCATCGCGCTGATGACCGCGGGAATTATCGGTGTGGGGTATCTATTCAATGCACTCATGCGGTAGGAGTTTGGCTCGATGAACACTCAACTTACACGCGTTTTGATCGCTGCTCTTTACGTGTTTCCGGCGCTCGCGCAGACCCCGCGCCAGCCCTTCGGCGTCTGTCCGCCATTCCCCTTGCGCGATGAGGCGGGCGCTGTCATCAACCCGGGGTCGGGAGCGAATGCGACCGCACCCTATTCGCCGAAGCAAACCTGTGGAGCGAAAGGCTGCCACGATTACGACAAGATCACCCAGGGTTTTCATTTCACGCAGGGCAAGGGTGAGAAGATGCCGCCGGAGTTCGCCGCCCGCTACAACTGGGCCAGCAGCCCCGGCAACTATGGCGGCAACTGGTGTTCCCCCGCGCCGTTGTACCGGCAACTGGCGCCGAAAAAGAACGCGAGCGCCCGCGCAATAGACATGACGTCGTTCGACTTCGTCACCGCCACCTGTGGCAACTGTCACCCCGGCAGCGGACCCATGGAGTACGACCGCGACGGCAAACGATATGACCACCGCATGAGCGACGCCGCGTCCGGTCTTACCCCGGGCGGCGACAACGGGCTGGACGGCGATTATTTCAAGGCGCGCTGGTCGGAAACGGGCGTCATCGAGGCGGACTGTCTGCTCTGCCACATGCCCGAATACGACTACAAGAAACGCAACGCCCAGCTTGCGAACCTGAACTTCCGCTGGGCGGCCACCGAGGGCGCGGGCTTCGGCGCGATCACCGGGAAGGTGGCCGCCGGCGAGAAGCCGAAGGTCGAGTACAAAAAGGATCTCTTCGACGAGAACGGGAATGTCGTACTCCACATCGCTCCGGCGCCTCGGAACGAGACTTGCCTGAACTGCCATGCCAAACCGGACTGGAAGAAGCGGGGCGCCTCGTTCTCCGCTCACACGGATGTCCACCTGGCGAAAGGACTGAGATGCGTCGATTGCCATACCTCAGGCAGCCACGCCAGCGACGCGCGCATTCGTGGCAAGGAAGTCCATCAGATCGGCAAGGGTGACGATCCGTCGGGATGGGTCCGCAACGATCTCGACAACACCGTCCGGAGCTGCGAGTCGTGCCACCAGGAAGGTACTCTCGGAGCGCCGATCGCCAGGCATTCCTGGCTGCCTCCGCTGCACCTGGACAAGATTGCCTGCGTCACCTGCCACATTCCGCATCGTTACACCAAAGCCGCGCTGGTGCAGGCCAGCGACGTCTTCAACGGCGCACCGCGCATCACGCCGCCCCCAAAGCGGATCTGGACTTTTTACGACCAGGACATGAAGTTCTGGAACCACTACGGCGAGCTTGATCTTTTTACGGTAAAGGATCAGCCGGTGGACGAGTTTCGGCCGTCTCTGGCGCGGTACAAGGGCAAGATCTTCCCGGTGGATCGCGTCCACTCCGCTTGGGTGGGCTTTGAAGAACAGGGGAAGCCGGGGCTGAACCAGCTCTTCATGAAGGATTTCTACTCGATGTGGCTCCAGCACAAGAACGACCCATCGAAGTATCCTCAACTCGCCAGAATCCGCGACGACAACGGCGACGGGATGGTGGAAGTGAACCGGCCCGAGGAAATCGACGCTCTGCTGGAGGCCACCCTGTCCTATCTGAAGGCAACTAACTTCCCGATGGATGGGCGGCGCCTGGTCTATATCAACGACAGCCGCAAATACTACTCGTCGTCTAACTATCGGAGTATGCCCAAGGAAGCTTTCGAGGCGACGCCTTACGCTTCCGTCTACAAGTACAGCCATAACGTGCTGCCGGCCCGGTCCGCGCTCGGAGCGGGAGGTTGCACGGACTGCCACGCGTTCAACGCCGCCTTCTTTGATGGACGGAATCTGCGGAGGCCCTTCGACGAGTACGGAAAGAGCGTCTGGGGGAGGAACTACGAGGTCATCGGACTATCGGCTACGCAGGTTTCGCTCGGCGCCATCCGCGAGGCTTGGGTCAAGCCCGCGCTTTATCTGCTGCTGAGCTTGCTGGCGGTGGCGGGGTTCGGCCTGCTGGCGCGCTACTTCTTCCAGCGCCAGCCGCATGTGACTCCGTCGCGGGCGCGGCAAGCCGGTGTTCTCGCGCTGGTCTTAGGTGTGATCGGCTTGATCGTCACGCTGCTAACGCCGCAACTGTTCGCCTACATGACGTTCAACCGCTTCACGGTGGACGCCAACCACTTCTGGGTCGCCGCCGGTCTCATTCTCGTGGCCGCCGCCTTGGCTCTGCCCGCAGGCAAGAGCGCCTTGCGCAAGCTTATCCTGTGGGTCGCCGCCATCGCCGCCATCGCCGGGGCGGTGATGCTTACCGGCCTCGCGTGGATCTCCTATACGGTGTTTGACCTCGCGCTGCTGCTTCTGGCCGCGCTGGCCACAATCCAGCTAGTCCGTTCGGTATTTCGCGTATCAGCGAATTGATGGTGAAACCATGACACAACAGAATTCCCCCAGCCTTTCTTTTCTCGACCGGTATCTGACGCTTTGGATCTTCACGGCAATGATTGTGGGTGTGGGCGGCGGGTATCTCATCCCCGGCATCGTGCCCTTCCTGAACCGCTTCAGTGTGGGTACGACATCCATCCCCATCGCCGTGGGCTTGATCCTGATGATGTATCCGCCGCTGGCGAAGGTGAAGTATGAGGAACTCGGCCGCGTCTTCCAGCATCGCCGCGTGCTGGCGCTTTCTCTGATTCAAAACTGGGTGGTTGGGCCGGTGCTGATGTTCGTGCTGGCCGTGACCTTCTTGCGAGACAAGCCGGAATACATGACCGGCCTGATCCTGATCGGCCTGGCGCGCTGCATCGCCATGGTCATCGTGTGGAACGACCTGGCGCGCGGCGACCGCGAATACGCCGCCGGGCTGGTCGCCTTTAACTCGATTTTCCAGGTGCTCTTCTTCTCCGTCTACTCGTACTTCTTCCTGGCGACCGTGCCGCGCTGGCTGGGACTCAAGGCGGTGGAGGTGGACATCTCGATGGGCGAAATCGCCAAGAGCGTCTTCATCTATCTGGGCATCCCCTTCATCGCCGGCATGTTGACCCGTTTCTTCCTGATCCGGGCAAAGAGCAAGGCCTGGTACGAGACGAAGTTCATTCCCCGGATCAGCCCCATCACACTGATCTCTCTGCTGTTCACCATCGTGGTGATGTTCTCGCTGAAGGGCGAGATGATCGTCCAGTTGCCATTCGACGTCGTACGCGTGGCCATCCCGCTCACGATTTACTTTCTGCTGATGTTCTTCGCGTCGTTCTGGATGAGTAAGAAGGTGGGCGCTCAGTATGCCGAGGCCGCCACGCTCTCGTTCACCTCGGCGTCGAACAACTTCGAACTCGCCATCGCCGTCGCCATCGCGACCTTCGGCATCCATCACGGCGCCGCTTTCGCCGCCGTCATCGGACCATTGGTTGAGGTTCCGGTGTTGATCTCGCTGGTGAACGTCTCGCTGTGGATAAACAAGAAGTTCTTTGGCGGCCGTTTCGACACTATCGACACGTGCCGCACGGCGGCGTCGTAACCTAAGAGCATGGGGAAGCGCCGGGTCCTGTTTCTGTGTACCGGTAACTCGTGCCGGAGCCAAATGGCCGAGGGACTGCTCCGTCATCTGGCTGGGGATCACTTCGAGGTGTTGAGCGCGGGAACCCGCCCGGCCGGCCTCAACCCGGGCGCGATCGAGGTAATGCAGGAGATCGGGATCGACATCTCCACTCATCGCTCCAGGCACGTCGGTGAGTTCGTCGCCCAGGCATTCGACTGGGTGATTACGGTCTGCGACTCCGCCAGGGAGACCTGTCCCCTCTTTCCCGGCGCGGCCGCGCGGCTGCACTGGAGTTTTGAAGACCCGGCCGCGGCGACAGGATCGGTCCAACAACGGCGTGCCGTGTTCCGCCGCGTGCGGGACGAGATCGCCGGATGCGTCCGGCGATTCGTCGACCAAACGCCTTGATGCAAACCCGGAAACTCCTGGCAATTCGCCGCCCGGTACCTCTGGCCGGCGGCCCGCTACCGCGGACCCCAGGCTTGACACCGGGCGAGCTTCCGGACGCCCTCCGCCGCTGCCGGCTATGGCAGACTGAAACATGGCCGGCGAGAACGCGAAAAGAGGTGGATAGTGCGACGCCGCGATCTCGGACTTCGAGCGCGCTAAGGCGTGCTGGAGCCGGCGCCAAGGGAGAGACGATTCATGAAGAAGGTGATCCGCCACGGCCTGGATCCGGCCTTTCTGGATGAACTCATCGGCGAGATCACGGCCGAGGCAGGCGGAGAAGACGACCGGTTCTGGGCGTTTCAGCAGGCCTGCCAGGGCCACCTTGCTCTGCCGTGCGAGGCCTTCATCATCGGCGAGCCGGTCTCGCTGATCGGGTTCGACTACGACGGCAACCGGCGGCGCGGGCTAAGCGTGACGTGCCGCCGCGCGGACGGCAGCGAATACGACGTCGCGGCCTCCGAGGTGGCGATCTCTCCGAGCGCGGAAGGCGCGCGTTACCTTGCCGCCTACCGCAAGTGGATGGGACTCGCGGCCTTCCCACCCGAGACGCTGGCTCGTGTTCGGGAACGCAAACCCCGGCCCCGGTCCGCCGCGGCCCCCCTGGACCTGCGCGGTCCCGCCGAGTTCGCCGTTCTGTCGGTCAAGCAGAAGGCCGCGCGCTGCCGGCTGCTGGGCGCCGATCGCGAGATCACGCTGCGTGCGACCGGGCTCTGGGACTTGTATCCCGGCGAGA